>DATAPR010000001.1:0-34949 GCA_036265105.1 Sphingomicrobium sp.
AGCCTTAACCATCTCCCGTTGCCGCCGAACGATGTAGGGGTCACTCAGAATGTTGGGCGCATAGGGATTTAGCGTCCCGGCCTCTGTGTTGCGCAGGGCGGACCCGGTAGTCGTTTTCGAATCAGGTGCCTCTGACTGAACCGACTCGCGTTGCGAGAACACCACCCCGGCTGGGAACGCTACGATTGCCCCGAGAGCGGCGGCACATCCCAGTCTCTGCAACTCTCGTGCGGGCGGCCTCATGGGCGCACCCTAAGCCTACGGGGCATCTCCGCAATGGGTCGAGGATAGGCCGCGGAAATGGATGGAAAGCGGACGCTCAGACCACCCCTGGCGAAGCAATTTCCGTGCGCTCTGCGGACGGCTGGAAGTCGGCGGAATCCACGCCGCGCTCCATCGCGCGCAGTGAAGCCTGTCCAGCCGCTGGTTCGACGAGCTTACTTGAGTTCCAGTACCACCGGTCCCGACACCGGGTCCGTGTCGCCCTCAAGGGTCTCCCGGAACGTATCCAGCGTAGCGATCATGTGCGGCCGCGCGGCCGCCATGCTATCCATGTCGTCCCATTCGCCGATGATGCAATAGGACCCCTCACCGGTCTTGATGAGGTTGGCGCTCCTCATTCCCGGCCAGCTGCGGTCGACCTTGCGATGAGCTTCAAGGAAGTCCTCATCGCGGCCCGGCTTCACCTTAAAACGCACGGCATTGAACGCGGTCATGGCGCTGCCCTCCTGCTTGTGGGGCTGTCACCCTATCACATCCCGAATTTGCAGTCCCACAGCAGTCGCCCATTCGTTGCCCACCTTGGCGAAGCGATTGAGGATTTGCAGTTTGACGGGCCGATTCGGGACTCTAGAGTGAGCGCGTCGAAAAAAGTTGTTCCGGCCGGTAAGGGTGGAATCAAGTTGTTCGTTTCAGTCGTGCATCCGGCACTGGATGATCTCAAGTCCCTGATCCTTGCCGTTGCCGTGGACGCGATAGACCAAGCGGTCCTCAGCAGTAATCCGCTGCGACCACCCAAAGAGACCGCAAAGCGATGAACTAGGCGCAGGACTGATGTCGCAAATGGGGTCGAAGCTCGACGGCAGGGTGGAACACGCTCATTCTCAACAGAAGTTTGGCCTTCATGCCCCTGGCGTAATCGGTCATAAGGTTGGCCGGATCTCGGCTGGGGGCGCGGGATGAATGAGTCCATCGACAAGTTATTCGAAGGCGCCGGCGACGCCGAGCCGCTGAATGCGGCTGCCGCGGCACTGGCACTGGGAAGCAGGTCGCGCAGTCGCAGCCTGAACGAGAAAACCGAGGCACTCCTCGAAAAGCAGGGGCGCCTTGTCGACCTGCAGATCGATGGCCTTCAGGCGCAACATCATCTCGTGCTTTCGCGCCTGCGCTGGGGAAGATTCAGTGATTGGATGAAGGCGCTTCTGCAGATGCTAACGGCAATCGTAGGCGCCGCCATTGTCCTGGTGGTCGCGGTGTTGGCGTGGCAGGCCCACGAAGCGCATGGTCTTGCGATCGACGCCTTCTCTGTGCCGCCGGACCTTGCCCGAACTGGCCTGACCGGCGAGGTTGCCGCGAGCCGATTCCTCGACAAGCTCCAGGCGCTGCAACGAGCGACTGCAGAATCGGACCGACCGCCGCAGTCTTACGAAACCAATTGGGGTTCCGACTTCAAGGTCGAAATCCCGGACACGGGCCTCACTTTCTCGGAGTTCGACAAGCTCCTTCGCGAGCACCTCGGCAATGTCAGCCATGTAACCGGCGAGATCACGTCCGCGCCCGGCGGCATATCCCTGACCGCGCGGTTGGGAGACGCGCCGCCGCAGACTTTCACCGGACCCGTGACATCTTTCGACGACCTCGCGCAGAGGTCGGCCGAGGCGGTCTACGGCGCCAACCAGCCCTATCGTTACGCCGAATATCTCGACGGCGCGGGGCGATCGGATGAAGCATTCAAGGTGATCTCGAATCTAGCGATCAATGGGCCAGCGAGCGAGCGCGGCTGGGCCTATGCCAAGTGGGCGCTGATGGAGCTAAATGATCGCGGCAATTCAGCAGCGGCCCGCAGCTATGCGGCGCGCGGGATGGGTTACGGGGCCGGATCCGATCTCAACGACCATATCGCCATGGTCAATACGGAGGTTTGGAGCGGGCACGAAGAGGCTGATCTGGACGTGTCCAGGGCGCTCGAGGTCGAGTCTCGGACACGCCTCCCGGACACCAGCGATTTCTTCTTCCAGGCGAATAGGCTGATGGGCCGCGCTTGGCTCGACTTCGTGAAGCCGGACTACGAGGCTTCGGGCGCCGATTGGATGGAAACTGCCCGCGACTTTCCGGCGGCGCAATCCGGATACGGCAGCGTGGCGCAACTGTCGCCGGCGATGGCGGCAACGGCTTACGCGTTAGGCCACGATCTGCCGGCCGCACGGCGCGCCATGATTCAGGCACCTCCTTCGGACGACGCGATGCCTTGGGACATTGCGCAAGGAGCCTTCCTCGCTCTGCCACGCTACTGGATCGCGGCAGAAATGGGTCGGTGGCCGCTCGCGCTGCAGGATGCGCAGAGGATGGACGCCACGCTCGAAGCCGGGAAGGCCACCAGGCCGATCTACAGCTTGATGCAGCAAGTGTGGATCAAGCCTCTGCAGGCGCTGGCGCTCGCGCGCTCGGGCGACGCCGCAGCCGGCGCCTCACTCGTCGATAAGACTCCTGTGGACTGCTATTTGTGCGTGCGCGTTCGAGCCATGATCGCGGCGCAACAGCAGGACTGGGCCTCAGCCGATCGCTGGTTTGCTGCTGCAGTAAGCCAGGCGCCGTCGCTACCACTCGCTTACACCGAGTGGGCGCGCACGCGATTGGACCGGAACAATGCCGATGGTGCAATCGCGCTGGTCAGGATGGCCCAAGCGAAGAGCCCACGCGATGCGGATGTGTCCGAGATTTGGGGAGAAGCGCTGCTAATGAAGGGCGACCAAAAAGCTGCCGCATCGAAGTTCAAGGATACCGAGGAGTTAGCACCGAACTGGGGGCGAAATCGCTTGAAGTGGGCGGAGGCGCTTGCTCGGTCGGGGGAGTCAGAAGAGGCGCGCGCCCAATTGCGAAAGGCGGCCAACCTTCCGCTGACGGCCGAGGAACGATCTGAGGTGATGTCGCGGCGATATTGACTACTCAAGAGGCGTCCTTCCTCGGCTCCGCCTAACGTCCGCTTTGGATCGACGACTAACGGCGGGTTTGGGTGGGAATCGGACATAGGAGGTGCTTGGTTTGTCAGTTGCCAAAGCTAGGCGGCAGCCAATGCAGGTTGGTTTCAAGTTTTTGCGCTAGCGGCTTGGCGTTGGGATCCGGGGCACGCGCGCAATCGCCGTAGATCATCTTGGCCTCCCTTAGCAGTTCGCGTTTGATCGGTTCTGCGACCGGCGCGCCGAGCGCTTGCGAACGGGCGAGGACGAGCTGCGATGCCCTATAGAAACCAGCGTTGAGCGTGCGGAGTTGAGCCGCTTCTCGCCGAAGCTCCTGAAGATCCGCAGACGAAGGATCGCCGGTCGGAGGGAGCACCTCGTGAAGCTGGATCGTGAGGTCTCTTTCTCGATGGTTCTCTTGGGTCAAGTCAGTGAGGACGCGATAGGGCGACGACCATTGGACAAGCCGCTCCGGGCCCATGTGACTGCCGACGTCGGAGCCGAGGACAGTCTTCCACGCTTCGCTGTCCCAAGAGCTGAATGGCGGCGTATAAGCCTGCACCCATTGCCGCAGTTCGTCCACCGGAACGTGGCCCGGTCCATCGTGGATATGGGTGATCTGCATGTCGAGGCAGCGACCGATGATCACGCGTCCATAAGCCTGAGGACCATTGTCCGCGCCGAGCTCGAGCCGCATGGCCCCTTCTGCGCGGCTCACTTTGTCGCGCCACTGCCCCGCCTCGACTAGCTGCTCCGCACTGAGCGCGAGAAGGACGCCCAGCACGATGATCCCGACTTCGCCAGCAAATTCGCGCCAGCCATG
Organism: Sphingomicrobium sp.; assembly: GCA_036265105.1. Classification (GTDB taxonomy): domain Bacteria; phylum Pseudomonadota; class Alphaproteobacteria; order Sphingomonadales; family Sphingomonadaceae; genus Sphingomicrobium. The sequence continues at coordinate 4,000 of DATAPR010000001.1, forward strand.
CAGCGGCTTCGGCAGATGGAAATGCACTAGTGTTTCCCTCGTGTATTGTCGGGGAGCGGGGCGCAAAGATCGCGGGTGGATCCCAAAAGTCGGCCGGAATTGGAATCGGCTTGGATTCCGAGCCGGTTGAATCGGTCAAAGAGGCCCGAGTAGCCGTTGCGGCGGCGCTCGACGTCGTATCGGGCCGCTGCGATTGCCTTCGTGAGGTCGTCGCGGCCTGAATCAGTTAGCGGTGCGCTGGTCCGGACGTTGATTGCTTTCCAGTCCTGATCCTCATCAATGAGATACCGTTCGAAACGGCTCATAATGTCGTAGGTAGACGCAAATGTGAGGCGCTGGCTGAGTGGCAGCCGCTCAACCGCCGGGTTGGACTTCGCCAGTTCCCAAGCGCTCGAGTGGACACTCCAAAGATTGGGCCTCTGGAACTGCGCTAGTCTTGCGCCACTGGGCGCTTTGCTCGCCCAAAGCTCGAGTGCTGAGAGGCGGACCTCGATGCATTCGTCTTGTGCGCGAAGATATTCCCATCGGGCCCGGTCTTCCGACAACTCGGCGATCAGCGCGCTGCGGACCTGGTGAACCGTTGCTCGCTCGTGCACCGCCTCGACGACCTGTTCTGCACCGAGAGCGATCAGGACGCCGATGACGATGATGCCGACCTCGCCGGCGAACTCGCGCCAGCCGTGCAGAGGTTTTGGCAGATGAAAATGCATGCGTCCCCCGAACCGCCATTAAGTCAGCTGCCCGAGTTCTCCTAATGGCACGAATGGGTCGCAGTCAGACCTAAGCCGCAAAGGTTGCATTAGGGTAGGAAGTCGACGTTAGGCCGGTTTCTTGAATGCGGTATGCTAGTCGAGGCCCGACGTTGGGCGCGCCGGTGCTGAACGCTAAGAATTTGCTCTAGGTGATGCCATGACCCTTTCTGACCTCGCGAGCATTGGCAGTTTTCTCAGCGGCTGTGCGGTGCTGATTTCCTTGATGTTCCTCAGTGTGCAGATCCGCCAGGCCAACAAGAATCAGCGGGCGATCATCCAACAAGGCCGGGCGACAAGAATCGTGGATTTTGTCCTGAATGTGGCTGGGCCGTCCCTAATGCCTGCGTGGTCAGCGGGACTCCGCGGCGATCATGAGATCGGTCCCGAGCGACACTTCCAATTTATGTACATTGCGCGCGCCCGTTTCATTAGCTTCGAGGACAGCTACCTTCAGCGGCGCAGCGGTTTAATGGAAGAAGGCGCGTTCTTGGGCCACATGAACGCGTTCCGGCACGTCTTCAATGCGCCAGGATTGAGGGCTGCTTGGAAGCTGACCCGAAATGACTATGATCCTGACTTCACCAAATTAGTCGATGGGATCGCGATCGAGCCTCTTCATGATCCCGCCTCGGATCTCGAGCACTGGCTCAAAGCTGTGGATCAGGAAAAATTGCGCGTAGGATAGCGCGTCCATCAGAAATGGTCGCAATGTGGTGGAACGCGGAAATTAGGTTCTGCGAACTTCAGGCGTTCCCTTTTGCCTCTGCGAGCTCTCGCAGCCGGTCCCGCGCGGCTTCGGCGAGAAAAGCGGAGCGGTTGCGAGCGACGCGATCAATTCGCGCGACCAGTCCCTCATCCATGGTGATGTTAAGCCGAAGCGTTTTTCCGGGAAGCTCAACGTGGGCGAGGAAGTAACTTGCTACCTCGATGTCGTCATCGACCGAGACCTCGGATGAAGCCTCTGGAATGCCCTCGCCGCCCTGGGCGAGCAACTCAATGTGCGCCGCAAGCGCGTGCTCGCCATTCTCCATCGCCTCAAACGGATTAGCGTCGGCAGACACACAGCCGGGAACGTCCGGAAAGAACACGCCGAAGCCGTGTTCTCCGCGTTCTACAACTCCCAGATACGTCGCTGTCGGGTGGGAAGCGGACGTCAGCGGTGAGGGCAGCCGGGCCAGCAACACGGCCGCCGCTTTCCGTCCCTCAGGTTGGAGCGACCCCAATCGATGCGCTTGCGCCTGGTCTCATCCTTCTTCGCGGATTCAATCCAACATATCCATTCGTTCCGCGCGAGCGGGGTGATGTCACGCCAAGTCGATAATGCTTGGTGATCGCGTAAGAGCGCGTCCTTCAGATCAGCGGGCAGGGCGTGCACGACGCCGCCCGGGATCTCTCGTTCTTCAGTCAAGCTGACCATTGGGAAAAAGCTATCGGTTTAGGGGGTATCTCTGCAATGGGTGGAAGGCGGACATTGCTGATAACCTTCTGGGGTGAAGTCAGAGTAAGGTCTTTTGCTTAGCGATGCGCCGCCTCAGTAAGTAGCGCTCAGGGCCGCATGACCGCAACGGGTGGAAGCAGACATAAGCAATCGTGTGTGGCTTGCTCCTTGGGAAACGCCTTGGCCACGAGTATCCTGAGACGTGCCCTACTGCGAATGGATAGCGAGAGCCGAGCGCGCAGCATTGCGCCTGCGTGCGGCAAGCACCGGCAAAGCTGGTTGCGGCCACTCTGTTTACGTGGTGCTGCTGCACGATCCGAGACTTGGTGAACGTTGGGGGCTCTATGTAGGCCAAACCTCGCGCGATCCCGACTGGCGCTTTGATCAGCACAAGGCCGGCTACAAGGCGAGCGCGGCCGTGAAGCGCTTTGGCGTTCGTCTGCTGCCTGAGCTGGTTGAGCACCTGAACCCCATGAGTCGACCCGATTCCCTCGTTCTTGAGGCGGCGCTCGCAGAAAGCTTCAGAGCTTCCGGTGTGCCATGGGTGGAGGGTGGTCACTAACGGCGAGAAGACGAAAACGTAGCTAAGCAGCTAATATCGTGAATGGGTGGAAAGCCGACCTTAGCCACCGACCTCTCACTAGCTAATTTTGCACTTCCCAGTCTTCGCAACGTAGACCTTCGACGCGTCGAAACTCGGCAAGGTTGCCGGTGACGACCACCAATCCGCGACTGCGCGCGTGGCCGGCGATCAACACGTCGTACCCACCGATTGGTGTTCCCCGCCGCTCAAGGTCTGCTCGTATCTCACCGGCATGGGCAGCGGCATCAGCATCGAAGTCGAGCACTCCCAGGCGCGCAGAAAAGGCCTCGACGGCATGTCGATTCTCGACCGGCCGCGCAGATTTCGCCGCACCGAAGAGCAGTTCGTATAAGATGATCGATGAAATGGATAAGCTCGACGCGTCCGCGTTGAACCTCTCACGAAGTCCCTGTGGCCTATCACGGAGCACACGGATGCATAAATTCGTATCGAGAAGATATTTGAGCATCAGAACTCGTCGCGAATCTGATTCACCGGTTGTTGGCGTGGTCCGATATCGATGCCAGGTGTTGCAAAGAAATCATCCCAGCTGGAATCCGCAGGTGTTATAATGCGCCTGTTTCCGTCGCGGACGATAGTCACCTCACGCACGTCTTCGGGGAATGCGACATCCTTCGGAAGCCTGACTGCTTGAGATCTATTGGATTTGAACAAGGTCGTTTCCACCATTGTCTTCTCCGTGTATATCCCACATGTATATACAAGAAAGCGACGAGTCAAATCGTCTAGTCAGTAGACCGCTCGGCAGCCCTCTCGCGCGCTGGCCCGAGCTCTTATGTCGCATTTGGGTGGAAAGCGTACACTCCGAGGACAGGTCACCCACTAGGGGTGGCGGGGCTCTGGAGCCTTCGTCCAGGAATCCCCGCAATCCAGGCGCCACGTTATCGAAGCGAGGTACGCTGCAGGCGGCCTACACCCCTGGTGCGACCAGCTTAGGCGGTTCGTTCGCGGGAGAGCGAACACCGAAAGGCTGGCAATAACAAGCATAGCTAGGGTCAGGACGCTGCCCTCCGGACCATCGAATCCGCCTGTTAGGACATCGGGCCCAATCGGTACGAGTTTAACAAGCAGGGCCGGTAGGTGAACATCCAGCCCCGTAATAGGTACACCGAATCCAACGCCGGCAGACCAATTCCATCCGGCATGCCAGCCCATGACCCCCCAAATGCTATTGGCGCGGCGCGCCCAAGCGCAAGCGAAGACCGAGAACAGGAATGAGAGGCTGGTCACGCGCAGGGGTTGGTGCGGGGAATAATGGAGAAACGTAAATGCAAGCGAGGTTGCGACAATCCCCGCGACTAGGTTCCATCTTCTTGTGACGGACGAGAGAAGCCAGCCGCGAAAGATGAATTCCTCAACGCTCGACTGGAAGGCGAAGCAAGGCAGCAGCAACGCGATCCAGACAAGAGACGAAGCTGAGGCGAATGCCGGAAAACTCGCCTCAACCCGATAGCCGCCAGCCAGCCAGATTGCCGAAATCGCCAGACCCATCATCGCAATGCCGATGGCCAAGCCGCCTAGGAACCGTCGCAGCCGGCCGGACCCGGTAAGCCCCAGGGTCTTCAGTGCGCGACGCTCGACGTAATGGGACCATGCGTAAGTTATCGCGGCCATGGTCGCGAACGGCAGCAGGAGGAAAAGGCAGAAGGCCGGCGCGGTCAGCGGATCGCCCTTGGCATTGACCAAGCCCCAATGCTCCATGAGGAAGTCGATTGGAACGCTCGAAAGACCGACCAGCAAGATGCATATGACTGGGGCAAGCCAAACCAAGGGCAACTACCCTCGATGCGGGGTTGGCTCGTAAATCATGTTCGGCACTGTCTTGTATCTATAATACACTACGGCGGAACTCAAGACTTCCTCGCTGGGGTCGAAGTGTGACCTGCTGCCATCGTCCGGAATGGGTCGGAAACAGACATTCTCTCGGGTGTACGACTATGTCCCGGTTCGCGCGATCGGCGAGCAGAATTCTTCCAACTCGGATCTGACGAGTGGCGGAGTGGAAATCGTATCTGGCTCTTCGCCTAGGTTATCCCTCGAAAGCGCGAAAGTTGTAATCAGTCCCAATCGAATATCGAGCGATCTGGCTTCCGAATAAGCTTGGTGAAGCGCGGGCCAATCGTCTTCTTTCAATACGGCTGGATTGTCGAGCACGTCGAGCCGCCGCCAAGCGTCCTGTTCCTGAAGTAGCGTCCGGTCCAGGCTGGCGAACTGATCGTAGGCCGCGCTGAACTTGAGCCTCTCGTTGAGCGTCATATGCGCCAGAGCTTGGCTGGCGACGTCGACTTGCCAAGCGCTTTGCACTGCGCCGAAGTAAACTGGTCCGCCGATTCTCGCTCGCAATGTAAAAGGCTTTCCGTTCGCGTGCCGCTCGAAGATCAGCGCAACTTCGTCCAGCCGCCGATGAAGGCATTCGTCTTGGCGCTGCCGGAAGACCGCTGCGCCGAGATTTTGGGCAGTTTCTGACTTGATCGCCTCCCGCGCGGCTTCGGTCTCATTTCGCCAGTGCAGCAACTCCACCGCCTGCTCCAGCGCCAAAGCAATCAGCACGCCGGCAACGATAACGCCTATCTCGCCGATAAATTCGCGCCAGCCGTGCAGCGGTTTAGGGAGGTGGAAATGCATTGGATAGCGCCCCCGGCGAGGCGCGGAACCTAACAGAAGGCCTTCTGTCCGCAATGGGTCGAGGCCGCCTAATCTGCAACCATCCGAAACGGGTGGAAGGCTGCCATTAGGGCTCGCGACTAGTTCACAGGAATTCCAGGGGCTAACCCGCCCGGCAGTGGCCGCAAAGGTGTCGTGGGCCAGTCAGACGGCAAATCACGCGCGCAAGTTCCATAATGCATGCGCGCATCATCCATGAACATTTTGAGCCGCTCCTTGTCCACGGTCCCGTGCAGCTTTGGCAGCACAGCCATTGCCCAACTAATGCCTGCCAGCATGCGACGTCCATCAGAGCGCACCGCCTCGACAGCCTGAAGCAAAGCCATTTGCTCAGGCAAGGAAAGTGGTCCGCCCGTACGCTTCATCGCCTTGATCTTCGCGGCGTCGGCGGCTTCCGTGGCATTGGTCGCATCGATCATCGGGACCATCGCATACGCCTGCGTCCAGACGCCCACGCGATCCTTCGGCATGTGGGTCGGAACGTCCGATGCAGTCGCATTCTGCTCTGCAACGGTGTCGAAGGTCACGAAGGGCAGATAGAGACGATCAATGAGACCGGCGACGTCCGCTCGAGGCGCTCCGCTCTCCGCAGCTGCTCGAATGGCGTCGAGTTGGGCGTCGATGCAAGGCTGGATTGACGCGCGCTGGACCATCTCGGGGGCATTATCCCAGAAGGTTTCGCGTTGCATTGCCGCTTCAGCAGTTCGGATCTTGTTATCCCAGTTCCAGCGCTGAACCACCTCCTCGAAGAAAAGCGCGATGAGGACGCCGATCACAATGATGGCGACTTCGCCAGCGAACTCGCGCCAGCCGTGCAGCGGCTTTGGAACATGGAAATGCATGCAGCCGGCCCCCAGCGACAAGCGAGAGCCTAGCAGAAGACCTTATGTTAGCAACGAGTGTAAGCGACGCAATTCGGCTAATGGCAGGAATGGGTTGCCGTTTCAGTCGGTCATCGCAACACACGCTTCAAAACGCTCGGCTGGTGTTTCGAACCCGAGCGTCTTGCGTGGACGTCCATTAAGCTGTCTCGCGATCTCGTCCAACCGCTCCTGCGAGTGAACGTTAAGGTTGGTGCCCTTGGGGAAGTACTGTCGCAGCAACCCATTGGTGTTCTCGTTCGAACCGCGCTGCCACGGTGACTGCGGATCGCAGAAGTAGACCGCGGCATCGGTGGCCAGCGTAAACCTCTTGTGCTCCGCCATCTCCTTGCCGCGGTCCCACGTCAGCGACTTCAAGAGCTCATCGGGTAGACGGTGCGCCTGGTTGATCAGCGCTGCGATCACTGAGCGGCTGTCGCGGTTGGCAACCTTGGCCAGAAGCACATAGCGCGTGTGCCGCTCGACCAGGGTGACGATGTAACTGTTGGAGGAGCCACACAGGAGATCGCCTTCCCAGTGACCGGGCACCGCCCGGTCCTCGACCGATGCCGGCCGTTCGCGGATCGAGATCATGTCGGTAAGTCTGCCGCGTTGGTCGGTCTTGTTGCTCGCGTGCCGCGAGCGGCGGATCGCACGCCCTGTACGCAGATGCGCCTGCAGATCCTTCTTGAGGACGCCGCGAGCCTGGACAACAGGCTGCGATAGATCGTCTCGTGCGACACCTGGTAAGCCTCGTTCCCGCGATAGGTGTGCCTGAGCCAGCCGGCAATCTGCTCAGGCGACCAGTTCTCAGACAACCTGGCAGCGACCAGCTGCCTCAACTCATCATTCCGCGCGAGCTTGCACAGCTTGGGCCGCAAGGCGCGATCCCAGGCGCGGCTGTCCGCGACCGCAGCGCGATACCGGCGCTGACCGCCATTGCGCCTGAGCTCGCGGCTGATCGTCGACGGCGCTCGATGCAGCTGCGCCGCAATCGAGCGCAATGATGCGCCGGTTGCCACGCCTCTCGAGATCTCCTCACGCTCGTCTAGGCTCAGCGCCCGTAGCGAACGTCTCCGCGGCAGTGGACGAATGCCGCCGTGCGGCTTCAAATGCGCGAAGACCGCTGTGTGCCTTCGGCCGAACACCCGGCCGATCAGGCTCAGTCCTTCACCCTTCTGCCAGCGATCCCAGATCTCCGCACTCTCGGCCGCAGTGAACATCCGCCGTCGTCTCTTCGCCATCGCATCACCTCACCACTCCAATGGTAAAGTGTTGCGTCGACCTCCTGAGACCACCGTGGAAACCCGACGCTTGAGACTAGCTGGAATTGGGCTGGTGCGGCCACATGTTGCCGACGAAATGGACCTCGTAACGAGCGACACGGACGACATCGAGGATGCGGGTGAGCGGCTCGCCGTGGTCTCTGGCCACGTTCAGCTTCCGGCGCACCCAATCCGGACTAATGGCATGGAACCCGTGCTTCGACCCAAATGCACCTTTTGCTCTGGGGCCGCAAAGTTCTTCCACAGCGCGCGTGAAGGCCTCATCGTCCGTCACGCCCGCTTGGTAAGGCGGAACTCGTTCCAATAGGCCACAAGACGCAAGTCGCGCCCGAGATTGGTCGAGGAGCTCCGCAGCAATTCGAGCGCCCCTAATCGCGTCATAGCGATGTTGGAGCGTTGCCGGGAGCTCAAGGAGGTAAACGGTCGCCGCTCTGTCGGCGCTTGCGAGCTGCTCGTCCGTTGCATCAAGCGCCATTGCCGCGACGAGAACTTCCTCATCTTCGCCCCAGTCCGTTTGTCTGTGGTCCACGGTCACCGGTCCTAGCCCGCACTTTGACACGCGGTCGGCCGCTTCTTCGGGCGTAATGTGCTCCGGCATCCGCTAAAGTTGGCATGCGTTGCCCAACATTTGCAATAGGTCCGCGATCGCCCGAAGCCGCTAGCGTCTGATTGGGGTGGAAAGCGGACGCAACTCAGATAAGCTCGCTTGGTAGGCGTAAAGGAAAGAACGTGCTCAACTATCGCATCAATCGCCCGACATATTGGGCTTCCATCGCGATGTTCACATTAGTGGTTTGCGTGTTTGTCTACCTGGGAAAGGGTAACGCAGGTCTCGAGATAATGATGGTGGTCACCGGCATCCCACGCCTGCATGACATCGGAAGAAGCGGCTGGTGGATCGGGGCCGTAATTCTGGCTGAAATTACCGTGGTCGTAGGCTTAATGATCGCAGGCACAAGTTCCGACACTTTGGAGCTGATTCTTGCATTTTTGGTGCTTTTGATTGGTCTCCTCGCGATTTGGCTCGGGGCCATTCCCGGTCAAGCCGAGACTAACCGATGGGGCGAACCAACCCAACGGGGAATCCGTTTTGGAAGGCTGAGGATTTCATAGAGGGGTCGCTGTGTTGGAAGTCCCACGCGACGCTCAGAACTCTCAGTATTGGCAGCGATGACAAGGTCCGATCTCACGCCCTATGGTCTCGAAGGGGTGGAAAGCAGTTATCTGATCAGGTGTTCGGCTCTCAGCGCGTCGATGAGCAATAGAACCGCACCCGCGGCGAGCACTGGAAACATTATGACGAGCGCCACTATGTTTTTACGAAACAGCTTCGGCTCGGACTCCCGATAGACCCGCCGCTCTGGAATGTCAGTCAGGACATATCCTTGTCTTCTAGCCGTGAATAATTGCTTGGCTGTGTCCCATACGATCCACGGTCCAGCTACGGCGACAACTATCAGCCAAAGCAGGCTGAAACGTTGCAATAGCGGTACAGAGGCCCGAATCAGTGCGAAGATCGCAACCGCGACGATGACGCTAGACGAACGCGCTCGCGCAAATATGACCGCATCCTAGCCTAGGCACAAACGTCCGCAACCGGTGGATAGCCGACATTGGGACGCTAAGCGTCGGACTCACGCAGTTTCGTTACCCGAGCTGCCAGGATTTCGACTTGCGGGTCTCCGAAAGTGACGACCTCCAGACATTCATTCGTCGTCGCCACCATATGACTGAAGTGATCGTCTGGGCCGTGAATCCAAACGAGGACACTCTCCGCTTGCCAAGCATGACCTTTGACTCGGAAGGTTGCGAAAGCCGGACGAGGCGTGACAGCGGACGCATTCCATAGCTCCAAGAGACCCCCCTCATCCAACACGCGGAATGCCTGAACATGAGCGAACTGGAAGCGAACTGCCGCTCGCTTCTCGCGAGACAGGAAAACAGCTTCGAGCGTTCCGAACTCGTCGTTGGCATCTGGCAGCTCCAGCTTGATCCCCTCGTTCGGATAGCTGACCCACGAACTTCCAGTGAAGGCTAGACTGACGAGGGTCAGGTCGTCGTCTTTTACCTCGGTGTCCCACGGGGCAAAGCGAACACCATCCGCCGTTAAGTCCAGGATGTTCTTACCAGCCTCTTTCATGGTGCGGATTACAGAGCGAAATGGTCGCGACCGCAATGGGTGGAAAACTGACGTTAGAGGCTTAGCAATCACTCGTGTTGTTAGGCTCATATTTCGCCTTAAGCCTCAACCATTCTGAATGCTCCCACTCCTCGTATTCCTCGACACTCAACGGAAACTCTTGGACCTCATGGTCGAAACGATAGCGATGCAACGGGTCGTCAGGAGCGTCAGTCTCAATGACCTCCACAGTGACAACAGACCCAACGACAAGATTTCGGCCTTTCCAACGCAACTGATGTGAGACACCAGCTGGGTCCGGTTTCGTTTCACCCGTGACGATTAGCTGCGTGTGATCCTCAGTGGACGCATAGTCCGATGGTTGGCGGCTTGCCGAGATGAGGACTCCTAGGTCCTTCCAGTCGTCATCACCTGCGAGACACAAATGCTCGCCATTTAACGAGACCTTGAGCGCCAACATGATTTGGACCTCCGGTTTAGGTCCACTTTGTGGGGCCTGTTCCTAGTGTCCGCAACGGGTCGGAAGCGGACCCTAGCTCTTTAGAGATGTTCATGAACTGTTCTGACCGGCATCTCGTACCGAATGCCCAGGCCACCCGCGAATCCAGGTGGAGTCTTTGCCTGCAGCTGCAGGCGTGTCTGGAACATACATCGGAAAACTGGCGCGCCCGGCAGGACTCGAACCTGCGACCCCAAGCTTAGAAGGCTCGTGCTCTATCCGGCTGAGCTACGGGCGCGTGGCAGAAACAGTAACAGAAGGGGACGACGAAAGCCTATAGCGGGAGGCTGGGAACCTTGCGTCCGATGGCCGCCGACTGGAGAGTCATTTTGTATCAACGCAGAACCATTCTTGGCGGCTTATTGGTGATTGGCGCTGCACCGCCCTTCCGACCCGCATCGACAATGCGTCCCGGGGTCGCGATCACCATCGACGACTTTGATCTCTCGGATACAGCGCTGCTGACTGCCCTCGAAAGGGACCGCCAAATTCGGACGACCCTCCTTCGTCATCGAATCAAGGCCGCAGGTTTCGTTGCCGGGAAATATGTGCATGCGCCGGTCAGCGATGAAGTCCTCGGGAGCTGGTCAAGCGAAGGCCATATCATTGGAAACCACAGCTTCTCGCACAGCTATTATGGGACCGACGATCCAGACTCCTACATGGCCGACATCAAGAGGTGCGAAGCGCTCTTGGAGGGTTATCCTGGCTTCAGGAGGCTCTTTCGATATCCGTTTCTCAGCGAAGGCCGCACTGCCGAGGCCCGCGATGCCTTGCGGGAGCGACTTCATTTGGCGGGTTACAGGATCGGCCATGTGACGATCGACACGTCGGACTGGGCGATCGACGGACGGCTTAGGAAGCGGCTAGCCGAGGACCCCAGGGCGGATCTCGCTCCCTATCGGAGTTTCTATCTGGATCACATCTGGGACCGCGCTCAATTCTACGATGGCCTCGCGCGCAAGCTGTTCGGACAGTCGATCGGGCACACGGTTCTTTTGCATCACCGTCTCACCACCGCGCTCTTCCTCGACGATCTCCTGAAGATGTTCCGCGCCAGGGGCTGGCGCCTGATCGATGCTCAGGAAGCGTTCGCAAGCCCGGTTTTCGCGCTTGAGCCAAAGAGCCTTCCGACCGGCCAAAGCCTCGTCTGGGGCCTCGCCAAGGCGCGAGGCGGATTTGACTCGATTCTTCGTTATCCAGGCGAAGATGAAAAGTACGAAGACCCGAAAATGGATGCCCTGGGCCTTTGAAGTTCAATCGCCGAGCGTCCCGCAACGTCCCTTGACCAGATTTCACTTCAAACCGATCGCATGACGTGGGACGTCGTTTTGACTGACCAATCGCAGGTGATCCAATGGTCGAGCCAGAAGATGCGAAAGAGCTGATCGAAGAAGCGATCGAGGAAGCAGAGAAGGTCGATCGCGCCGAACGCGAGCTCGAAAAGCGCTTCCGTAACCGTGTCTCCGTTCTCGTCGGCGTCTTCGCGGTGCTTCTTGCGGTCATTCACGTGGCGGCCGCGGGCAATGCGCGCGAGGGCGTTCTGAAGACGATCGAGGCATCCGACACATACAATTACATGCAGGCGAAGATCATTCGTGAGGCGATCTCGAAAACCGCCGCGCAGGCACCCTCGCTCACCCCTTCGGTGAAAGCCGACATGCTCAAGGAAGCGGCGAAGCTGCGCAATCCTGACAAGGCCGGTCATGGCATCTTGCAGCTTCAGATGCGGGCCGATCGACTTCGCGACGAGGGGGAGCTCGCATCCAAGAAGGGTGAATGGTACGAATTCGCGGAGACCGCGATGCAGGTCGCGATCGTTCTGCTCTCGATCGCACTGGTCGCTCGGTCGTGGGCGATTGTCGTTGGCGCAGCCTCTCTTGCCGGCGTTGGCGTGGTCCTTGCCGCATCGACCGCTACCGGGCTTCTGACCTAGGGTCTTTTCGGCCGCGAAATTTCGGCCGCGAAAGGCGCGCCCGCATTGATCGCGCTCAGCTTTGGGAACGATCTGACACTGCCCTCGTTGCGATGCCGGTTGTCCAACCGGCAACACGCGCATCGGATCGATGGAGGATCGATGGGGCAAGATCCAGGACGTCGGGTCAACCGACGCGAGTTGCTGACCTTTGGCGCGGCTCTTGGAGCCGCGGGAGCCGCCGAAGCCCTTTCGGTTCACGATGGCATGCTTGGAGGTCCGAGCCGCGAATATACCAACACTCTCCCTTGGGACGATGGACTGACGGATGAGCCGGAGGGAGCGGGCGGCGGCAGCTGGCTCTATCTCAACGCAGGCGAAGTCTCGTTCCTGACGGCCGCAGTGGACCGTCTGATTCCAGCCGATCCGGCCGGGCCGAGCGCGTCCGAAGCGGGCGTGGTCGTTTTTATCGATCGCCAGCTCGCCGGGGACTACGGGAATGGGGAACACTTCTATCTTGAAGGCCCATGGCAAAAGGGAACGGATACTCAAGGCTACCAGAGCCGTTTCACGCCGGCTCAATTTTACCGCCACGCGATCGAAGCGATCGAACAGGCTGTCGGCCGGAGCGAAAACGGCAAGGCCTTCAAGGACATGGCTTCCGAGAAACAGGACGCTCTCCTCAAGCAGATGGAATCGGGCGATCTGAAACTGGACGGCCCGATCACCTCGAAGTCATTCTTCGCCATGTTCCTTCAGAATGTTCTCGAAGGCTATTTTTCGGACCCGATTTATGGTGGCAACAAGGACGGCGCCGCCTGGAAGATGATCGGTTTTCCGGGCGCTCACTACGATTATTCGGAATGGGTCACGGCCTACAACCAGCCGGTGCCAGTTCAGACGGTCGGACTTCGCGGTCGACCGGGCTGGGAAAGGGGCTGAGCAGTGGCCAAGACCATGCCCAAGGTGGATGTGGTGCTGGTCGGCTTCGGCTGGACCGGCGCGATCCTTGCCCAGCAATTGTGCGATGCGGGCCTTACAGTGGTTGCGCTCGAACGCGCGGCGGTGCGCACGACCCCGCTCAATTGGGCGACGACCTTCGATCAGGACGAGCTGCGATACATGTGGCGCCACCATTTGTTTCAGAACGTTCGCTATTCGACGCTGACCTTCAGGAACAATGTCAATCAGGCGGCTCTTCCAATGCGCCACTTGGGGTCGTTCCTTCCGGGCACCGGCGTGGGCGGCGCGGGAATTCACTGGAACGGCCAGATCTGGCGGTGGCTCGAAACCGACTTCAAACTCAAGAGTCATAACGAGACACGCTACGGCAAACAGTCGACTGCCGGGCTGACCCTCCAGGATATGCCCTTAAGCTACGGCGAGCTTGAACCTTATTACGACCTATTCGACCGAATTTGCGGAACTTCAGGCCAGGCCGGAAACCTCAAGGGCGCAAAACAGGCGGGCGGTAACCCGTTCGAGGCCGAGCGCAGCGCCCCCTATCCAACGCCTCCGCTGCCGATGACCTATGGCCCGAAGCTGTTTGAGCAGGCCGCAGCGAGCATGGGGCTGCACCCATTCCCGCATCCGGCGGGCAACCTCTCGCAGGCCTATACGAACCCGCTCGGAATGCAGCTTGGCAAATGCACATTCTGCGGCTTCTGCGAGAAGTTCGGCTGCGGCAATTATTCGAAGGCCTCGCCGCAGACGACCCTCATTCCGTACATCCTCACAAAGCCGAACTTCGAACTGCGCACCGAAGCCGAGGTTTTGAAAGTCGAGCGCACTCCTGATGGGCGCCATGCGACAGGAGTGACCTATATCGACTCTGGAGGAGCTGAGTATTTTCAACCGGCCGAGATTGTCGCTCTGACGGCCTATCAGCTGCACAACGTCCACCTGATGCTCGTTTCGGGGATTGGTCAGCCTTACGATCCCGCCACGGGAAAAGGGGTGGTCGGCAAGAACTATTGCTACCAGACGGTGAGCTCGGTCGACCTGTTCTTCGACGACAAGCTGCTCAATCCGTTCATCGGAGCCGGTGCGCTCGCATCCGTGATCGACGATTATAACGGCGACAATTTCGACCATTCGGGACTTGGCTTCATCGGCGGCGCCTACATTGCCGGGATGGTCACCGGTGCTCGGCCGATCGAGATGGTTCGAGTGCCCGACGGGGTGCCCAAATGGGGCCTGGAATGGAAACGGGCAGCTGCGAAATACTTCCTGCGCTCGATGAGCCTGTCGGTGCATGGTTCAAGCTATCCGCAGGCTGGAAACTATCTCAGCCTCGATCCAACGTACAAGGATCAGTTCGGTCGTCCGATGCTTCGAATGACCTTCGACTTTCCCGAAAACGATCTCAAAATGGCAAGCTATTGCACCGACCGCGCTGCCGAGATCGGAAAGAAAATGGGTGCGTCCCTTGTCCATCCCAAGGCGCGCAAGGGACCGTACGATATCAAGCCCTATCAAACGACCCACAATGTCGGGGGGACGATGATGGGCGAGAGCGCAAACGACAGCGCCGTCAACAAATATTCCCAGAGCTGGGACGTGCCCAACCTCTTCGTCACCGGGGCCGGGCTCTATCCGCAGAACCCCGGATATAATCCAACCGGGACACTCGCTGCGCTCGCTTTTCTGACGGCCGACGCAATCAAGTCGCACTACATCAAGGCGCCAGGTGCGCCGCTGGTCACAGCATGAGCGCCGCGTGGCCGCGCAGTTTCACCGGGCGCACGATTCTGGTGATCGCGGCCCTCATCCTTCTGCTTGTCTTGATCTCGGCGGGCACCTGGCTGTGGTTCAGTGCCAATGAGCCAAAGTTCAGCGATCCTCCGCCTGGCCTGCTGTCCATTCTCACCGAGCCGATCCCGGAAGGACCCAACGCCGACCTCATTCGGCGGGGTCGCTACCTGACAATCGCGGGCGATTGCGCCTCTTGCCACACAAGAAGAGGCGGCCGTCCATTCGAAGGGGGCCTGGGGCTCCAAACTCCCTTCGGAATCATCTATTCGGCGAACCTCACCAGCGATCGCGACAACGGCATTGGAGCCTGGACACCCGAACAGTTCTTCAATGCGCTTCACAATGGGGCCGCTCCGGGGAACAAGCGCCTGTATCCCGCTCTTCCGTACCCCCATTTCACGATCGTCAGCCGCGCTGATACTGACGCGATCCTTGCATATTTGAAGACCGTTCCGCCGGTTCATTATGCGCAGCCGGGCAACCGTCTTCCATTTCCGGTCGATATTCGAGCGAGCCTCATTGCTTGGAACGCGCTGAATTTCTCGCCGCATGCCTTTCAGGGCAATTCCGCGATGTCTGCGCAATGGAACCGGGGTGCCTATCTGGTTGAAGGCCTCGAACATTGCGGTGCCTGCCATACGCCCAAAAATGTCCTCGGCGCCGAGCTCAACAACCAGGCCTATCGCGGCGCCGCGATCGAGAATTGGGTGGCCCCGGATCTGACGGGCAATCCCCGCACCGGGCTCGGCCGCTGGAGTTCAAACGACATCGTCCAGTATCTTCAAACCGGACGAAACGCCCACGCCAACGCCTCAGGCCTGATGGGGGAAGTGGTCGCTTATTCGACATCGCTTCTTTCCGATTCCGACCTTTTGGCGATCGCTGCTTACTTGAAGTCGCTTCCGGCCAGCCCGACGCTCTCGAGCGGAGCGCCCGATGCAGCGGCGATGCGCGCCGGATCGGCGATTTTCTTCGATGCGTGCACTGCCTGCCACCTCGCTGGAGGCAAGGGGCAGCCCGGCATGTTCCCGCCACTGCAGGGCAGCAATGTCGCACAGCAGGATGATCCCACCGGAGTGATCCATCTGATCCTTGCAGGCACGCGCACCGCTCCGACGCGTTCGAGACCGGGCTTCCAGTCGATGCCGAGTTTCGCCTGGAAGCTTAGCGACCAAGAGGTCGCGGATGTCGCAACCTACATCCGCAACTCCTGGGGCAACCGAGCGCCGCCGGTGGATGCCCGCAGGGTCGCAAAACTCCGCTCAAAGCTTAAGCTGACACAGCCGCTCGCCTCGGATCAGCGATAGCTCCGTTCGAAGAGGTCGGGCCCTTGCGATTGGCAAGAGGCTTAGGCGAATGATCCCGAAAGCCTGGCGATTATTGCGCGAGTTCGAAGCAAGCGATGCGACTATTCCGGTTGAGAAACGTTCTACGGGCGTGGAGGACCTGATGCAAAGAAACCGAAGGCTTGAATCCCCGGACGAGCGGAGCCAACGGCTCGACCGCGAGGCCCAGAACAAAAGGGACGAATCCGTGGCCAACGAGGCCGCCATCGATCGAATGATCCGGCGCAACATCGAGCAATATGGTCCGTGAACTTTGCCCATGAGCGTCCGTTTTCGCATCCGGACGCTGTCTCGTTCGCTTTTACAGCTGTTCGATCCCGTGGACGTTGCCGCAATTTGAGCTGAGCCAATGTCCATTCTCAACAGAATTGACCGTCATGCTCTTGCCCGCTCTCGAGTTGACCGCGTGAAACGAGGTGGTCACGCTCGTCGAGCTCGTTGCCAGGATCTGGGCCGTCTTGTGTTGCTTCAGACTGCCGCTCACATCCTCGCATTCGGTTTGAATTTCGAGCCTTGCCGGAGTGTTTGACTGAACCGTCCGCTTGCAGCTGGTTTCAATAGCGAACAATCTCTGCTCGAAAATCGCCTGAGTGACGCACTCTCGCTCTCGGCTGGGCCGCGAGATCATTTGGCGCAGTTCAGCCAAATGTTGAGCGCGTTGCCCTTCGGGAACGCCTGCAAGCACCGCATCGGGAAACACGGCCTCGCCCGTCACTTTGGCATTGTCGTCGAACTGCCAGAGGCCAGGTTTGATCTGGAGCGCGGAATGCAATCTGCCGCCCGAGGCCAAGGGCTGAGGATTTGCGGCGGCGATCGCCGCGGTCGCAGCCAGCAGAGCGACCAGGGGCAACCCATCTCTGGCTCGGTTCGACATGGCTTTTCCCCCGACGCGCGCGTTGCCGGACCATAACGTGCGCTCATGAAAGCGTCGACGCCCGCGCATGCATATCCACATTTCCCGACCGTTGCGGCCATGAGGTCTTCTGATAAGCTTCTGGTCCGGAGCCGGGGGCGCATGAGCGATTTTGAGGGACTGTTCAGTCTATTCAGCCTGATGTTCGGCCTGATCGTTGCCGAGCTCGCCTTGAAATCGGCCGATGCGATCGACTCAAATCGCGAGCGACCCATTGGCATTCTGACGCCGGCACTCGCGTTTCTTGTGCTGACCGACGTCACCAGTTTCTGGCTGTGGATCTGGGGCGCCCGCAAGGTGCTGGAGGTGAACTGGCCTACGGTTTTCGGAGGGGTGCTCCTGGCGTTCGTCTATTTCCTCGCAGCATCCCTCGTTTTTCCTCGAACGCGCTCCGACTGGTCGCATCTTGACGATCATTATTGGTCTCGAAAGCGGCTTGTCGCCGGCGGCCTTTTGTTCGCCAACGTTGTCCTCATCGGCGCGATGATGACGCGTACGATGCCGGCCTGGAATGATTGGTGGTTCTACTTCAACTTCGGAGGATATCTGGTCGCTCTTGTCGGTTTGGTGCTGAGCCGCTCGCGCCGCCTCGACTATTTCTTCCTCATCTGGGCGATCGGGGTCAATTTGGCGGCCGGAACAGACCTCATGCACAGTTCCGAGTGGGGAAGGCAGATCGGAATCGCGCTCTCACCCCAATAATCAGAAAAGTGAATTGCCACACTCCGCCCGTCGGCGGGGGCGATCAGTTTCTGGGCTGGTCCGATCGGTCGAGCAGGAGCGGCTCGATGAAGGCCAGTCCAACGTGACCGTCCTCGGTCCATTTGACGACTGCGGGAACGAGGATTCCGCCCTCGAATCGGACATGGACCTTTGCTCCAGGGAGCAGCTCCGCTCGCTGGCGGCCCATCACGCCGCCCTCCGAAATATTGTGAATTGCAAAATTTGTCGGAGAGCCGTCGATCAGAAGCTTCAGCTTGCGACCCTTCGCGGCCATTCTCGGAAACTGCCTCTGGTCCGCTGATGAGGTGACGTTTCGCGGGCGAGGAGCTGGCGCAGTCGCCTCCTGGCGCGCGGTTTCAGCGAGCGGCACCGCCGTTCCGCAAAAGCCGCACTCGGCGCTCATCCGGCCGATATACCAATGCGAGCGGCCACAGCCGGGACAATGGTTGGCTTCGTTCGTCCGGTAGACGATGTGGTGACCACGTTTCGCAAGCGCCGCCGCGAAGGACGGCGAGGCGCGTTCGAAAAGCAGAACGTCCGGCATGAGCCGACCTTTCCTTGCCTATTGAACCTCGCCCCAAAGAGTAAGAGCCACAAATTGCAGAGTCGTTACCAGGAGCATTGCTGCTGATAGTCTGCTCAGCGCACTCGCGTGGCCGAAGGAACCCGAATTTAATGAGCGAAGCCGGTCCGAGCCGCATGGAGATTGAAGCTGAAGAGGCTTCGATCGTTGCCGAGAGACAGCTATCCGAGTTGCCGCCGCTTCTTGAGAAGATCGGGCGAAGCGTGCGGGAGCTCGATCCGCAACTTGTGATCACCTGTGCTCGAGGGAGCTCGGATCACGCCGCAACCTACGCAAAGCATCTGATCGAGATCGAGGCCGGTATCCCGACGGCCTCGCATTCGCCGTCCGTCTCATCGATCTTCGGAACCAGGTGGCGCCAACTCAAGAGCACGCTTTTCATTGCAATATCGCAGTCCGGCCAGAGTCCGGACCTGGTTCTGTCGGCCCGGGCAGCGCGGCAGGCTGGAGCTCTTGTCCTTGGTATCATCAACCAGCCTTCATCTCCGCTCGAAGAGGAATGCGATGCCGTGCTGCCGATGCTCGCGGGCACCGAACGCAGTGTCGCTGCGACGAAATCCTACATTGCCTCCCTTCTTGCGATCGCCGGACTGATTGCCGAGTGGACCGAAAGCGCCGCGCTAAGGGAAGCGCTTCAGTCTTCACCGGCCGCCCTTCGGAGCGCCTGGGAGCTCGACTGGAGCGATGGCGTCAACGCGCTCACCAGGGTTCGGGACATGTATGTGATCGGTCGCGGCTCGACCCTGGGCATCGCCGAGGAAGCCGCTCTCAAGTTCAAGGAGACTTGCGGGATCCATGCAGAAGCGATCAGCGCGGCCGAAATTCTCCACGGGCCCATCGCAATCGTCGGAGCAGGTTTTCCGGTTTTGGTTCTTGTCCCAAATGACGCCGCCGGACCGTCGGTCGCCTCGCTCGCGGCCGATCTCGCGGCCCGCGGCGCTTGCGTCATCGCCGCCGGATCCGACGTCCAGGGGGCGATCAACTTGCCAACGGTCCGTGGCCTCCATCCCGCGGTCGCGCCGGCGGCCTGCGTCCTTGGCGTTTACAGGACAGTCGAGGCTCTTAGCGTTGCCCGCGGGTTCGATCCGGATTCGCCGCCGCTCCTGCACAAGGTCACGGAGACTCGCTAGATGCTGGCATTGTCCCCCTCGCGCGTCCTCACAGCGTCCGGCTTCGAGAAGGAGCGCTGCCTTCTTATCGAGAATGGGCGCATCGCCGGGCTTCTTCCATCGGCCAGCTGTCCGGCGGCTGCCGAGGCGGAGGTGCTCCAAGGCGATCTGGTGCCCGGCTTCATCGACCTTCAGGTCAATGGCGGGGGAGGAGTCCTCTTCAATGACGAGCCGACGATCGAAGGGATCGAGACGATCGGTCGCGCTCATCGTCGATTTGGGACGACGGGCTTCCTTGCAACGCTCATCAGCGACGAGCTCGAGATCATCGAAAAGGCGATGCGCGCCGTCGAAGGAGCCCTTCGAAAGGGCGTCCCGGGGATCCTTGGAATTCATATCGAGGGCCCCTTCATCAATTCCGAAATGCGCGGCATTCACGATCAGCGAAAAATCCGCAGGATCGATGAAGCCGCGGTCGAACTGCTAAGTTCGCTCGAAGCGGGAGTGACGCTCGTCACACTCGCTCCTGAACTTGCTTCCAGTCCCATCGTCGAGAGCCTCGCGGAGCGGGGCGTGATTGTTGCGGCAGGCCATACCGCGGCCTCCTATGAGGAGATGCGTCTGGCGCTCGATGCGGGGGCGACCGGCTTTACCCATCTCTTCAACTCGATGAGCCAGCTCAGCGCGCGCGCTCCAGGCGCCGTCGGTGCTGCTCTCGACAGCCGCGCCTGGTGCGGAATCATCGTCGATGGATTCCATGTCCATCCGGCACCGCTACGCATTGCCCTTGCCGCAAAGGGGGCTGACGATCTCGTGCTCGTCACCGATGCGATGCCAATGGTCGGGTCCGACAAAACCCAGTTCATGCTCGGAGATAGGCTCATCCGCGTCGAGAACGGTCGATGCGTCGCCGAGGATGGAACGCTCGCCGGCTCCAATCTCAATATGGCAAGCGCGGTCGCCAACGCGGTTGAACTGCTTCAGATCGACCTCGAGATTGCCATTGCGATGGCGACGCGGAACCCGGCGCGGGCTGTTCGGCTGGAGGAAGCTGTGGGAACGATCAGGCCTGGCCTTCGCGCTGATCTGGCGCTCCTCAACTCGGAGGGAAAGGTCGTTCGGACCTGGATTTCGGGAGTGGAGCAGCGCGAAAGCTGATTAAGCGAATTAGGGGGCTCGGGATCGCGCGAGCAACAAGGCGCCGTCGAGGCTGTCGCCAAGCGGTTCCCTCAGTCGCTTTCGAAGTCCCGCAGCAAGCCAGTCGTAGAGGACTTCGGACAATCCTCCCATCAAACAGCAATTGGGAGCGCCGCGCTCGAAGAGAACCCGGATGAGCCGGTCGACCGCCCGGGCGGCATCCTGCACGATCGGTTCGGCGACCGAATCTCCCCGGCCCGCATGCTCCATCACGAGCGGAGCGAACACCGCATAGTCCGTCGCCGTCGCAGTCTCCATCCAGGTCACGATCTCGCCGGCCGAATCCGAGAAATGCTGGAGGATCTCCCTGGTCATCGGGCTGTGGGAAATCCGGCGGTCTCGGGCCCACAGGCTCTGGCGAATGGCCTGAAGTCCAAGGTCCGCGCCGCTGCCCTCGTCGGAGATGGGGAAGCCATAACCGCCAACGATCACCGTCTCACTTCCAACGCGTGCGAAGCCGATGCTTCCGGTACCGACGATGACGATTCCTCCATCTCCGCCGGAATGCGCTCCAAGGCAGGCGATCGCGGCATCGCTTGCAATGGCCATCGAAGGAAATGGAAAGCGGTGGGCTCTTAAGCCCTCGAGTGCTCCTCGCCGGTTCAGGCCGGCAATTCCAAGGCCGGCGTAGGTCGAACCGATCTCCTCGGTTGAAAGCGCCGCCTCCTCGATCGCCTGCGCGCAGGCCAGCTCGATTTGGGCGATCGCATTCTCAAGACCGATTCGCGTATTGGCCGGGCCGGCTTCGCCGGATCCAATCCGCTTGTTGTCATCGGAGACCAGTCTCGCCCTGGTGTGCGAGCCTCCGGCATCGATTCCGAGATAGAAGTTCAAGGCAAGCGCCTTCCAAGTCTCCTTGGAGGTTTCGCTATCTCGGGAGCGGCGAGCGATCAACCTAGGCACTCGCCACCGCGCAAGAGGACCATTAGGCTGGTCAGCGCATCTCGAACCACAATGCCGGGAGACGGGCCCTTGTCCACCGAAGGGACGAGCCGCAGATATTCAGAACTTGATCTCTGGCCGACGGCCGACGCCGTCATGGCCATGTTCGAAGGGCAGCTTGCAGCCGCGGCCGCGGTCAAGGACCAGGTCGGATCGCTTGCCCGTGCGGCCGAAGAAGCCGCCAGGAGACTGGAAGACCCGAGCGGCCGGCTCATCTACGCCGGCGCCGGCACTTCGGGGCGGCTGGCGGTCCTCGACGGCGTTGAACTTGAGCCGACCTTCGGCTGGAGCCGGGAGCGTCTGATCTACGCGATTGCGGGGGGCCGGGACGCCTTGAGCGGGAGCGTCGAAAATGCCGAGGACGACGAAGAGAGTGGGCAGGAGCTGATCCGGTCAGCCAGGCTCAATGAAAATGACGTCGTCATCGCCGTTTCGGCAAGTGGGACGACGCCTTATACATTGGCGTTCGTTCGCGAAGCCCGCGCCGCTGGAGCGCTCACCATCGCACTCTCGAACAATGTCGGAAGTCCGCTCCTCGATGCAGCCGCTCACCCCATTCTTCTCGACACCGGAGGCGAGCTTCTGACCGGCTCCACCCGGATGAAAGCCGGGACCGCGCAAAAGATCGCGCTCAATCTCCTCTCGACCGGCATCATGCTCCGTTTGGGGCGAGTCTATGACAATCTGATGGTCGATATGCGCGTTTCCAACCGCAAGCTTCGCGCACGGGCGATCGCGATCGTTGCCAAGATCAGCGGCGCGAATGACCGCGACTCTCAATCCGCGCTCGACCTTGCGAAGAGCAGTATCAAGCTCGCGGTGCTGATCGCGATGGGATTGAGCCGAGATGACGCCGCCCAACTTCTCGTCACATCAAGAGGTAATCTCCGCTCGGCAATCGGCGCCTTCCGCGGCTGATCAGGAACGTGGGAAACCCATGGTCTCGAAATGCTCGATCCGGCGAGGCGCGATGATGAGGCCATCAACTCCTGGAGTATCGAGGACGAAGCGCAGTGCAGTTTCTGCCATGGTCGTCTGGCGCCCGTCGGCCTCTCGCCTCAGCTCCTCGATCACGGCGAAGGATCGTTCGCCAAGATAGCCGGCACAGACCTCTGGCGCATAGGCGAGGCGGCTTCCCGATGGGGGCTTTTCGCCGGAGCGGTATTTGCCGCTGAGGAAACCGCCGGCAAGCGGGCTGAAGGCGGTGTAGCGAAGGCCATGTTCAAAGCAGTAGGGAATGAGCTCGCCCGCGTCCGCTCCGGCGAGCATGTTGTACTCGTTCTGGACATATTCGAAGTGCGCTTCGAGATTTGGCCCGGCGACAGTCTTCACCGCCTCAACGTCGGACAGCGAGGCATTGGAAATGCCAAAGCTTGCGATTTTGCCCGCTTCCAAAGCCCGGCTGATCGCTTCAAGCGTTTCTTCAAGAGGCGTCACCCTCTCGAACTCGTGAAGATAATAAAGATCGATCCGCTCGATCCCGAGCCGACGCAGCGACTGATCGAGATGATAAGTGATCTGGGAGGGGCTAAGCGGCGCCTCGCCGGGCGGGCAGCCATGAGGATGGCCGACCTTGGTCGCGATCTGAGCATCCTTCAGAAATGCAGCCCCCTGAGACCCAAGCCATTTCCCGAGAATGATTTCGCTTGATCCACCGCCGTAGGTGTTTGCGGTATCGAAGCGCCGAAGTCCTGCCCGCCGGGCGTGATCGAGAAGCCCGAACGCCTGCTCTTCGCTGTCGCCCGCGCTGCGCAGGCTCGGCGAAGACCCGATCCCGCCAAAATTGCCGCAGCCGAACACGATCCGGTCGACATCGAACTGGCTCAGCATCTTGCCTCCTTCAAAGGCTCAGTGGCAAAAGCTTATCTGCGAACGCCGTTGCGCGTCTTTTGGCCGATCGTTCCCCTCCGATCCATTGCGAACGTAAGCTCTTCTAGATACGCTCGAATTTCCGCACCGCTAGGTCGGCTCGCGATGATTAGGAGGGCGTGTGACGCGCAAGCTTCCGATATGGCTTTTGGGACTTTCCAATCTACCCCTCGGGATCACCGGCGCGGTCGCGTTGCTCATCACACCCCAGGTTCTGGCCTCGAGGCACGTTCCCGAAACGACCATCGCGGGGATCACGACGCTTGGGCTTTCGAGCTCGATCTTTTTCTTCGTCGTGGCGCCGATGCTCGATGTCCGGTTCAGTCGGCGCACCTATGCGATCGCGATGTCGATCGCCGCGACCATTTTGACCTTCGTTGCACTCTTGAATTTCTCGAACGTGGCGCTCCTCGGGCTGTGGCTGTTTCTCTCGATGCTCGCGGCGAACCTCAATTCGTCGGCGATCGGCGGATGGTTCGGGTCCGTTCTTCCAAGCGAGCATGACGCTACGCTCGGCGCGTGGATGACGGTTGCCAATGTCGCGGGCTTCGGAATTACGTCGATCCTCGGGATCCTGCTCGTCCATCATGGTCCGATCATCGTTGCGGCGATTGTCCTTGCGGCCCTCAACCTTCTTCCCCTGCTGATCTTCTACTGGGTGCATCCGCCAATCGAGGAGCGTCGCCGCGCTTCGGAAACATTCGCGCGCTTCGGCAAGGAGGTGCTCCAGCTTGCCGGTCGAAGCGACGTAAGGCGGCTATTGCTTCTGTTTGCTCTTCCATGCGGCTCGTTCGCCCTCACCAACACCCTCGGCGGACTTGGCGGCGACTATCACGCGTCCGAGAAATTGATCGCCGCCATCGCCGGCGTCGGAGTGACGCTGGCGGGACTGCTTGGAAGCCTCAGTGTTCCAGTCCTCAGCCGCCGGGCACCGCTCCTCGTGGTCTATCTCGGGATCGGATTTATCGGGGGGCTCTCGACTCTGTCTCTTCTCATCCTCGCGCACACTCCGCAGGTCTTCACCTTTGCCTTCGTCGCGCAGAATATTTGGCAGTCGGCAGCGCTCGCGACCGGAAATGCGCTCATTTTATCGAGCATTGGAAAGAACAATCCGCTCGCCTCGACCCAGTTCGCCGTTCTGACCGCGGCCATGTGCGCTCCGATCACCTACATGCAGTGGCTCGACGGCCACGCTTATGGGGCTCACGGGCTGACCGGGCTCTACTCGACGGACGGTGGCCTCGATCTTGCTGCGTGCGGCCTGATGGCTCTTCTCTTTTATGCCTGGATGCGGCGCTCCAGGAGAGTTTCCGCCACTGTTCCGGCCTGAATTTCGTCGTTGGGCGCTCTTGACGATGCGCTGCCTCAATTCGTGATGATCGTGTAATCTCCTGTCAGTAGGCAGGCGGGGTGACTTGCTCAGCGGGGGCTCATGAAAGCAACAAACTTGCTTGGTCCGGTTGCCGGCCTGTTCGTCCTTGCATTGCCGACGCCAGCGCTGAGCGATGCCGATCAGACCTATGCGATCCACGCTCAGGCGACCTTCGTTGCTCAGTCGAATGCGCGCTTCCGTTCGCCATTTCAGGGCCCGAACAGCCTCGATCCTGATCCGCATACCAAGGAGACGTTCGACCTTACCCTCTATCTTGGAGTTCGGCCCTGGAAAGGCGCTGAAATCTGGGTCAATCCCGAGATCGATCAGGGTTTTGGCCTCAGCAACACGCTTGGAGCCGCGGGTTTTCCAAGCGGCGAAGCCTACAAGGTCGGCAAGGTCGATCCTTATGCGAAACTGCCACGCTGGTTTCTTCGGCAAACCATCGATCTTGGAGGGACGAACGAGGACGTCGAGGCTGACCTCAATCAGCTCGCCGGACACCAGAGCGGCAACCGGCTGGTGCTGTGGCTTGGAAAGTTCAGCGTGGTCGACGTTTTCGATACCAACGACCAGGCGCACGACCCCCGAAGCGACTTCCTCAATTGGACGATCATCGACGCCGGGACCTTTGATTATGCGGCCAATGCCTGGGGATATACCTACGGCTCGGCCGCCGAGCTTTATGAAGGCGCGTGGAGCTTAAGGGGCGGTATTTTCGCCCTTTCGAACGTCCCCAACAGCGTGAAGCTCGATTCCAGCTTTGGAGAAAATGAGCTGGTTGGCGAAATCGAGCATCGCCATTCAATCGATGGCGAGCCCGGCAAGATCAAGATCACAGTCTTTCGCAACCGCGGCCGGATGGGCAGCTTCGAAGATGCGATCAAGCTCGCGGAGCTGACCGGAGGACCGCCGGACATTGCAGCGGTTCGCCGCACCCAGAGCCGCGCCGGGATCAGTTTCAATGTCGAACAGCAGGTTTCAAAGGTTGCGTCGGTCTTCGTGAAGGGCGGCATCGCGAACGGCAACATCGAACCTTACGAATTCACCGACGTGGATCGAACGCTCGCCGCCGGTTTCACGATCAAGGGCGATGGCTGGGGCCGGCCCAAGGACAAGATCGGAGTTGCGGGCGTGATCAACGGGATCAGCGATGTCCACAAGCGTTTCCTCGCATTGGGCGGGCTTGGCATCCTTGTCGGCGATGGAAGCCTGCCGAATCCCGGGCCCGAACAAAGCCTCGAGGCCTATTATGATCTTGCCCTCACCAACCAGATCCACGCGTCTCTCGATGGCCAGTTCATCAATCATCCGGCCTACAACCGCGACCGCGGACCGGTTCCGGTCGGTGCAGTCAGGCTTCACGCGGAATTCTAGAAACGTGGCTTTTAGATCGGCATTGCAAGTCCTGAAGCGCCGGCCTCGTTCAAGCTCCGACCGCCTGCCGAAAGACGTGCGTGTCGACATGTTGGACGAACTTCGTGATGCGTCCGTCGCGCACGGTCCAAAGATGGGCAAAGGGCGCCGCGACTTCGCCGACGGCCCCTTTTCCGCGATAGGTCCCGAGCGCCAAAACTCGATCTTCGCCGGCCGGGATGATCTCGTCTGGCTTGGCCGTAAACCCTTCGACATCGTTCGTGATCGGGCCGAACACGTTGGCCGCGACTTCGCCGAAGCCGCGATAGGTGCCCCCGTAGGGCATTCCTTGAGCTTCGATCCAGTGCGTGTCGGAAAGCAGCTCCTGCAGAGAGGCCGCGTCTCCATCGCCAAATGCCGAATAGAGTCGCTGAACGGTTTGAATTCGATTTTCCCCCTTGCCTTCTGGTCGGCCGGCTAATCGGCTTTGGCCGTTGCTGGGCGAAGCCTTTCTAGCCAGCGTGACAGCTGATCATCGAACGAGCGCAGGTCAAAGTTCTGCGGATCATCGTGCGCTTCGGGAATCCCTCTGTCGATATTCGCGTGGAATGCGGGGATCAGCCAGGTGCCGGCCCGAGCGCTCGCAAGGACGTAGAGTAAAGCAAGAGTTCTGTACTGCCGGCTCGTGAACCCCGGTTCGGGCGCAATTTCGTCGTTGCGCGGAGCTCCCGACGGATCTTCCCGGCGCGGCTGCAGGTTTTCCACATGAAGAAACCGGCCGCGCACGCGCTCGCCAAGAATGCGTTCAAGCTTCGTTGCACGCCATCCCACTTCGAGATCGTGCCCGACAACCACATGTCCAAGACGGTCGTTGAAGAGGTGGGCGACGGCATCCTTGCCAAGGAATTGGCGAACGTCATTGAACTTCGAAGCCCTACTGAAGTGCGCCGGGAAGGGATTTTCGCCGAGGTAGGGCGAACTTGTGTCGTGAATGACGAAATAGATCGCTCGCAAATGATCGGTCGTCTCCGATACGGGCGTCGTCGAAGGGAGCGGTATTCGATCCCTTCTCAGCGCCCTCGAGAGCTTTTCCGGATCGATCACCACCTTCTGACCGATGAGGGCGGACAATGTGCTCGGCAGCGGTTGTTCTGGTCCCGCTCCGCCGCCTTGCTCTACCGGCCTAAGCAGGCATTGCGCCTGCTCGATCGGCGATCCTTCAAACTGGAGGCTGTTCGCATCGAAGTGACAGTCGACCGCCGGTCCCGCGATCTGAGCCGCTAGAGCGAGGAGCGAAAGCATCGGGAAGCTGGCGACTGGGGCAAATCGTCACGCAAATCTGCGGTCCGGTCCTTGCGCCAAAGACCTAAAGCTGCGCGCTGATCGCGAAGCGCAAGCCGGACGGATCGTAGGTCAGTGTAATCTGGCCGCCAAGGTCGCGCACCAGGAGGCGCTCGAGAAGCCGGCTACCAAAGCCCTTGGTGGAGGGCGGAGCGACCATTGGGCCCCCGCTTTCGCGCCATTTGAGCTGCAGCCATCCATCTGAGGCTTCCCAGTCGACACTGACTTGGCCCCCGGCAGTCGACAGCGCTCCATATTTGGTCGCGTTGGTCGCTAGCTCGTGCAGCGCCAATGACAGGGTCAGCGCCTGGCGCGGCGGAATGTCGAGATCGGGTCCGGAGACGATGACCCGGTCGCGGGAGAAAGCATCGAGCGAACGTTCAACGACGTCTCGCAAATTCGCTCCGCTCCAGGACCTCGAGGTCAAAAGATCGTGGGCCCTCGCCATCGCGATGATCCGCTGATCGAGCGCCTGCCGCGCCGAGGGGAGATCGCTCGCGGAATTCAGGGTCTGCATGCTGATCGCCTGGATTGTCGCCAGGGTGTTTTTCACGCGGTGACTGAGCTCGTTGAGGAGCATCCGCTGTCGCTCCTCGGCCTCCTTGCGCTCGGTGAGATCGCGGCTCGCTCCAGCAATCGCGACCGGTTTGCGATCCGCTCCCTCGCCGTCAAATTCGACAAGGCCCCAGGCACTCAGCCAGCGCCAGCTTCCGTCAATCTGCCTGACCCGATATTCGACATCGTAGCGACCATCGCCATTCGGATCGATCGCGGCCGCAACCCGCGACCACATGAGGTCGAGATCCTCGGCATGGAACTTGCCTTTGACGCCCTCTTCATCGTGGAGGAAAGGCCCTTCGGTAAGGCCATAAAGCCGCTGCGCATTTTCGTCATAGACGCAGATATTGTCAGCGAACGTGTAGCGCCACGTGCCCATCTGGGATGCGGTCATCGCCAGATCGAAGGTGCGCTTGTGGCGCTCGAAAGTCTCGCGCAGCTCGTCCATGTCTGAAGGATTGCCCGCCGGCTCGGATTGCCCGGAGCGCGGCGCAGACGATCGGCGCGAAGCCGGGATCGTCATGTCGTGGCGTTCCATCACCTCATTTTGAGAACGGGATTGCAGCCCCTCGGCGCAATGACTGCAAAGACAGATCATCCGCCGATTGCCGACGGCGTGCTGGACCTGTTCCTCATACTCCAGGAAATCGTCCCATTGGTCGTTCGTGACCCAGGCGCAATTGCCGCTGGTCCTGAGGCCCGAATAGCCCAGCGCGAGCGCTTCTTCCTCGCGCTTCAGGAGATGATCGACGAGGTCCGCCGGGGAGAGCTTCTGGCCGGGCGCGTAAAACGCTTTTCCATCAACGATCTCGATCTGGCCTCGCCGCTCGCGTTCGGCAAGATCGGGCAACACCTCGCGAAGCGCGGATCGAGCCCTTTTGGCATCCAATGCCTCTCCAGTGACCCAGAGGCATTGCTCGTTGTTCTTGAGGCCGGCCTTGAAAAAGGGGACGAGCACATCGCGCAGCTCGTCGCCGGAACCGAAGAAGTGCGCAATGTGGCTGCCCCATTCGAGACTCGAGATGGCCCTCAGGCCAGCGGGGGCGGAGGGCTCCTCTTTCAGTTCTATGATCGACAGTGAGGCCACGGCTCAACTCAGCTAAACGCTGATGCCTATACGGTTGTTTCATCGGGGTCCACTTTGATGGAAGGTCCCGGAAAATCTAGTGAAACGGCGTTGCGGCCGCACCTTCCTGCCAGGCGATCTCTTGCCCCGGCTTTGCCTGTTTCATGGCGCCGAGGATCCAGCTGCGATAATAAGCGACATCCGTATAAACGCCGGGGGTATTGGCGAGACCGCAGCCCGGCCCGAAGGAAACGATGCCGACGAGCCTTGGACCCTTTCTGGTGTAATAAACGAGCGGGCCGCCGCTATCGCCCTGGCAACTGTCGGTGTTGTTGAGCCCGAGCGCACAGACCTCGCCGACCTCGACACTGAAACCCACCGCTTTGTAATTCGGATTGTCGTTGCACGCTGAAATCGGCACCTTCTTCAACGTCGCTTCCAGGAGGGTCGGGGACGGAACCTGCGGCTTTCCGGTCACGTCCCGGCTACTGTTCCCGATCGTTGCATGACCCGTTGCGCCCCACCCGGTGACGACGAGCGCGGCGCCCTCGGGAGCGGGCGAAGAATTTCCCGACGGCAGCGCAATTGGATGCGCCCGGCTGTTGTTCGCGAGCCTGGTCTGACCGTCGGCCTCGATTTTCAAGAGAGCGATGTCGTTTTTCTTGGGACCATTATAGCCGGCGTGCCTCACGACCGAAGTAATCCGCCAAGTCGTCCCGTCGCTGGTCAGGAACGGGGTTCCCGTTCGGACCCGCCGCTCGTCGATGAAGCGGCCGAACCTCGGATCATCCCAAATGCAGTGGGCCGCGGTGAGGACCCAGTTGCCAGGAAGCAGGATCCCGCCGCAGGAATGAGCGCGCTGAACGCTCGTCAAACTCTCGCCGAACAGCTTGAACTCCTCGGCGGCCTCGAGGCTGGTGTAAGGAAGCCCCGCCTTGTCCGACATGTAAATCTCCGCCTGCCACGGCGTCGCTCGAGCAAAACTTCCCCCCGTAACGAGAGGGGGAGGCATGTTGAACGACCATCCGCACGACGGATCATCAGGCGGAGCGGCCGTGCAAACTTGATCCGTTTCTCGCCAGATCATCAAAGGCTCTTGTGCGATCGCCGTGACGCTTTGCGTGGGGGAGACCGCGAAGGTCTTCGAAACGAAGATTTTCGAATAGGATTCGTCCGGCGAAACCGAACCGACATAATCGAAGAAGTTCGCCCACTGTCGCTGGGAATAATAATTGGGCTTTGTGATGAGGTCCGCGATTGCGCTTCGCTGAGCGGCGTCGAGACGGCCGAGAAACCCGAGGATGCTGGATCTCTGTTCGGGTTTCTTGTCGAGCAAGGTGGACACGAAGGCTCCGCGCGGCCCGATCGCCATATCGTCGAGGAGATCGAAGAGCGCAGCTTGAGCGCCCGGGGCCATCGAATTTCTGAGCTCGCCGAAGTTGGACTGTTCGGCCGGTGTAAGCTCGGCCCCGATTTCCTGGCGTGCCGGCGCTAGAGGCTTCGAAACCTCCTGAGCGCCGGCCGAGCCTGGAACAAGGAGGGCCAGCGCAATCGCCACCCTCCATATTTTCAGTCGAGCGAAGCGCAACGAAGCTTCCTCCCCAGGGGTTTGGTCTGGGACAATAATCGATCGAACCGCGCCTTGTCAGCAGATCGATCATCG
>DATAPR010000002.1:0-132060 GCA_036265105.1 Sphingomicrobium sp.
TGGAGATAATGGTAGATCTCGGCGGTCCGAAGCAGCGCCTTGGTCGGAATGCACCCCCAGTTGAGACAGATCCCGCCGAGGTTCTCGCGCTCGACGATCGCCGTCTTGAGGCCGAGCTGGGCGGCCCTGATGGCGGCGAC
Organism: Sphingomicrobium sp.; assembly: GCA_036265105.1. Taxonomy (GTDB): domain Bacteria; phylum Pseudomonadota; class Alphaproteobacteria; order Sphingomonadales; family Sphingomonadaceae; genus Sphingomicrobium. The sequence goes on from DATAPR010000002.1 coordinate 141, forward strand.
ATAGCCGCCGGGCCCGGAGCCAAGGACGATCACATCATATTGGTCAGCCATTATAGGTCTTCCTCTGCCGCGATAGCCCGCGGCTGGTTGTTGCTGTCGAGAGCGACGAAGGTGAACTCGCCCTCCGCGACGAGAGTTTCGCGATTCCCGTTCCGTTCGCGGGCGATCGCCTCGGCCCTCAAGCGCAGCGAAGTGCGGCCCTGCTTTACAAGGTCGACATAGACACTGAGCTCGTCGCCGACCGCCATCGCGCCGGGAAATTTGAGCTGATCGGCAGCGACGAGGATTGCCTTGCCCGAAGTCCGGCGCGAGGTGAAAGACCCGCAGGCGAGCCCCAGCTGGCCCATCAGCCAGCCGCCGAACACTCCGCCATAAGGGTTGGTGTCGGCCGGCATCGCGGTGACTCTGATCACCGGCACCCGCTCCTTTTGGCTCAAGCCAGCATCCCTAACGGATTTTCGACGAGCCGCTTGAACGCCTGCATCAGCCTGGCTCCGTCGGCCCCATCGATCGCCCGGTGGTCGAAGCTTCCGGTCGCGCTCATCACGGTCGCGATCTGAAGCGAATCCTTGATGACATAGGGCCGCTTCTCGCCCGCGCCGATCGCCATGATCATGCCCTGGGGCGGATTGATTACGGCCTCGAACTGCTTGATCCCGAACATGCCCATGTTCGAAAGACTCGCGGTTCCGCCCTGATATTGCTGCGGCTGGAGCTTGCCGTCTCGAGCAAGGCCGGCGAGCGCCTTCATCTCCGTCGAAATGGCCGACACGGTCTTGGTATCGGCGCCCGTGATGATCGGAGTGATGAGGCCGGCCGGTATCGAGACCGCGACCGAAATGTCCGCACGATTGTACTTGAGCATGTGATCGCCGGCGAAGGCGACGTTGCACTCGGGCACTTCGATGAGCGCCTGGGCGAGCGCCTTGATCAGAAGATCGTTGACGCTGAGCTTGATCCCGCGGCTGTCGAGCCCGGCATTGAGCTCGGTCCTCAGCTTCAACAGCGCATCCAACTGGATGTCGACCGTCAGATAGATGTGCGGGACCTGCTGCTTCGCCTCGCTCAGCCGGCGGGCAATCGTCTTCCGGATGTTCGAAAGCTTGACCTCCTCGTGCGGGATCGCCTGCTCGACCGGACCCGGCATGACGAGGTGAGTCGCGGGCGCGGATGCGGAAGCGGCGATCGCTCCGGGCGCCGGCGCTCCTCCAGGAGCCTTCCCGGAAGCGCTATCGACGTCGGCCCGAACGATTCGGCCGTCCGGGCCGCTCCCCTGGATCGAGGCAAGATCGATACCCTGCGCCTGCGCGAGTCGCCGGGCGAGCGGCGAGGCCTTGATCCGCTCGCCTCCGCTGCTTGCAGCGGTCGCGCTCGGGGGCTTCGAAGTCTCGGCGGAAGTCTTGGGCGGCGGCGCCGGCGCCGGAGCGACCTTCGGAGTTTCGTCGGCCTTGGGCGGAGGAGGCGCCTTGGGTGATGCCGGCGGCGCTGTATCCGCCTTGGGCGCAGAGCTCGCAGCGGCTTTGGCGTCTTCGCCCTCCTCTGCAAGGATCGCAATCGGAGCCCCGACCTTCACTCCGTCAGTCCCCTCCGGAACCAGGATCTTCGCGACCGTTCCTTCATCGACCGCTTCGAATTCCATGGTCGCCTTGTCGGTTTCGATTTCCGCAAGGATATCGCCCGAAGCGACACGGTCGCCCTCCTTCACCAGCCATTTGGCGAGAGTTCCCTCCTCCATCGTGGGGGAAAGGGCGGGCATCTTGAGTTCAATGGGCATGGCGCTGAGGTCCGTGAGAGGAAAGCTCGCGCGGCTCAAAGCCAATGCGGCGGTTGCGGTCAAGCCTACGCCGAATTCCCGACCCCATGGCTTGCGCTCGGGCGCGGTTTAACGCAGCACCTGTTTTCTAAGATGGGGGACGATCAAAAACGCATCTACCTCGTCGTCGTCGACGACAGCGATGAAGCGCGCGTAGCACTTCGCTTCGCGGCTCGAAGGGCGGCAAAGACGAGCGGCGGCATCGAGGTGCTGGGGATCGTCGAGCCGCAGGATTTCGTCCAGTTCGGCGGAGTTCAGGCGGCGATCGAGGAAGAGCAGCGCCTGAGGATCCAGGGGGTGGTCAGCTCGGCGATCGGGGAAATCCTCGACGAATCGGGGGTCGAGGCGAACATCTTCGTTCAGCAGGGCGACCCGGTCAGGACCGTGAGGGACCATCTTGCCGGGCGGGACGAGGTCGCCGCGCTCGTCCTCGGCGCCGCGGCGAGCGGAGATCCAGGACCGCTCGTTGCCCATTTCACCGGCCACGATGCGGGACGGCTGCCCTCGCCGGTCATGATCATCCCCGGCAGTCTTAGCGACGAGCGGCTCGAGGCCCTGAGCTAGGGGACTTGAGGAGCCAAGGGGGGAAGATGAGGAAGCAAAAGGGCCCTGAACCAAGCTATTTGCGGTGCCTTGCGAGCATCTTCGCGGGCACCTTTCCGCTGTTCCTCGTTTTTGGAATCGCAGCGGTCTTTGGAGCCAACACCGTGATCTTCAATGGAAAGCGAGTCTACGGACTGATTGCGCTTCTCGACGCAGTGCTCCTCAACATCGTCTACGCAGTCGTCTTTGCCGTCCTCCAGAAGTTCGGGTTCCTGATTCTGGACGTCATTCAGCGCCGCAGGACCTGAAAACCTAGATCGCCAGCGAAAGTATCTCGCCAAGCCTCACGCAGCCGGCTTCATCCTCCTCGGTGAAGCGACCGCTCTTCGGACTGTCGATATCAAGGACTCCCAGCACCTTGCCGTCACGGATCAGCGGAACGACGATTTCGCTGTTCGACGCACTGTCACAGGCAATGTGGCCGGGGAAGGAATGGACGTCCTCGACCCGCTGGACTTGCCGGGTCCTGGCGGCCGCGCCGCAAACGCCTTCGTCGAACGTCATCCGGATGCAGGCGGGGCGGCCCTGGAACGGCCCGAGCACGAGCGCATCGTCGACGTTGCGATAGAAACCGACCCAATTGGTGTCGGGAAGCGTCTCGAAGATCAGGGCCGAGGCATTTGCCATGTTGGCGATCGCGTCGGGCTCGCCTCTGACCAGCCCTTCAAGAGCGCTTGCAAGGTCGCGGTACATGGTCGCCTTGTCCGGCGCTGCAATTTTGAAATCGTACATCAGTCGAACGTCACCTTTCCGCGCGACTGCTTGATCGCGCTCCGTTTGCGCTTCTTTTCCACTCGCACTGCTCTTGCCGCCCGGCTCGGCCGCGTCGGCTTTCGCTTGGCTTGTACCACATGTGCGGCGGCGATCATCTCGGCCAGTCGCCTCCGGGCGTCCGCCCGATTCGAGTCCTGGGTCCTGAACCGGCGCGCCGTGATGATGATCTCGCCTGCCCCCGTCACGCGGCTCCCCGCAATCTGCTTGAGCCGTTCGTAGGCGTCTGGATCGAGGCCGAGTTTGAACAGGTCCACCCTCAGTTGGACCGCGCTCGCCACCTTGTTGACGTTCTGGCCGCCGGGACCGGTTGCAGCGAGAAAGGTCTCGCTGAGCGCCTCCTCGGGAATTTCGGGCTCCTCAGAGGGCATTTCGCCACTCGCCGAAACTCTCGGGAAGAGGAGCGGTCACATCGATCGCCGCCTTCCCTTCGCGCCGGACGACCAGCCGCACCGCGTGAAGAAGCATCGGGCCGCCAGGGACGCCGTAAACCCTGTCGCCGACGATCCCTCGGCCGAATGCCTCGCGCGCGTGCGCCCGGATCTGGTGCGTTCGGCCAGTCAGCGGCTGAAACTCAACCAGAGTGCGGCCGTCGCGAACCTCGAGCCCGCGCCAGCGCGTTGCCGCTTTGGCACCCTGTGGATCGGAGACCATCTTCCAGCCGGCCTCGGCGCTCGAGCGCTTCGCGAGTGGAAAGTCGATCATCCCCCTCTCCTCTCCGATTTGGGTCGCAACGACGGCAAGATAATATTTTTCCACGGCCTGAGTCTCGAAGGCCCGTTGGAACAGCGCCCTGGCCTTGGGGGTCCGGGCAAAGAGGAGGCAGCCGCTCGTGTCCGTGTCGAGCCGGTGCATCGGGGTCGGAGGCCTTTTAAAGCCGCACTTCAGTTCATCCAGTCTGGATGCAATCGAATCGCCTCCGCGCCTCGGCGAATCCACTGGAAGACCAGCCGGCTTGTCGATCACGATCGCCTCGGCGTCGATAAAGAGGATGCAATCGTTAAGGTTCACCCGGTGTCCTTGCGTGGAGGAAAGCGGCTAGGCAATCCCGCTTGGGAAGAGGTCTTGCAAGCGCTCACCTCCCCTTCGCAAACGGCGCCCACAAGGCCAGGGCTGTGGATGTTTCTGTGACTCCCTTGCAACAAGCCAAGGAATCCAGCGAGTTAGGAAATATTAACCTTTTCCCTTCAGATCTCGAATGGTTAATGAGGGCTTCAAGGCCGCTAAGGGCGCGTAAAGCTTCCGGCCGCGAATGGGGGAAAACGCGATGCGCGTGCTGCTGATCGAAGACGAGCCGACAACCGCAAAGAGCATCGAGCTGATGCTCGGAACGGAAGGCTTCAACGTCTACATGACCGATCTCGGGGAAGAGGGCCTCGATCTCGGCAAGCTGTACGATTACGATATCATCCTTCTCGATCTCAATCTTCCCGACATGCACGGCTACGACGTTCTGAAGAAGCTTCGGACGGCGAAGGTCTCAACGCCGGTTCTGATCCTGTCGGGCATTGGCGAGATGGATTCAAAGGTCCGAGCGCTTGGGTTCGGCGCCGACGATTATGTCACCAAGCCGTTCCACCGCGACGAGCTGGTCGCCCGAATTCATGCGATCGTGCGCCGTTCGAAGGGCCATTCGCAATCGGTCATCCGAACCGGCAAGCTCGCGGTCAATCTCGACGCCAAGACGGTCGAGGTCGACAGCGCCCGGGTGCACCTCACCGGCAAGGAATATGCGATGCTGGAGCTCCTTTCGCTCCGCAAGGGCACGACCCTCACCAAGGAGATGTTCCTCAATCATCTCTACGGCGGGATGGATGAGCCCGAACTCAAGATCATCGACGTGTTCATCTGCAAGCTTCGCAAGAAATTGAGCCTCGCCTGCGGCGGAGCCAATTATATCGAGACCGTGTGGGGCCGGGGCTACGTGCTTCGCGATCCCGAGGAAGTCAGCGAGCCTGAGCCACAGGCCGCGGTCGCCTAAGAATTTTCAGCTAGGGGGCTGGGAGAGAGGCAGGGTGCTTTTGGAGCGCCCTGCCTTTTTCTTTGCCTGGTCAGGACCGGTCGGCAGGGGACCAACCGGCCCTGGCCAGGCGCGCGGATCCGATTGAGCCGGATCGCGCAAGCGACGTCGCTGGAAGGGACGCCGAATTTTCCGGGCCTTCCTGTGGGTTCCCGCGGCTCTCCCATCGGTTCATCCAAGATGAATAGGTTCGAGCTAGAGGATCCAGCTCGCGGCAATGACGAGAGCGCGGCCGCTTCGGGATCGATATCCATAATAATCACGTCCCCCCTCACCCTCGTCATAGGAGAGGCGCAGCGAGACGGGTCCAAGTTCGCGCGTAACTCCGAGCCTCCAGTCGAAGGCGGTCCGGTCCTGATCGTATCCAGACGGCGATTTTAGCGGCACTAGCATTCCGACATGGGCCTCGAGGCCCCACTTGGATGCCGGGCTCACGCTTGCGTTGACCTCGCCGTAGGCGGTCCACAGGCCGCTTTGCGAATAATGGGGCGAGAAGAAGATCCTCGATGACAATCCGCCGCGCGAAATGCCCGCGTAGACCTCGGTGTAGGAGTTCGCCGCGCCGTTCGCCGAATAGTGCGAATATGTCGAGTTGGTGACCCCGACGTCGAGTGTCGTCCCGGACGGGAGCCTCTTGGCGTAGCCGCCGCTCAGCTCAAATCCGAGCGGCGATGGATCTCCGTTTTGAAGGACGCCCGTACCCGAGGCGTCCGCGTAGAGGCCGGAAGGATCATCATAGGCGAAATCGAGAATGGCGACGGGCCGGCCGCCGCTCAGGGAATAACCCCGAAAGCGGTCATCGCTGGACAGGGAAAAGGTCGCTCCAACCTCGGCTGCCGCGGGCGCTGCGAGCGACGTGGCAATGAGAAAGGCCCAAAGGCAAGCGGCAGCCCTAGTGAGCGAACCTCGCGCTCGACATATGTGCCCCGGCGCACGAACAGTCACAGCCGCTCGCTGCGCGCGAGAGCGTGGCGCAGGCATCGATCGTTCCGCCGACCGGTCTGTCCGTGATGAGAGTCATTCCGGTTCGCCGCTTCTGCCGGACAAGCGCCGCCAAACCGCTCACGTGAGCGGCAGAGAAGGAGCTCCCATTGACCAGAAACCATCTTCCTCCCGGCTCGGTCGTTGGCACATCACGACCGGGCGCGATGTAAACTTGGCCCGAGAGGCCTGCAAATCCATCCGAAACCGCGATCACGCCCGGGACGGAAGCGGGAAATCCGCCTTCTGGCTTGTTCTTGTCATAAGCCGAGACGACAACCGAGCCCCGCTCGATGGCCACCTGCAACAATGTCCTGAGCAGCCGGCTGTCGGTGCCGCTGAGGCTAAGATTGATGATGTCGACCTTCTCACCGACCGCGAAATAGAGCGCCTTGGCAAGGCTGAGGCCATCGCAAAGCGTCGCTTCATGCTGCTGCCAGCAGGCCCGCAGGCCCAGGATCTTCGCTCCAGGAGCAATGCCAGCGATCCCGATTCCGTTGTCGCTCCTTGCCGCGATCACTCCGGCGACCCCGGTCCCGTGATTCTCGGCCACCTCATTCTGCCCGGCGACGAAATTCTTGTTGAGGACGACCTGGCCGGCAAGGTCCGGATGGTCCGCCTGAATTCCACTGTCGATAACCGCGATCCTCACGCCCTTTCCGGTCGATATCTTGTGGAGGTCCGCAAGGTCCCAGGCCTTCGCTGCCGGCTGCGCAGCATAGAGCGGGTCATTGTGCGAGGCATTGCCGGCCTGGGCTTGATAGAGCTGCACCGGCTCGGCCCAGGAGACCTTCGAATCGTGCGATAGCTCGTCGGCAGCGGCCGTGGTCGACCGCCCGTCGGGAACCGCCATGATGAAGCAGTCGACCCCGATCATCGCCATTGGCCAGACATCGACGAAGGTGAGCCCGTGCTTACGGGCGATCTCCCGGGCGAAACGCTCGCGAGCGCTCCTCGCAAGATCGTCGCCATAGCCCCCGCCGTAAGCCCCGTTCGGCCGGAAATGCTCGGGCGGATGGCTGACCATGACGAGGATCTGGCGTTCGGGCGGGATCGTCGCCGACCCCTGGCCAAAGACCGGAGCCAATGGCGCGACGAGCGCAAAGCCCGCAAGAACCGCCAGCAGATGGCGGAGCGCGTTCACGAAGTTGGGCTGTCGATCGGCTGCGCCATCAGCACGTGCCTGTTGGAACGAAGCTTCGCGATCGCGACCTGCCTCGAGGCCGGTGCTATGCGGAGAAGGAAGGCGTCGGTCGATGTCGGGCCGCCCACCACACTCGCCCCGTTCGCTCTTAGAAGATCGCGCATCTCGGATTCGGTCGTGTCGGCTCGGAACATCGCGATAACATTGGCGGATCGCGGCAGCGGCGCCGAGCCAAGCGCCCGGTAGGAAGGCTGGCTGAGCGAGAAGAGGATCGTGCCTGCCATCGCAACGAACACAAGCTGAGCTGTTGCAAGCGCTGCAACTGCGGGCCTCGTGAGGGTCTGCCAGAAGGCCGTAGCGTCGCTTGCGATCCGGTCCCACAGGCCTTGCCGAACGCGTTCGGGCTCTCGGACTGCGACGGGCTCGCGAGTTCCAAGCCGCTGCTTCAGCCGTGCCCATCCGGTATCGATCTCGGGCGTCAGTCCGGCGAATTCCTCGACCATCTGCCGTTCGAATGCCAGCTGTCGCCGGCAATGGGCGCAGCTCGAAAGATGAGTCTCAACAAGGGCAAGCTCGTCTCCCTCGAGCTGACCGGTGATGTACCACGGAAGCAGCTCTTCCGCGTCGTGGTGCGGTTGGATTTCGGTTTCGATCGGATTGGGCATGGCCCTAACTCCTAAAGCCAGTCGGCCAATTTGCCGGAGAGCGTCTGCTTGAGGCGCCGCCTGGCGTGAAACATGCGGGTCTTCACGGTGTCGACCGGGCAGCTGAGGATCTCGGCGATCTCTCGGTAGCCAAGTCCGTGGAAATAGGTGAGGTCGACGACCGCCCGCTGCTCTGCCGAGAGTTTGGCCATCGCGTCCACGAGTGCGTTGCGAATTCGGCTGCGCGCGAGTTCTTCGTCCGGCGCCGGATCGTTGCTGACGCGTCTGTCGCGCTCGTCGTCCTCGATCGGGTCGGGCCAGCGCGCACGCGCCTTCAGAGCCTTTCGGTAGGCAATGGCGAACACCCAGGTCGACAACTTGCTTGTCCCCCTGAAGCTTCCTGCCGTTTGCCAGACCACCATCATCGTATCGTCGAGCACCTCTTCAACGAGCTGCGGACGCTTGGCGAGATTGATCAGGAACCTGGCCAGCCGAGGCTGGTAGATCCGATACAATTGCTCGAACGCGTCCACGTCTCGCATTTTGATCCGCTCGAGCAGCTCGAGTTCATCGAGGCCGCCCGGCGAGGCGAGGTCAGTCCTGGGGCGAATTGCCGTCCCTGCTGAATTCACATTCGGACCCTCCCGCATCCGCTAGGTGTCTTTCTCCGCTCGAAAGGTTCACGAGAGCTTTGTCATAGCATTTTTGATCGCTCCAAGGCGGTTTCTCGCGCTGGCGCGAATGCTTTTCAAAAAGTCCCCGCAGCCAAAGCTCATGCTATTGCGACTTTCCGGGCGCGTGGGTTCTGTTGGGAGCATGATCAAGAAAATGGCCTCCTGAACGATGGCTTCGAGGTTCGCCTTTGAAGGGTTTGTCCTCGATACGGAGGAACGGCGCCTCCTTGCCGACGATCGCCCGGTCGAGCTCAACGGCCGCTATCTCGACGCCCTCGCGCTCCTCGTCGAAGAGCAAGGCAAGCTCGTCTCGAAAGACCGCTTTCTTGGCGAAGTGTGGAGAGGCGTTCCGGTCACCGACGAAGCTCTGACGCAGTGCATCAGGACCTTGAGGCGAGCGCTTGGCGATGATGCGGGACGGCCGCGCTTTATCGAAACGGTCCCCAAATATGGCTATCGCTTCATCGCTCCGGTTCAGCCCGTCGGGTCCCTCCAGCCCCCGCCCCTCCAGAATGATCTCGAGCATTGGACCGAGTTCGTGATCACCGGCTTGGCAGGAACCCTCGGAGCCGCTGCGGCTGGCGCGGTCGGGGGCATGATCTACGGATTTGCAGCGGCGTCGGAGTCGGGGGTGGGAGCCCTCTCGGGGCTCCTCGTCCTTCTTTTCGTGACCCTCCTCGTTGCGGTGGTCGGCGGCGCTGGAGTGAGCTTTGCAATTGCGCTCGCGGCTCTTTTGCGACCTCGTTCCTGGCAATGGCTGACCCTTGCAGGAGCTTCGGGCGGCCTCTTCGTCGGAGCGTTCGGAAAGCTTCTTGGACTGGATGCGTTCACTTTGCTGGTCGGCCGCGCGCCAATTGGAATTACGGGGGCAATGGAGGGCTTTCTGGTTGGAGCGGGCGTGGGCCTGGGTAGCTCGCTTGCGTTCCTCAAGCCCGCGGTTCGCCGCGGGACCGCGATTGCCGCGTTTTCGGGCGCTGTCTCGGGCCTCGCCATTTCCCTTCTTGGCGGACGTCTGATGCTTGGAAGCCTCGAACTCGTTGCAAGGACCTTTCCTGGCTCGCGCCTGAGACTTGACCAGATTGCTCACCTGTTCGGGGAGACGAAGGTTGGAACTCTAACGCGGTTTGGAAGCACGATCCTCGAAGCTGCGCTGTTCAGTTCCTTCGTCGTCGGGGGGATGTTGCTTGCCCGTCGAAAATTCAGCCCGAACCCTTGAGGCCGCACTTCGAGGAATAGGAGAATCGTTCCTTCGATCGAAGGTCGCTCAGGCCTCGACGAGAAGACGGCTTTTGGAACGGCGACCGGGAAGGACGATCGACTTCGTCGCTGGCTCGGCTTCGGCTTCATCCATCCGCCGCCAGCCGTCACGCCCAAGCCGCTCGAGCGGCCTGAAACTGGTCTTGTAGGCCATGCGTGTCGAGCCTTCGACCCAATAGCCCAGATAGACATAGGGAAGTCCTGCCCGGGCCGCCCTGACGATGTGGTCGAGGATGATATAGGTGCCAAGCCCCTTCCTCGAATCTGGGCCGACGTCGAAGAAGCTGTAGATCATCGAGAGGCCGTCGCCCTGCTGATCCGAAAGGCACGCGCCGACGAGTTTTCCTGGACCCTCGTCGGTCGAAGGCTCCCGATATTCAATGACATAGGTTCGAACCGGTGTTTGCTCGACCATGTCCGCAAAATCGTTTTCGTCCATCTCGGCCATGCCACCGCCCGGGTGCCGGACCGCGAGATAGCGTCGAAGGAGGTGGTATTGCTCCTCGGTGGTCCACGGCTTGCAGGCGCTGACCTCGAGGTCGGCATGGCGCCGAATGAGTTTGCGCTGGGTCGAGTTCGCCTCGAATTCGGCTGCAAGCACCCGGACGGACACGCAGGCGGAGCAATCGATGCAGCTTGGGCGGTAGGCGACCGACTGGCTTCGCCGAAATCCGATGCGCCCGAGGGCCTCGTTGAGCTCAGCCGAATGGCGACCGGTCAGCTCAGTAAAAACCTTCCGCTCGACCTTGCCCGGAAGATACGGACACGGGCTCGGGTTCGTTACGAAAAACTTGGGAAAGCGAAATGGTGCGCTCACCCCGACCTCACTGAAATGGTTACGTAGGCGTTTATGCGACTGGTAAACGCCGATGAAAAGACTTCGGGCGCCTCAATTTTGCTGGAATATCGCTATTGTCCCGGCGCGAGACATCAAATGTCGCACCAGCGACACACAAATCAGTCGAGTTGAGCGCGCTCCACTCTGAACCCGGCGGCCTCGAGTCGCGCGACCACGTCGTCGATCGACTGGGGATCGCGGGCCTCGCATTCGACTTCGATCATCGTGTCCTTGGCGGGCAGCCTTGTGAAGATGCGGCTGTGATTGATCTCGATGACATTCACGCCCGCTTCGTAGACCTTGGCGGTGATCGCTGCGAGCGCGCCCGGCTGATCGTGGGCGGCCACATGAAGCCGAGCGATTCGTCCCTGGCGGACAAGATCGCGGACGAGCACGTTTGCAAGAAGGTGCGTATCGATGTTGCCGCCGCAAAGGATGGTTGCGACCTTCTTTCCGCGAAAGCGCTCCTTCTGGCCGACCATCGCCGCCAAGCCGGCAGCTCCGGCACCCTCCACCACCGTCTTTTCAATTCCGACGAGCATTGCGACCGAACGCTCGAGGTCCCGCTCGGAAACGAGCGCGACTTCGACCTTTTGATCCTTGAGGATTCGCGAAGTGAGTTCGCCAGGCTGCTTGACCGCGATTCCTTCGGCGAGCGTATCGCCGCCAAGCGGCATGTGGCAGCCTTCAATGGCGCACTTCATTGACGGATAGAGTTCGGCCTCAACGCCGATCAGCTCGATTTCGGGCTTGATCGCGCGCGCGGTGATGGACGTCCCCGACATGAGTCCCCCGCCCCCGATCGGAACCACGATCGTCTCGAGATCCGGCGCATCTTCGAGCATTTCGAGAGCAACCGTCCCGGCGCCCGCGATAATTTGGGGATCGTCGAACGGATGGACAAAGACGAAGCCATTCTCGAGGGCCAGCTCTTTTGCCCGGGAATAAGCGTCGTCGAACATGTCGCCATAGAGAACGACAACCGCGCCGTGGCCCGCGGTCTGGGTAACCTTCACCGTCGGGGTCGGCTCGGGCATGACGATGGTCGCCGGGATGCCGAGACGCTTCGCGTGATAGGCGACTGCCTGGGCATGATTACCAGCCGAGGCGGCGATCACGCCCCTCGACCTTTCCTCAGGGCTCAGCTGAAGCAATTTGTTGAGGGCGCCCCGCTCCTTGTAGGCAGCCGTAAACTGGAGGTTCTCGAACTTCAGCCACACCTCGGCGCCGATGATTTCGGACAAGGTTCGGCTGACGAGCATCGGTGTCCGGATAACCGCCCCCCGGATGCGCTCTTCGGCTGCGCGGACGTCGTCGATCGTTGGGGGCTGAAGCATTGGCGCCGACGGCCTAGCCGTTCACTCCTTCCTGAACAATGCTAAGCGTCAGCGATGACGAAGACACTTCTCGCACTCGTCGGAGCGCTCCTCGCTTCCTCCTCGCTCGCGGATACCTTGGTTACGAATGCCAACGGAATCGCGGTTGATAGCTCCGGTCACCTCATTCATTTCACGGGTCTCCTCATCGGAACCGACGGCAAGGTCGTCCGAATGTTCAAGTCGGGCGACGCAAAACCCCAGGCCGCTCAAACTGTCGATGCGGGCGGGAGAACGCTCCTTCCCGGCTTCATCGATGCGCACGGCCATGTGATCGAGCTTGGGGCCCATGCGCTTCAGCTCGACCTCGTCGGGACCGCATCTCTTGGCGATCTCCAGCAGCGCCTCCGCGACTATTCCGTTTCCCACCCAAATTCCAAGTGGATCCTCGGCGCGGGATGGAACCAGGAATTGTGGCCCGACAAGAGGTTTCCGACCACTGCCGACCTCGATTCAGTCGTCGCCGATCGCCCTGTCGTTCTTGCACGCGTCGATGGTCATGCCTTGGTTGCGAACAGTGCTGCAATGAGAGCCGCGGGAGTCACGCCTCAAACGCCGGCTCCACCGGGCGGCCGAATCGAAAACGGTCTTTTCGTCGACAATGCCAAGGAGCTCATCAACCGGGCAGTCCCGGAGCCCTCGCCAGCCGAACTCGATCAGGACTTTGCAAAAGCCCAGGACATTCTCCTGGGCTTTGGAGTGACTGGAGTTGGCTCGATGAGCACCGCGCTCGGCGACTGGGAAGCGATGAGGCGCGCCGGCGAAGCCAGGCGTCTCACTGTCCGCTTCATGGTCTATGCGGACGAGCTCAACCTCCTCAAGGTCGAGCCGCGGCCAACACCCTGGCTGTATGGCGACCGGCTCAGGATGGTCGGAATCAAATTCTACGCCGACGGAGCGCTTGGCTCGCGGGGCGCGTGGCTGAAGCAGCCTTATTCCGACCAGCCCGGTACCAGCGGCCTACAATTCCACTCGGACGCCGAGCTCCGATCGCTGACGGACACCGCCGCATCGCACGGTTTCCAGATCGCGATCCACGCGATCGGCGATGCCGCAAATGCCCAGGTGATCAGCGACTATGAATGGCTGAACGGCAAATATGGCACCAACCGCCGGTGGCGGATCGAACATGCGCAGATTGTGGACTGCGCCGACCTTCCACGCATCGGCCGCGCCCACCTCATCGCCTCGATGCAGCCGACCCACCAGACTAGCGACAGGCTGATGGCCGAGAAGCGGCTCGGTCCGGGTCGGCTCAAATGCTCCTACGCATGGAATTCGATGCTCAAGACCGGCGCGAAGCTGGCGTTCGGGACGGATTTCCCGGTCGAATCGCCCAATCCGTTTCCTGGGCTTTCGGCGGCAATCAGTCGGCAGGACATGAACGGCCAACCGCCCGGCGGCTGGTACCCGGAGGAGCGCGTGAGCCTTGGGGAAGCGATTTCCGCCTACACTCGAGGCGGAGCCTATGCAGGATTTGCCGAAGACAGGATCGGAGCCCTGGATCCTGGAAAATGGGCCGATTTCGTGATCGTCGACCGGGATCCAACGCGGGTGGATTCACAAGCGCTTGCAAGAACCCAGGTCCTGGAGACCTGGATCGCTGGCAGGAGAGTGTGGAGCCGCGAGCCTAACCCCGCTGCGGCAGCGACCGAGCGCGGGAAATGAGCATCGAGGGCGTAAGCACCTGGGGAAGCTGCTCGACGGGCTTGCCGGGCGCGTACCACAGGTAAAGCGGTACGCCGGCACGGCCCTGGCTATCGAGGAAGCGCGTGATCGCTGGATCGCCCCTTGTCCAGTCGCCTGCAAGAAGCTTCACATTCGCTTTTCGCAATGCTTCGCGCACCTCCGACCGATCGATCGAGGTCGCCTCATTGACCTTGCAGCTGAGGCACCAGTCAGCGGTGAAATAGACGAAGACCGGCTTCTTCTGCGCGACGTAGCTCGCGAGGCGGGCTTCGCTCCACGGTTCGGCGCCCTCGATCCGCGAAGCGACGCTCGAAGCGTTGGGCGCAGCCCCCCACGCGACCGCGACAGTTGCGATCGCCGCAAGAGCGCCGAGCCACGCAAAGGCGCTTCCGCGCCGCTGCATGATGCCGATCACGGTGAGGAGGAAGACGAGCGCGACCCCCAGCATCGCTCCCCGCAAAAGGCCCTCTCCGCCCGCTTGCCGGTCCAGGAGCCAGAGGCACGCGGCGGCGCTTGCAGCCATTGGAATGGCAAGAAATTGCTGGAGCTTGCGCATCCATGGACCGGGCCGCGGCAATCGGGCTCGAAGCGCAGGCACGAAGGCGATCGCGAGGAATGGAAGCGCAAGCCCGAACCCGAGCGCTGCGAAGACAAGAACCGATCCGGCCACTGGGAGCAGGAGCGCGGTGCCGAGCGCGGCGCCGAGGAACGGCCCGGCGCAGGGTGTCGCGACGAAAGCCGCCAGCGCGCCTGTTCCGAAGCTTCCGGCGGGACGCGCGGCGCCCCCGAGCACCGGCAGTTCGAACAGACCGATAAGATTTGCGGTGATTGCCAGCGCAAGCATGAGAAGGAGCATGATTGCCCGCGGGTCCTGGAGCTGGAACGCCCATCCCGCTTCCGAGCCGGCGGCACGCAAGGCAAGAAGGACGACTCCAAGCGCGCCGGTGCCAACGATTGCTCCGCCGGAATAGGCAAGGGCATCGGAACGCGCCTCGGCGGCCTCCCCTCCGACCCGCGAAACATGAAGCGCCTTCAGGGCAAGGATCGGGAAGACGCATGGCATCAGATTGAGAAGGATCCCGCCGGCGATCGCCCCAAGGAGAGCGAGGACCAAGACTTTCCATCCCAGGCCGCCGATCGGTGTTCCCTGGGGGACCGGGCCGGGTATTGCCCGAAACTCCAGTCCGCGCCCGTCACCAAGCGACACGACTGCCGCAAAGACACCTGGAATTGTGCCTTTTCGCTGGAGCTCGGCGATGAGGACATCGCCGGACCTTTGGAAGTCCTGCTTGGCATCATAATCGACCGGGCCGTCGGTCATCGGATAGAGATAGGGATGGTCGACCTTCACGCTCGAGGGAAGCGGGATCGCGACACGCAGCACGTTGCCGCTTGCCGCGAAGTGGCCGGCGCTCGGCAATGGCTGGGGCAAGCTCTGCCGCCACGCATCGAACGTGGAGCGATTGGGGGTCCCGCTCCCGACCGCAAGATTGAGCGACAACTGGCCTTGACCGGGCACGCAGATCTTGTCGGTGCACGCGAGCCAGCGAGCGTCGGCGAGGATCAAGGCAGCGCCTCGGGCGTCGGCGGGCACCTTCAGCCGAACGAGCACGGCATAATCGTGCTCGTAGACATAGTTCATGAGGTTTGCGATCTCGAGCCGGCCCGGAACGGGATAGCGAAGCGGCCCAGCGGAGTAGCCCTTCGGAAGGTGCCATTTCACATCCATCGGGAGCCCGGCGTCGCCGGGATTGAGCCAGTAGCCGTGCCAGCCGGGTTCGGGGCTCATGTGGATCGCGAGCTCGACCTCGCCGCCGGGGGGTGCCGGTCCTTCCGCGACGAGCTCGGGAATTATTCCCTGCGCATGGACAAGCGCCGGAGCCACGAGAAGAGCGAGCAAAATGATGAGGCGTCGAAGCATGGTTGCTGCGATGTGCCCGTAACGATTGCCGCGGTTCAATCCAAATTCGGGCGAAGCCAGCGTTCCGCGCATTCGACGGTCACGGATCGGCGCTCGGCATAGTCCACGAGCTGGTCGCGGCCGATCTTCGCGACACCGAAATACTGGCTGTCGCGGTGACCAAAATAGAAGCCCGACACCGCGGAAGTTGGAAGCATCGCGAAATTCTCGGTCAACGAGACCTCGCCGGGGCTTCCGCCGAGCATCTGGAACAGCAGCGGCTTCAGGCTGTGGTCCGGGCAGGCTGGATAGCCCGGCGCCGGCCGAATTCCATGATATTTCTCGCGGATCAGCTCCTCGTTCGAGAAATGCTCGTCGGCATAGCCCCACAGGCGATTGCGCACTTCGGCGTGAAGGACCTCGGCGAAGCTCTCGGCGAGGCGGTCGGCGAGCGCCTTCAGAAGAATATCGTCATAATCATCGACGGTCTGCTTGAACCGTTCGAGGTGCGGCTCGAGGCCGTGGATTCCGACTGCAAAACCTCCGATCCAGTCCTCGCCATCGGGCGAAATGAAATCGGCGAGGCACATATTGGCCCGGCCCTCGCGCTTTCTGACCTGCTGGCGAAGCAGCGGCAGCTTGGTCCAGTCGTTGCCTGCAAGAACGAAAAGATCGTCACCCTCGCGCCTGCAGCGCCAGAAGCCGACCGTCGCCTTTGGAGTGACCCACCGCTCGGCGATCAATTGGTCAAGCATCGCCTGGGCATCCTCGAAGAGGTTTCGAGCGCTTTCGCCGACGATTGGGTCCTTGAGGATCGAGGGATAGGTGCCGGCAAGTTCCCAGGCGCGGAAGAAGGGCGTCCAGTCGATCGAGGATTTCAGATCCTTGAGCGGCCAGTCGCCAAAATGGTGAAGTCCGGGATAGGCCGGAGCACGGGCCTTTCCGGAAGGGTCATAGGGAAAGCCATTGGAGCGCGCCTCCTCGAGGCTCGCGAGATCCTTGGGACCGCCGCGCTCGCGCGATTTTCGAAGCTTGTCATAATCTTGTGCGGTCGAGGCGATCAGCGGCTCTCGATTGGTCTCGGAGACGAGGGACGAGGCGACTCCGACCGCACGGCTCGCGTCGAGGACGTGGATGACCGGTCCCTCGTAGGCCGGATCGATCCGAAGGGCGGTATGCGCCTTGCTGGTCGTGGCGCCCCCGATCAGGAGCGGCAGGGTCATCTCGGCGCGCTGCATTTCGGAAGCGACCGTCACCATTTCATCGAGCGAGGGCGTGATGAGGCCCGAGAGGCCGATCATGTTCGCCTGGTTGTCGTTCGCAGACTTGAGGATGTCCTGCCACGCAACCATCACTCCAAGGTCGATCACCTCAAAGCCGTTGCACTGGAGGACCACTCCAACAATGTTCTTGCCGATGTCGTGAACGTCGCCCTTGACGGTCGCCATCACGATCCGGCCTTTTCCCCGGGTGATTCCCCGCTCTTCTTTTTCCTTCTCGATGAAAGGGATGAGGTGGGCGACCGCGCGCTTCATCACGCGGGCGGACTTGACCACCTGCGGAAGGAACATCTTGCCTGAGCCGAATAGGTCGCCGACGACGTTCATTCCGTCCATGAGCGGCCCTTCGATCACTTCGATCGGACGGGCGAACGCCTGGCGGGCTTCTTCCGTGTCGTCGAGGATGTGCGCGTCGATGCCCTTGACGAGCGCATAGGAAAGGCGCTCGGCGACGGGAAGCGAGCGCCACTCGGCCGCGGCTTTTTCAGCCGCCGGATCGAGGTCCTTGTAGCGTTCGGCAAGGGTGATCAGCCGTTCGGTCGCATCATCGCGGCGATCGAGGACGACGTCCTCGCAGGCTTCGCGAAGCTCGGGATCGATCTGGTCGTAGACGTCGAGCTGGCCGGCATTGACGATGCCCATGTCCATTCCAGCGGGGATCGCGTGAAACAGGAACACGCTGTGCATTGCGCGCCGAACGGGCTCGTTGCCGCGGAACGAGAAGCTGAGGTTCGAGAGACCGCCGCTGATATGCGTGCCGGGGAGACGATTTCGGATCTCGCGCGCCGCCTCGATGAAATCGAGCGCGTAGCGACGATGCTCGTCGATCCCCGTCGCGACCGCGAAGATGTTGGGGTCGAAGATGATATCGCTCGCTTCGGTGCCGTCGGCCGTCAGGAGCCTGAAGGCGCGCTCACAGATCGAGATCTTGCGCTCGACCGTATCTGCCTGGCCGACCTCGTCGAAGGCCATGACGACAACCGCAGCGCCATAGGCCCGGCATTTGCGCGCAAGCTCGAGAAACGGCCCCTCGCCTTCCTTGAGGCTGATCGAATTGACGATCGGCTTCCCCGAAACGCATTTGAGGCCGGCCTCGATCACGGCCCATTTGGAGCTGTCGATCATGAGCGGCACCCGAGCGATGTCGGGCTCTGCCGCGATGCGCTTGAGAAAGGTCGTCATGGCCTGCTCTGAATCGAGCAGCGCCTCGTCCATGTTAACGTCGATGATCTGGGCGCCGTTTTCGACCTGGTCGCGAGCGACTTCCACGGCTGCGTCATAGTCGCCGGCAAGGACGAGCTTCTTGAAGCGCGCGGAACCCGTGACATTGCAGCGCTCGCCAATGTTGACGAAGCGCGCACCCGCGCCGACTTCATTCACTGGCGACATTTCCATCGATCAGGCTGCAATCACCATCGGTTCCAGGCCCGCGAGCAGGGTCCCGGAACGTGCGGCCGGGACGGTACGCGGCGTGCAATCGCGCACCGCCCCGGCAATTGCGGCGATGTGCAGGGGAGTCGTCCCGCAGCAGCCGCCGACAATGTTCACTAAGCCGCTCTCAGCCCATTCGCGGACCTGGGCGGCAGTCTGTTCCGCAGCCTCGTCATATTCGCCGAGTTCGTTCGGGAGCCCGGCATTGGGGTAAGCCATCACGAGAGTGTCGGCGATGGCCGAAAGGGCCGCCAGATGCGGCCGGAGCTGGGCTGCGCCGAACGAGCAGTTGAGCCCTACGGTGATCGGCCTTGCGTGACGTACCGACGCCCAAAAGGCCTCGACGGTGTGGCCGGAAAGGTTGCGCCCACTAAGATCGGTCAAGGTCATTGAAATCATCAGCGGAAGCTCGCGACCGAGATCCTGTTGGGCCTCGAGGGTCGCCTTGATCGCCGCCTTGGCATTCAGAGTGTCGAAGATGGTTTCGATGAGAATGAAGTCGACGCCGCCTTCAACCAGCGCGTCCACCTGCTCGCGATAGACGGTCTTCACCTGATCGAAACTGACCTCGCGAAAGCCCGGATCATTGACGTTGGGCGAGAGTGACAGCGTCTTGTTGGTGGGTCCGATCGCGCCGGCGACCCAGCGTTTCCTGCCGTCGGCACGGGCACAGCCATCGGCCACTTCGCGAACGATCCTGGCCGAGGAACGATTGATTTCGGGCACCAGCTCCTCGGCGGCGAAATCCGCCTGGCTGATCGCATTTGCGTTGAAGCTGTTGGTCGCCAGGATCTGCGCGCCTGAATCGGCGAAGCTCTGACAAATTGCCCGAACGAGCTCCGGCCTTGTAATGTTGAGGAGATCGTTGTTCCCGCGTTGGTCCTTGGAAGGTTCAAGGGCGCCGCGATAATCCGCTTCCTGCAACCGGTGTTGCTGGATCAAAGTGCCATAAGCGCCATCCTTGATGAGGATTTGCTTTGCGGCCTCGGCGCGGAGCTGCTCGGCTGCCGTCATGACTTCGCTCGAACCCCAAGAAGGTGACAGATGGCGTAGCTGAGCTCGGCCCGATTGAGCGTATAGAAATGGAAGTGCCGGACTCCGCCCGCATAGAGCTGGCCGCACAGCTCGGCCGCAACGGTGGCGGCGATCAGCTGGCGCGCTGAAGGAAGGTCGTCGAGCCCCTCGAAAAGGCCGTTCAGCCAGTCCGGAATCCCCGCGCCGCAGCTCTCGGCAAAGCGACGCGTCTGAGCGACGTTTGAGACAGGAAGGATGCCGGGCACGACTTCAATATCAATTCCGGCATCGGCGACGGCGTCCTGGAAGCGCAGGAAACAATCGGGCGAGAAAAAAAACTGGGTGATTGCTCGGTCAGCGCCGGCGTCGACCTTGCGCTTCAGATTGTCGAGGTCAGCCTGGCGGGTCCCCGAATCCGGATGGATCTCCGGGTAGGCCGCGATCGAAACCTCGAAGGGCGCGATTCTTCGGAGGCCCGCGACGAGCTCGGCTGCATTGGAATAGCCGCCCGGATGTTCCTTGAAACTCGCTCCGGGCTCGGTCGGATCGCCGCGAAGCGCGACAATATGACGCACTCCAAGCTCCCAATAGTCGCGGGCGATCGAGTCGATCTCCTCGCGGGTCGCCGCAACGCAGGTGAGATGGGCTGCGGGCGTCAGAGTCGATTCCAGAAGGATCCGCTCGATCGTCGCGTGAGTCCGCTCCCGCGTCGATCCTCCCGCGCCATAGGTCACCGAGACGAAGCGCGGCGCGAGAGGTTCGAGAGTCTTGATCGATTCCCAAAGAATTTCCGCCATCTTCTCGGTCTTTGGCGGGAAGAATTCGAAGCTCACCTCGATGTCGCCCCGCGCCTCGGCAAAGAGCGGCCGGTGCTGGTTGAGGGATTCAAATGCGTTCATGCGGCGCGCCTTTGCGGAATTGCGGCCTTCACTCCGCGCCACAGGGTCACGGTCAGCTCACCGCCCTCAAGATGCCGGACCTCGTCGACTTCGAGGCCCGCTGATCCGAACCATCCGGCCATAACCTCGTCCTCGAAGCCGAGGCGGATGTGAGCATCTCTCGAGCGCAGCTCTTCGCGTTCGTGGGCTGCGAAATCGACGACGAGAAGCATCCCTTCAGGAGAGAGGACGCGGGCCGCTTCGGAGATCGCGGCAGCGGGCGAGTGGGCATAATGGAGCACCTGATGGATGACGATCGTGTCGGCGCTCTGGTCCGCCAGCGGGAGGGCATACATGTCGCCCTGCCTAAGGCTCGAGGAAATGCCCGCCGCCTCGAGCTTTACCCGCGCCAGCCGGAGCATGTCGGACGAGCGGTCGATCCCGATCGCCAGGCTCGAGCGCGGGCCAAAGAGCTCGATCATTCGGCCGGTGCCAGTTCCGATGTCGACGAGACGCCCGAGTGGGCGATGCCCCAGGGCGTTGTCGATCGCCCGCTCGACCTCGCTCTCGGCGACGTGAAGCGAACGGATCTGGTCCCACATTTCCGCATGGCCCGCGAAATAGCGGTTGGCCGCCTCCGAACGTTCGGAGCGGATGGTTTCGATGCGCGCGGCGTCGGCTGCGAAAAGGACCTTCGTCGGCTCGTCCGCCCAGGCGTCGACCAAATCAAACATCGGCTCGACGCGCTCGAGTTCGGCAAGCTTGAGGAAGACCCAGCTGCCCTCCTTGCGCCGCTCAAGAACGCCTGCGTCGGCGAGAATCTTGAGATGCCTGGACACTCGGGGCTGGCTCTGGCCAAGGACCTGCGCAAGTTCGCCGACCGAAAGCTCCATCAGCCTCAAAAGCACGACGATGCGAAGCCGGGTCGGGTCGGCAAGCGCCTGGAATCGGTCGGCGAGCGAAAGTGTCGCGGTCACGAGTTAAGGATATAAAGATATCTTTATATCGTCAATTCACCTTGCTAAAATAATCTCTTGTGCGCCGATAGAGATTGCAGCTATGGCCCCGCGCCTGGCCTCAGCGACTCGCATTCGAGGCCGAGACGAAGCCCACCCGCGGGCTAAATTTAAGGGAGTGGAACGATCATGAAGAAGGTTACGATTGTGACCGTTGCGGTCCTCGCGCTCGGCCTTGCCGCGTGCAACAAGAACAACGCCGACAACAATGCGGCGAACGAGACTGCTGTCGAGAACAACGCCGAGGCGGACGTCAATGCCGCGACCAACGACTCGGTCAATGCTGCCGACAACGCCCTCAACACCGCAAGCAACGCTGTCTCGAACGCCGGAAACGCGGTCGACAACGCTCAGTCGGCGGTCAGCAACGCGGCCGAGAACAAGTAAGCTTCTCTTTTCGCAAAAGCTGCCAAGGGCCGCCCTCACCGGCGGCCCTTTTTTTATTGGCCGCCGGGGCCGAACACCGAGCCCCCCAATTTTTACGCGAACCCCTGGGATCGCTTCGCTAAGGACCGCCTCGATGACGAAATATCTGATGGCCGCCCTGTTGTGCCTTTCCGCCTGCGGGAAGGATGGGCCTCAGGCGCCCACGACCGAGCAATCCACTCAGCTCAATGACGCCGAGAACATGCTCAACGGCATGGCCCAAAATGAAGAGGGGCCGGAAGCGAACGCCTCCGGCCCCTCCAATGCGTCGGACTGAACTTTAGGCTTAGAAGTCCATTCCGCCCATGCCGCCGCCGGCCATCGCCGGAGCGGGCTTGTCGTCGGCCACTTCGGCGATCGATGCCTCGGTGGTGATCAGCAGACCAGCAACGCTCGCCGCGTCCTGAAGCGCTGTGCGAACCACCTTGGTCGGATCGATCACACCGGCCTGGACGAGGTTCTCATATTCCTCGGTCTGGGCGTTGAAGCCGCGCGTCTCGTCGTTGGCGTCGATGAGCTTTCCGGCAACCACGGCGCCATCATGCCCGGCGTTCTCGACGATCTGCCGAAGCGGCGACTGAAGCGCCTTTCGGACGATGTCGACCCCGCGGGTCTGGTCGTCGTTCTCGCCCTTGCAGCCGTCGAGCGCCTTCGCGGCATAAAGCAGCGCCGTGCCGCCGCCCGGGACGATCCCTTCCTCAACCGCTGCGCGGGTCGCGTGGAGCGCGTCATCAACGCGGTCCTTGCGCTCCTTCACCTCGATTTCGGTCGCTCCGCCGACCTTGATCACTGCGACTCCGCCGGCAAGCTTGGCCAGACGCTCCTGCAGCTTCTCACGGTCATAGTCGGACGTGGTCGTCTCGATCTGCTGGCGGATTGCACCAACCCGGCCCTCGATGTTCGAGCGAGTGCCATTGCCATCGACGATCGTCGTGGTGTCCTTGTCGATCGTGATCCGCTTGGCCTCACCGAGCATGTTCAAGGTGACGTTCTCGAGCTTGATTCCAAGATCCTCGCTGATCATCTCGCCGCCGGTAAGGATCGCAATGTCCTCCAGCATCGCCTTGCGGCGATCGCCGAAGCCTGGAGCCTTCACCGCGGCAACCTTGAGGCCGCCGCGAAGCTTGTTGACGACCAGGGTTGCGAGCGCTTCGCCTTCGATGTCCTCGGCAATGATCAGGAGCGGGCGACCGCTCTGGACCACGGCTTCGAGGATCGGAAGCATGGCCTGAAGATTGGACAGCTTTTTCTCGTGGATGAGGATGTACGGATCCGAAAGCTCGACCTGCATCTTCTCGGGGTTGGTGATGAAGTAAGGCGAGAGATAGCCGCGGTCGAACTGCATGCCCTCGACGACGTCGAGCTCGAATTCGAGCCCCTTGGCCTCCTCGACGGTGATCACGCCTTCCTTGCCGACCTTCTCCATCGCCTCGGCGATCTTCTCGCCGACTTCCTTGTCGCCATTCGCGGCAATGCTGCCGACCTGAGCGATCTCATCCGAGCCCGAAACGTCCTTCGAACGCTTCGCCAGGTTCTCGATCACCTTCTTCACGGCGATGTCGATGCCGCGCTTGAGGTCCATCGGGTTCATCCCCGCAGCAACTGACTTCATGCCCTCGCGAACGATGGCCTGGGCAAGCACGGTCGCGGTGGTGGTTCCGTCACCGGCGATGTCGTTGGTCTTCGAGGCCACTTCGCGCACCATCTGCGCGCCCATGTTCTCGAACTTGTCCTTGAGCTCGATCTCCTTGGCGACGGTCACTCCGTCCTTGGTGATCCTGGGAGCTCCGAAGCTCTTGTCGATGACGACATTCCGGCCCTTGGGTCCGAGCGTTACCCGAACTGCATCGGCGAGAATGTCGACGCCGCGAAGAATGCGCTCGCGCGCGTCGCGGCTGAATTTCACGTCCTTGGCTGCCATCTGGCTACCCTTTCCGTTTGGTTAGTTTCTCAAAATCGATCGAACAGGCGCCGTTTCTCTCGAAAGGCGCCCAGATGGTCAGCCGACAATCCCGAGGATGTCGCCTTCCTTCATGATGATCAGGTCTTCACCGTCAATCTTAACCTCGGTGCCCGACCATTTGCCGAAAAGGATCCGGTCGCCGGCCTTGACGTCAAGCGGCGTGACCTTGCCTTCCTCGGACTTGGAGCCTCCGCCGACGGCGACGACTTCGCCTTCCTGCGGCTTTTCCTTTGCCGTATCCGGGATGATGATCCCGCCTGCGGACTTCTCTTCTGCCTCGACCCGACGGACGAGGACACGATCATGAAGCGGCCTGAAACCCATGGGCTTGAACCCCCTCTTCCTCTTAGTGGTTGAACATTAATCTTGGCACTCTCACCGTGAGAGTGCCAGCGATGGCGCGCATATGGTTGCGCGCGGTTCATCCGTCAACGCCTTGGAGCGCGGTTTTTTCTCGGGCGTAACGGTTACGGGTGCGAAGAGCGTGTCAGCCCGAGTCGGCCACGCATCAGCCAGCGGGCGATCATCAGCACGGCGACCGAGGCAAGGCCGGTCGCAAGGCCAATCCAGATCCCCAGCCCTTTCCAGTCGGCGCCGAACGCGAGCCACGAGCCGATCCCAAGCCCGACCACCCAGTAGCCGACGAGCGCGAACAGGAGCGGCCAGCGCGTATCGTGAAGGCCGCGCAGCATGCCCGCCCCGATCACCTGGGCACCGTCAACGAGCTGGAAGGCCGCAGCGACCCGCAGGAAACTCACGGCAAGGCCGATCGCGAGCGCATTTCGGGGACCCTCGGTAAGGAACAATGTCACCAGGCGGCGCGGGATCGTCCACATCACCATTGCCATCGAGCCCATGAATGCAACCCCGATCACCCATGCCGTCCAGCCGGCCCGCGTGATTCCCGCTTCGTCGTTGCGCCCGAACGCCAGGCCGACCCGAACCGTCGCCGCCTGCCCCAGTCCCAGAGGCACCATGAACGTCAGCGCAGCAAGCTGGAGCGCGACTGCATGCGCTGCGACTGCCGGGGCTCCGATCCAGCCCATGAAATAAGCGGCGAGCGCAAAGACGCCCATTTCGAGAGCCATCGTCACGCCAATCGGCCAGCCGAGCCGGACCATGGCCATCGTTCGCTCAGGGTCGAACCGCCAAAAATGGCCGAACAGGTGAAATCTCCTGAAGCGGCGCTCGAACGTGGTCATCCCGATCAGGGCTGCGCAAAGCGTGAACCAGGTCAGCGTGCTTCCGAGCCCTCCGCCCGGCAGTCCGAGCGCCGGAAGATCAAAATGACCGAAAATCAGTGACCAGCTCAGAAGCGCGTTGAGGCCGATGCCGCCAAGGCTCAGCCAGAGGATGACCCTCGGGCGCTCGAGTGCAGCAACGAAGTTGCGAAGCAGCTGGAAGATGAGCCAGGGGCCCGTGCACCACATGTAGGCGCGCATGAAGGTCTGCCCCTGGCGCGCAAGGTCGGCCGTCTCGCCGAATGCCCGCATTAACGTTCCGATGTTCCAAAGAACGAGCCAATAGGCGGGAAGCGCGAAGGCAAGGAGCCAAAGTCCCGCCCGGAAGGTTCGCCGGACATCGCGCACGGCATTGAATCTTTGGCCAAGCGCGCTCGCCATCATCGGCGAGGAGGCGGTGACCAGTCCGAGCATCAGAAGGTTGAACGTGAAGGTGAGATTGAGTGCGAGAGTTGCCGCGGCGAGCTGGGATGCGCCGAGACGGCCCATTAAAAGGACGTCGGTCGCCTGGATCGCCTGCTGAGTCAGGTTCGCAAGGATCAGCGGCCAGGCGAGCGCAAGGGTCGAGCGGAGCTCGGCAATCCACGCGCGATCGCGATCTGAGCGCAATATGTCGGTAGCTCCGGTCATCGCCGCGGCGCCTAGCCGTAAGGCCGCGCGTCGAAAAGGTTTGGCCGAGGCGGGCTTACTCCGCTAGCGGGGTCAAGCAATTGTCAGAGGTCCTGTAATGAAATTCGTACGCGCGATCTGGAAACTGCTCGTCGGGATCAAGGACGCACTCGTCCTCATTTTCATGCTGATCTTCTTTGGGATGCTCTACAGCGCGCTTTCCGCGCGGCCGGCTCCCGTCAAGGACGGCGTCCTGGACCTCAACCTCAACGGAAGCGTGGTCGAGCAGCCCTCGCGCGCCCAATGGTCGGACATCGCGAGCGGCAACCGCCTGGGCGAATATCGGCTCCGGGATCTCGTTCAGGCGCTCGACAAGGCAAAGGACGATGGCCGGGTGAAGGCGGTCGCGCTCGACCTCGACGGCTTTACCGGAGGCGGCGAGACGACCATCGGCGATCTCGCCGATGCGGTCCGGCGGGTACGCTCGGCGGGCAAGCCGGTGATCGCTTATGGCGTCGGCTATAGTGACGACAGCTACGAGCTTGCCTCGGCCGCTTCGGAAATCTGGCTGAACCCCCTGGGAGCAGTGCTCGTGGCTGGGCCCGGCGGAAGCAACCTTTACTACAAGGGCCTTCTCGACAAGCTCGGAGTGACCGCCAACGTCTATCGGGTCGGCACCTACAAGGCCGCGGTCGAGCCGTTCATCCGCAACGACATGTCCCCGGCTGCGAAGGAGAATGCGGTCGCGCTCGACAAGGCCGAACTCGCAAGCTGGGAAACGCATGTGAAACAGGCGCGTCCCAAGGCCAATATCGACCTTTTCCTGTCGAACTTGAACGGGGCCGTTGCAGCCGCCGGCGGCGACATGGCCAAGGCGGCGCTCGACAATGGTCTCGTCGACAAGATCGGCAGCCGGCGCGAATTCGAGGACCGGCTGGCCGAGCTTGGCGGAAAGCCGGACAAGGACAGCACCGGCTACGCCCGGATCAAGCTCTCCTCCTACATCCCGGCCGTCGTCGAGCAGAATCCCAAGGGCCCGATCGGGATCGTGACGATCGCGGGCCTGATCGAGGATGGAAGAGCGGGACCGGGGACGGCCGGAGGCGACACCATCGCCAAGGAAATCGATGACGGGGTGCGGGGCGGAATCAAGGCGCTCGTCGTGAGGGTCGACAGTCCCGGGGGATCCGTGCTCGCGTCCGAGCGGATCCGCCAGGCTCTCCTCGATGCGAAGTCGAAGAAGATCCCGATTGTCGTCTCGATGGGCAGCGTTGCCGCGTCGGGTGGCTATTGGGTCTCCACTCCTGGCGACTTCATCTATGCCGAGCCCTCGACGATCACGGGGTCGATCGGCGTTTTCGGGATCATTCCCAGCTTCCAGGGCACGCTCCAGAAGCTCGGTGTCGGCGCCGACGGAGTGAAGACGACTCCGCTCTCGGGCGAGCCTGACCTGTTCAAGGGCCCTTCGCCCGAGGCCAGCGTGCTCATTCAGTCGGGCGTCAATTCGATGTACGGCCGTTTCCTCGGGATCGTCGCTGCGGCGAGGCACAAGACTCCGCAGCAGGTCGACCAGATCGCCCAGGGCCGGGTCTGGGACGGAGGAACCGCGCACCAGCTCGGGCTGGTCGACGGCTTCGGCGGAGTTGACGATGCGATCGCCAAAGCCGCTCAGCTCGCCGGCCTCGGCAACGAGCGCGGGGTCCGTTACCTCGAGCCGCCCAAGAGCTTCCGTCAGCAGCTGATCGAAGCCTTGGCCGATCAGCAAAACGATAATAGCGCTGTCCCGGAGGACGCCTTCGCTTCGCTGTCGCGCGCACCTCAGCAAGAGCTCGCCGAGATGCTTTCGGAAGTGCGCTCGATCCTGGCTGGACCGAGCATTCAGGCGCGCTGCCTTTCCTGCCCGGGAGCCGCGCCTGCAAAGCTCGACAAGCGCGACCTCAGCCTGCTCGGTCTCCTCAAGGAATGGCTGTCGTAATTCGATCTGCACGGGGGTCGGATGCCGCGGCAGTCGCGGCAATCTACCGCCCTTATGTCGAACAGCAGCATTTCACCTTTGAGGAGAGCCCGCCGGACGCTGGCGAGATTTCTGCTCGAATGGCAAACCCGATCCATCCCTGGCTGCTCGCCGACGACGACGGGCGGATCCTGGGCGTCGCCTCCACGTCAGCGATGCGCAATCGCGCGGCCTATCGTTGGAGCGTCGAGACCGGGATCTACCTCGTTCCCGATGCTCAGGGACGCGGTCTTGGCCGAAAGCTTCTTTCAGCCCACGTTGGACTTCTCGAACAACAGGGTTTCGTGACCGCGATTGCAGGCATCGCGCTTCCCAATGAAGCGAGCGTCGCACTTCACGAAAAGCTCGGCTTCAATCTCTTGGCAATCGAGCGCGGAGTTGGATTCAAGCTTGGCAAATGGATCGATGTCGGACGTTGGCAGCGCGACCTCGCGCCAAGGATCACTGTTCCTTGTGAACCTCTTACCTGGGCTTCGCTTCCGTCACCCGGCTAAAGACAAGCGGCTTTTCCGGTTGGCTGTCTTTGGGCGCCGCCGGGGTGCGAACTTCATAATGGTCGCTGTCGATGATGCGCCACTCGGTATCGATCGGCTCCTGAGCCTTGTCCGGAGAGGCCCGCATGCTCCCGGTGAAACCGAGCACCGCATTTGAAGCGGCGACCTTTCCAGATCCGACCCCGCCGAGCGAATTGACGTAGGTGAAAACCAGGTCGGGTCCGTCGGCGCTGTAGATCGTCTCGCCAGCGTAAACGGTCCTGCCGCCCTCTTTGACCTCGTGGCGATCGCGGACATGCGCGCCGCCGTACATCGCCTCAAAACAATGGGTGTCGTTGACCGTGGCGCTGAAGCTGGCTCGCCAGCACGCGCCGACAAAGGGTTTGAATGCCGAGAGGTCAGCGGGCGCCGCCGCCTGCGCGGCAAGAAGGAGACCAAGCAGCATGGCTCAGGGCATAGCATCGAAGGGAAGCGATGGGCAGCAGTTCAATCCGGATCACCGGCGAGTATGTCGGAAACGGCGCGCATCACTCGTGGGCGCAGCTGGACACCCATGTGGCTGCCCGCAATCTCGATCGTGCGCAATCCCGGTTCCAGCGGCATGTAGCAGGCATGGCCGTTCACCAGACCGTCGGTTGGGCTCCAGATCGCCGTCGCCGGCACCGGCAGCGGCCGAGCAATCTCGAAAAGTCGGCCCCGAGCGAGGTCACCTGAAAGGTGTTCGCCGCTCAGGAGCTCGTAGATGCGCCAAACGTTGGTCGAGCGCGGATCAGCTGCATAAGGGGAGGCGATCGTGATCACTTCGCGGACCATTCCGGTCAGCCGGTGGGCTGCGAGACGTGCGAGCATTCCGCCAAGGCTAATGCCGATGAGGGTGACCGGTTCGCCGCTGGCCTCGGTCAACTCCCTGATCCGGCCAAACAATCTCTCGGCGTCCGGACCCACTGTGCGAGGGCCGAAGTTGCGGCCCAATTGCCAGCTCTCGGCCCCATAGCCAAGGCGCCTGAGATAGCGCTTCAGCACGAAGAGCGAACGATCCGAATTTCCAAATCCGGGAAGCAGGAGAACCGGCCTTCCGTCTCCTTTGGAGGCTTTTGCGAGGCGCCCGCGTGCGAAAGGAAGCGAGACGAGCGTCGCCGCAGCTCGCGGCAGTTCCGCCGCCCACCAGAGGAGCGAAGGCGGCGGCAGTTTTCGTGGCTCAGATATGAATCGGTTTCCCGGTAACCGCCATCGCCGCTTCCTTGAGCGCCTCCTCATGAGTCGGGTGGGCGTGGCAGGTGTAGGCGATGTCCTCGCTTGTTGCCCCAAACTCCATGGCGAGCGCCGCTTCGCCGATCATGGTTCCAGCGACGGAGGCGATCATCCAAACTCCAAGGACCCGGTCTGTCTTTGCGTCGGCGATCACCTTTACGAAGCCGTCAGGCTCCCGGTTGGTCTTGGCGCGGCTGTTGGCGAGCATCGGGAACTTGCCGATCTTCACCTCGCCGCCCTTTCGGGCATCCTCCTCGGTGAGGCCGACGCCGGCGATCTCGGGCATGGTGTAGACGACTGACGGAATCACATTCTCGTTCACGATGCCCGCTTGCCCGGCGATGATTTCGGCGACTGCAATTCCCTCGTCCTCGGCCTTGTGCGCCAGCATCGGGCCCGGGATGACATCGCCGATCGCCCAGATTCCGGCGATCTTTGTCTTAAAGTCGTGGTCGGTCTCGATCTGGCCGCGCTGATTGGTCTGGAGGCCCGCTTTGTCCAGCGCGAGGCCTTCGGTATTGGGCTTTCGCCCAATCGAAACGAGCACGACATCCGCCTCGAGCGTCTCGGCCGCGCCGCCGGCCGCCGGCTCGATTGTGAGCGTAACGCTATCGCCCTTTCGCTCGGCCTTGGTCACCTTCGTCGACAGTCGGAACTCGAAACCCTGCTTCTTGAAGATCTTGTTGGCTTCCTTGCGCACGTCACCATCGAAGCCGGGAAGGATCTGGTCGAGAAATTCAACCACGATGACCTCGGCTCCGAGGCGCCTCCAGACCGATCCCAGTTCGAGCCCGATCACTCCGCCGCCGATCACCACCATGCGCTTGGGGACTTCGGAAAGCTCGAGCGCCCCGGTTGAATCGACGATCCGCTCCTGGTCGATCGTGATTCCGGGAAGCTCCGTCACCGACGAACCCGTCGCAACGATGATGTTCTTGGCGCGGACTGTCTTTTCCCCAACCTTCACCGTATCGGCGCTCTCGAAGCTCGCTCGCCCTTTCAGCCATTCGACCTTGTTCTTCTTGAACAGGAACTCGACGCCCTGAGTCAGTCCCTTGACGGCTTCGAGACGAGTCGCGTGCATCTGCCCAAGATCAAGCTCGACCTTTCCGGGCATGACGCCCCATTTGGCGAGCGTCCCGTACGCGGCTTCCTCGAACAGTTCGGACGCGTGGAGAAGCGCCTTGGATGGAATGCAGCCGACATTGAGGCAGGTCCCGCCCAGCGTTTCGCGGCTCTCGGCGCACGCCGTCCTCAGCCCAAGCTGAGCTGCCCGAATCGCGGCGACATAACCGCCCGGGCCGGCGCCGATCACCAGGACGTCGAAATCATAATCAGCCATTTTATTCCCTTAGAGATCGATGAGCAGCCGCGTCGGGTCCTCGATCGCTTCCTTGACGCGCACCAGGAAGGTCACCGCCTCGCGGCCGTCGATCAGCCGGTGGTCGTAGGAAAGCGCCAGATACATCATCGGCCGGGCGACGATTTGGCCGTCCTTGACGACCGGCCGTTCCTCGATCCGATGCATTCCAAGAACGGCGGACTGCGGAGGGTTGATGATCGGTGTCGACAGAAGCGAGCCGAATACCCCGCCATTGGAGATGGTGAAGGTTCCCCCCTGCATCTCGTCGACCGTCAGCGTCCCTTCCTTCGCTTTCTTGCCATAAGCGGCAATCGTCTTTTCGATCTCGGCGAAGCTCATCCTGTCGGCATTGCGA
The DNA here is from genome assembly GCA_036265105.1 of Sphingomicrobium sp. Classification (GTDB taxonomy): domain Bacteria; phylum Pseudomonadota; class Alphaproteobacteria; order Sphingomonadales; family Sphingomonadaceae; genus Sphingomicrobium. The sequence goes on from DATAPR010000002.1 coordinate 31,186, forward strand.
ACGACCGGAACGACGAGACCCTTGGGAGCGCTGACAGCGACGGAGACGTCGAGATAATCGTGATAGACGATCTCGTCTCCCTCGAGGCTGGCATTGACGGAAGGCACGTCCTTGGCCGCGAGCGCGCAGGCCTTCACGAAAAAGCCCATGAAGCCAAGTCGAATGCCGTGCTTCTTCTCGAAGAGGTCCTTGTAGCGGCTGCGCGCCTCGATCACTGCGCTCATGTCGACGTCGTTGAACGTCGTCAGAATCGCGGCGGTGTTTTGAGCGTCCTTGAGGCGCTTTGCGACCGTCAGTCGAAGACGCGACATCTTGACCCGCTCCTCGCGCCGCTCCCCGGCGACCGACTGCGGCTGGGTTTCGGCTGGGATCGGCGGCTCCGCGATCGGTGCTTTTGCCTGCGGCTCCTCGGGCTCTCCCGGAGCGCCGGTTTTCTGGGTCTGAGCGGCGGCGATCACGTCGTCCTTGGTTAGACGTCCGTCCTTGCCCGTTCCCCTGATCTTGGTCGGGTCGACATGATGTTCGAGAACTGCGCGGCGAACGGCCGGAGAAAGCGTCGTGACGTGCTCGTCCTCCTCGCCTTCGGCGTGCGGTGCATGCTCGTCATCCCGAAGCAGAGGAGTTTCGCCCGCTCCGGGCGGATTGGTCGCTGCGGAAGCGACGCTCTCGGCAGGCGTCGGCGATGCGGCCGCAGCGGCTGGAGCCGCATCCTCGTCGATACGTGCGATCACCGCGCCGACGGCGACGTTGTCGCCCTGCTTCGCAAGCTGCTCGCTGAGCACTCCTGCGACCGGCGAGGGCACCTCGACGCTGACCTTGTCGGTCTCGAGGCTTGCGATCGGTTCGTCCGCCTTGACCGCCTCCCCGGGCTTTTTGAGCCACTCGGCGAGCGTTCCCTCGGTAATCGATTCCCCGAGCGCGGGGACTTGGACGTCAGTGGCCATTTCTACCCTTTATTGCGCAGCGAGAACCGGACTGTCGGCGCGGCTGCTGTGGCCGAGCGCCTCGGCAATCAAGGCCGCCTGCTCGGCGGCATGACGCTTTGCGAGCCCGCTTGCGGGCGAGGCTGAAGGAGCGCGGCCGGCATATTGGGCATGCATTCCTTCAAAGCCTGCATCGGCAAGACAGTCCCTCAGGAGATCCTCGACGAAGAACCAGGCTCCATTGTTCTTCGGTTCCTCCTGCGCCCAGATCAGATCGCTGAGCTTTGGAATTGCCTTCAGGCGTTTGACGAGCGGCTCGGACGGGAAGGGATAGAGCTGCTCGATGCGGACGATCTCCACTCCAAGGTCGCCCGCCTGGTCGCGTGCTTCCATCAGCTCATAAGAGAGTTTGCCAGAGCACAGGACGAGGCGCCGGGTGTCGCCCTGCTCAGGCGGATTGAGGTCGGAGAGGATCCGCCGGAAATGGCTCTCTCCAGTGAAATCGCGGGCGCTCGAGACCGCGAGTTTGTGGCGAAGGAGTGACTTGGGCGTCATCAGCACAAGCGGTTTTCTGAAACCCCTGCGCATCTGGCGCCTTAGAATGTGGAAATAGTTCGCAGGGGTCGTGCAGTTGGCGACCTGCATATTGTCGTCGGCGCAAAGTTGAAGATAGCGCTCGAGCCTCGCCGAGCTGTGCTCGGGGCCCTGTCCCTCCAGCCCGTGCGGGAGCAGCATGACGAGCCCGCTTGCGCGCAGCCATTTGGCTTCGCCGGCAGCGACGAACTGGTCGATGATGCTCTGGGCGCCGTTGGCGAAGTCGCCGAACTGAGCCTCCCACAGAACGAGGCAGCGAGGATCCGCGAGCGAATAGCCATATTCGAAGCCGAGGACTCCGAACTCGGAAAGCGGGCTGTCCCGCACTTCGAAGCGGCCGCCCTTCACATGACAAAGAGGGATGTATTTCTCGCCGGTCTGCTGGTCGACCCAGACGGCGTGGCGCTGGCTGAACGTGCCCCGTCCACTGTCCTGGCCCGAAAGGCGCACCCCGGCTCCTTCGGCAACGAGGCTTCCAAAGGCGAGCGCTTCGGCCGTTGCCCAGTCAAATCCCTCGCCGCTCTCGAACATCGCCTTCTTGGAATCGAGGATTCGCTGAAGCGTCTTGTGGATGTCGAACCCTTCCGGGACGCTCGTCAGGACGTTCCCCAGATCCTCAAGCTCGGTCTCGTCGATCGCTGTGTCGATGTTGCGCCTGCCAAGGACAGGCTCGTCGGGGCGGGCGAGGCCGGCCCAGCGGCCCTCGAACCAGTCGGCCTTGTTCGGGAGATAGGAGACGGCTGCCTCAAACTCCTCCTCGAGATGAGCGACATAGTCGGAGGTCGTCTTGTCGATCCAGGGTTGGTCGATCACGCCCTCCTCGATCAGCCGCTCGCCGTAGATCTCGCTGATCGGGGGATGCTTCTTGATCGCAGCATACATCTGGGGCTGAGTGAAGCTCGGCTCGTCGCCTTCGTTGTGCCCGAAACGCCGATAGCACCACATGTCGATGACGACGTCGCGGTTGAACGTCTGGCGGAATTCGGTGGCGAGCTTGCAGCAGAAGGTGACCGCTTCGGGATCATCGCCGTTGACGTGCAGGATCGGCGCCTGGATGCCCTTTGCGACGTCCGACGGATAGGGCGAGGACCGTCCGAACTGCGGACTGGTCGTGAAGCCGATCTGGTTGTTGATGATGAAATGGATCGTCCCGCCGGTTCCGTAGCCGGCAAGTCCCGAGAAGCTGAGGCACTCCCAGACGACCCCCTGCCCGGCGAATGAAGCATCGCCGTGGAGAAGCATCGGAAGGACCTTGTCCCCCTGACTGTCGCCCTTGATCGTCTGGACCGCGCGAGTCTTGCCAAGGACGACGGGATCGACCGCCTCCAGATGCGATGGGTTGGGGAGGAGAGAGAGGTGGACTCGGATCCCGTCGAACTCGCGGTCCGACGAGGTCCCGAGGTGATATTTGACATCGCCCGAGCCGCCGACGTCGGCGGGATTGGTCGCTCCCCCCGCAAATTCGTGGAAGATCGCACGGTAGGGCTTGCCCATGACGTTGCACAGGATGTTGAGACGGCCGCGGTGGGCCATTCCGACGTCGATCTCCTCGACACCCGCAACGCCCGCATATTTGATCACTGCCTCGAGCGCCGGGACTGCGCCTTCGCCGCCATCGAGTCCGAAGCGCTTGGTGCCGACATATTTGCGGGCGAGGAATTTCTCCCACTGCTCCGCCTGGATGACCTTGGAGAGGATCGACTGCTTGCCTTCGGGCGTGAAGCTGATCTCGGCGTCCTTGCCCTCCATTCGCTGCTGGAGGAAGCGCCGCTCCTCGACGTCGTTGATATGCATATACTCAAGGCCGACGTGGCCACAGTAATTGGCCTGGAGGACGGCGACGATCTGGCGAACCGTCGCGGTTTCGAACCCCAGCGCTCCGGCGATGTAGATCGGGTGATCAAGGTCTGAATTCTTGAAGCCGTGGAACGCCGGAGTGAGGTCTGGTGGAACGTCCATCCGTGACAGCCCCAAGGGATCGAGGCGGGCGGCGAGATGCCCGCGAACACGATAGGTCCGGATGAGCATCATCGCCCTGATGCTATCGGCCGCGGCTCGGCGGACTTCGTCCTGGCTTGCTCCGCCAGCGGCGGCGCGATCGGCAACCGCGTCGCGAAACTTCTCGATCGTCGCCTGCGTCGGATCGAGGCCAAGATTGAGCTCGTCGAGCTCCTCGACAGGCCAATTGGATCGCTCCCAGCTCGGGCCGGGATCGCGTTCGAAGGTTCCGGCAGAATCGTTCATCTCAGGCTGTAACCAGCAGCTCCTTCAGCGTCTTGCCGAGCTCAGATGGGCTCGGACTGACGACGATTCCAGCCGCCTCCATCGCCGCTATCTTGCTTTCGGCATCGCCCTTGCCGCCCGAAACGATCGCCCCGGCATGGCCCATTCGGCGTCCCGGCGGCGCGGTTCGACCAGCGATGAAGCCGACAACCGGCTTGTTGCGGCCGCGCCTGGCTTCATCGGCGAGGAACTGGGCAGCATCTTCCTCGGCGCTTCCGCCGATCTCTCCGATCATGATGATCGACTGAGTCTCATCGTCAGCGAGGAACATCTCGAGGATGTCGATGAACTCCGTGCCCTTCACCGGGTCGCCGCCGATCCCCACTGCAGTCGACTGGCCAAGGCCCTCGTTGGTTGTCTGGAACACGGCTTCATAAGTGAGTGTGCCGGACCGGCTGACGACTCCGACGCTGCCCTTTTTGAAGATATTGCCGGGCATGATCCCGATCTTGCACTCGTTGGGCGTAAGAACTCCGGGGCAATTGGGGCCGATGAGGCGGGACTTGGAGCCCGAAAGAGCCCGCTTCACACGAACCATGTCGAGCACCGGAATACCCTCGGTGATCGTGACGATCAGAGGCACTTGGGCATCGATGGCCTCGAGGATCGAATCCGCCGCAAATGGCGGCGGCACATAGATCACCGAAGCCGTGGCTCCCGTTTTTGCGGCGGCCTCGTGGACCGTATCGAACACCGGAAGTCCAAGGTGCGTGCTGCCGCCCTTTCCCGGAGTGACTCCGGCGACCATCTGGGTTCCGTAATCGAGCGCCTGACGCGTGTGGAAGGTGCCCGTCTCGCCGGTCATCCCCTGCGTGATGACCTTGGTGCTTTTGTCGACGAGGATACTCACGCGACCGCCTCCTCGGCGAGGCTGCCGTCGATCTGCCTGCAGGCGACGAGAAGCTCCTTCACGGCATCGACGCTGGCGTTAAAGTTCTCGCGCGCATCGGGATTGAGCTCGATCTCGATGATCCGCTCAACGCCGCCGGCCCCGATGACCACCGGGACCCCGACATAGAGGTCGTTCACTCCGTATTGGCCCGAAAGGTGAGCAGCGCAGGGCAGGACGCGCTTCTTGTCCTTGAGAAAGCTCTCGGCCATCGTGATCGCACTCGTCGCCGGTGCGTAATAAGCCGAGCCGGTCTTCAGAAGCGCGACGATCTCACCCCCTCCGCCACGCGTTCGTTTAACGATCGAATCGATCTTGTCCTTGCTCGTCCAACCCATCTTCACGAGGTCGGGGATCGGGATTCCCGCAACGGTCGAATATTCAACGACCGGAACCATCGTGTCGCCGTGGCCCCCGAGCACGAAGGCGGTGACGTCCTCGACCGAAACATTGAACTCTTCAGCAAGGAAGTGCCGGAAGCGAGCACTGTCGAGGACTCCGGCCATTCCGACCACCATGTGGCGCGGGAGACCCGAGAATTCCCGAAGCGCCCAGACCATCGCGTCCAATGGATTGGTGATGCAGATGACAAAGGCGTTCGGAGCATGCTTGCGAATGCCCTCGCCAACCGACTTCATGACCTTGAGGTTGATTCCAAGCAGGTCATCGCGGCTCATTCCCGGCTTGCGGGCGATTCCGGCGGTGACGATGCACACGTCCGCCCCTTCGATCTCGGCATAATCGGAGGTGCCTTTGAGCTTGACGTCGAAATCGTCGATCGGACCCGCCTGGGCGATGTCGAGCGCCTTTCCTTCGGGAACTCCCTCGACGATGTCGAACAGAACGATATCGCCCAGCTCTCGCATCGCTGCGAGGTGAGCGAGGGTACCGCCGATCATTCCGGCGCCGATCAGCGCGATCTTCTTGCGAGCCATGGGCTGGCTTTCCACCTTTCTGTTCGTCGAGCGGCGGGTCTTAAAAGGGGAGTCGCCGCTTCTGGAGCGCGGCGCCCGATTAGCGGGGTGACCTCTCCCTCGCAACCGACAGAAAACCGATACGGAGGCGAAACATTAAATGCGCAGGGTCGTCGGACGAAGCGCGAAACCGATTCGAACCATAGATCGTTAGCTACCCATAACTTTCGAAGGAGACGGATAATGATCAAGACACTTCTAGCAGTTGGAGTAGCGGCGACGGCGTTGACGGCGTTCCCCGCCCAGGCGCGACATATCACCGGCGATGCGACCTGCGCCCATTGGCGCCATGGTACCTGCATGGCGTGGCGCCCGCGTTACAACGTCGGCTACGCGTTCGGACCGAGCTACAATTATGTTGACGTCAACACTCTGCCGGGTCCGGTCGTCAGCCGCTATCACCTCGGCTCGCGCTATCGGTACGTGAACGACAATGGCTACGTCTATGTCGTCAATCCGCGCACCTATCGCGTGGAGAGGGTCATTTCCCCGATGTAATCGGGCAGTTGAAGCGTAAAGAAAGGCCGCCGGAACCCTCCTCGGCGGCCTTTTCTTATGGATGCGGCCCATGCTAGCGGGAGGCGCAAGCAAGGAGTCAAAGCTTGGCCGAATTCACGCTTCCCAAGAACAGCAGGGTCACCAGGGGCCGCGACTGGAAGAGCGAGGACGGCAAGCGGCTCAAGACGTTCAAGATTTATCGCTACGATCCCGATAGCAGCGCGAACCCTCGCTTCGACAGATACACCATCGATCTCGACAAATGTGGTCCGATGGTCCTCGATGCGCTCATCAAGATCAAGAACGAGATCGACCCCACGCTGACGTTCCGGCGCTCGTGCCGGGAGGGGATCTGCGGAAGCTGCGCGATGAACATGGACGGACGCAATGGCCTCGCCTGCACGACCGCCATCGAGAATTTGAAGGGCGACGTTCAAATCACTCCGCTCCCGCACATGGAAGTGGTCAAGGACCTCGTCCCTGATCTCACCCACGCCTACGCTCAATATGCGCTGATCCAGCCGTGGCTGAAGACCTCGAGCCCTGCGCCCTCGCGTGAGCGGCTCCAGTCGCCCGAAGATCGCTCCAAGCTCGACGGCCTCTACGAGTGCATCCTGTGCTTCTGCTGCTCAACCAGCTGCCCAAGCTATTGGTGGAATTCAGACAAATTCCTCGGCCCGGCGATCCTTCTTCAGGCCTATCGCTGGATTGCCGACAGTCGGGACGAGGCTACGGGCGAGAGGCTCGACCAGCTCGAGGATCCCTATCGCCTCTACCGCTGTCACACGATCATGAATTGCGCGAACGTCTGCCCCAAGGGCCTCAGTCCCGCCAAAGCGATCGCCGAGACGAAGAAGCTGATCGCGGAACGGGCCGCGTAAGACAAGGAACCGCCGCTCGTGAGCGACGAACGCAGCCAGCCCGACCTTATGGAGGATGTCGGCGTCCCGACGGGCGCTCAGCCCGATCCGGAAAACCCCGGATGGTACAGCTGGGGGGATTTCCCGCGCGGGAGCTTCGCGGCAGCGACTGGCCGTCTGCTGTTCAAACCCGATGGTGCTGGCCGCGCCGTCTGCCGGATGTTTCCGACCGAGGCCCACATGAACATGGGGGGCTCCCTCCATGGCGGCTCGGTAATGAGTTTCATCGATATGGCGATGTTCGCCGGCGGGCTCTGCGCAGGGATGGAGCGCGGTCATTACGTGACGCTCGATCTCACGACCCATTTCCTGGCTCGCGGTCGCCCAGGATCGCCGCTCGATGCCTATGTCGAGCTTGTGAAGCAGACTCGCGGCCATGCGTTCCTCCAGGGAGTCGTTCGCCAGAACGACGGGCCCTGTTACAGTTTCACGGGCACGTTGAAGCGCATTCGCGAACGCAACGCTCCTGCATGACGGGACAGGTCCGCGCGGCTTACGATCGGCTGGTCGCCGCCAAGGAGCTCAAGCGGGACACGGCGCAGGAACGCGCGGTCGGAGCGCTTGACCGGCTCGCTTCGACCTTCGCGGGCGGCGGTTTTCTGTCGAGGCTGCTTGGCAGCGCTCCCAAAGGGCCCGCGGGCGTCTATCTCTGGGGCGGAGTGGGGCGCGGCAAGTCGATGCTGATGGATCTCGCTTTCGCGAACATCGATGTCGAACCGAAGCGCCGGGTCCATTTTCTTGAATTCATGCTCGAAACCCATGGCCGGCTGAGGCGAATTCGCGAGCGCCACGAGGGCGATCCGATCGAGCCGGTCGCCGAGGAGATTGCAGCCGGGGCGAGGCTTCTGTGCTTCGACGAGATGCAGGTCACCAACCCCGCGGACGCGATGATCCTGTCGCGCTTGTTCGGAAAACTGATCGAAGAGGGCGTCAAGGTGGTCACGACCTCGAACCGACCGCCAGGCGATCTCTACAAGGACGGGCTGAACCGCGAGCTCTTCCTCCCATTCATCGAGCTGATCGAACGGCGGATGCTCGTCGTTCCGGTCAACGGACCAACCGACTACCGGCTGGAGCGACTGACGGGCGTCGAGGCGTGGCATGTCCCCAACGGCCCCGAAGCCACGGCCGCGCTTTCGAGAGCCTTCTTCCAGCTCACCGATTATCCGGTCGAAGACCGCGCGAAGGTCCCTTCCGAGGACATCGAAGTCGGCTCGGGCCGGACGCTCCACGTCCCCAAGAGCCTCAAGGGCGTCGCGGTCTTCTCCTTCAAGCGCTTGTGCGGAGAACCTCGAGGAGCAGCCGACTATCTTGCGATCGCGAGGCGGTACCACACGGTAATCCTCGTTGGAATTCCGGTGATGGGCCCGGAGATGCGCAACGAAGCGGCGCGCTTCGTGACGCTCATCGATGCCCTTTACGAGCATAAGGTGAAGCTCCTCGCTTCGGCTGACTCCGAGCCCGAAGGTCTCTATCCCTCGGGCGACGGCAGGTTCGAGTTCGAGCGGACAATCAGCCGCCTCGAAGAGATGCGCAGTGCCGAATATCTTGCCGAGGGTCATGGAGCCGTAACTTGACCGCGCCCGCGTAGAGGGTAGCGTCACACGGCTTGAGTTTGGGGAAGAGGGAAATCACATGCGAATTGCGCTCGGAATCTGGCTTGCCTTCAGTGCGACGACGGCCCTTGCGGCCACGGATCCCCGGACATTGCCGACCCAGCTTGAACCGGCCTGGCAGGCGAAGACCCGCGCAGTCTTCAAGGACGCGATCGAGATCCCGAGCGTTCACAACCGCGGCGAGGTCCCCAAGGTCGCGCAGCTCCTCGCAAGTCAGTTCCGTGCAGCCGGAATCCCCGACTCCGACATCCACTTCATGCCTTACGAGGCGCTTCCTGGCGATCAGACCGAGGCGCTGATCGTTCGCTGGCGCTCGCCGCATCCGACGCAAAAGCCGATGCTGATCCTGGGCCACATGGACGTCGTCGAGGCCAAGCGTTCCGACTGGACCTTTGATCCGTTCGTTTTCCGCGAGCAGGGCGGCTATTTCCTCGGACGCGGAACGAGCGACATGAAGAACGGCGACGTCGCAACGACGATGGCCGCAGTCAAGCTCATGTCCGAGGGGTTCAAGCCGGACCGTGACATCATTTTCTTCTATAGCGGCGATGAGGAAACTCGCGGAGTTGGAGCGACTCTGGGCTCGACCAAGTGGCGCAGCCTCACAGATGCCGAATTCGGCCTCAACGCCGATGGCGGCTGCGCCTCGTACGACGAGAATTTCCGCCCACTCGGCTGCGGCATTTCGATGGCCGAGAAAACCTTCCAGACCTATTTCTTCACGACCCACAATCCAGGCGGTCACAGCAGCCGTCCTCGGCCGGACAATGCGATCTACGATCTTGCCGACTCTCTTGAGAAGCTGCGCACCTATCGTTTCCAGCCGATGCAGAACGGCGTGACCCGAGCCTATTTCGAGGTCCGCGCACGGCAGGAAGGAAATAGCCCCTTGGGGCAGGAGATCCGCGCGTGGCTCGCAAATCCCAATGACGGCAACGCGGCCGATGCGATCGAAGCCAACCCGCTCGAGGTGGGGCTCACTCGAACGCGCTGCGTTGCGACCATGCTTGCCGGCGGCCATGCCGACAATGCGCTTCCGCAGAGCGCGACAGCCACCGTCAACTGCCGGATCTTCCCCGGAGTCCAGCCGGTCGAGGTCCAGGCGGAGCTGCAGAAGCTCGTCGGCCCGAATGTCGAGGTCAAGCCCGATCCCAATTATATCGGCCAGCCGACCCCCGCCTCGCCGCTTCGTCCGGATGTCCTTCAGGCGGTGACTGCTGCGATCCACAAGCTCGATGGGCCAGACATGGAAGTCTATCCCGAGATGTCCACGGGAGCGAGTGATGGAAGCTTTTTCAGGGCCCAGGGGATCCCCGTTTACGATATCGATGGAAGCTGGGGGATCTCGCCGCTCGACGAGCGCGCCCATGGGCTGGACGAGCGAATCCCGGTGAGGGCCCTGTACGACGACGTGGTCTATTGGCAGATGATCTTCAAAAGTCTCGCGGGCGGAGGTTCGGCTATGCGGACCGAAGCTCCCTCGCAGCCGCAAGGACTTCCTGAGCGTGGCTAGGCACTTTGACCTTGCGCCAGGACCTTAGGATTCGGCCATCCCGACTGATCAGGTAGGTCGAGCGCTCCATTCCCATATATTTGCGCCCGTACATCGATTTCTGGACCCAGGTTCCAAAGGCATCGGAGATCCGCCCATCCTCGTCGGAGGCAAGCGGTACGTCGAGGTCATATTTGCCGATGAACTTCTCATGGCTCTTCATCGCATCCCTGGAGACGCCGATCACTTTCACCCCGGCATCGCGGAACTCGGTCGCCAGCGCCGTAAAATCCTGGGCTTCGCGGGTGCATCCCGATGTATCGTCCTTGGGATAGAAATAGAGGACGAGCATCTGCCCGGGCGAAGCCAGATCGACTCTGCTTCCGTCGCTCGACGTTACCTCGATCGCGGGCGCCTTGTCGCTTTCACTCATCGTCTAAAATCCCTCCTTGATGCTGTTCCAGAGCTTGGCGATGCTGTGGCGCGCCGAATCGTGCTCGGCAAGAAGCTCGTCCCAGCTCGTCGCTCCGCAGGCCTCGGCAACCAACTGCCAGGTTTCGGCCGTCGGCTTGATATCGTCCGGGGCGACGAGGCGCATCATCACCAACATTCGCGAAAGCAACTTTAGCGCGCCGACAACATTTGTGGGGACCAAAGATTCGGCGGAAAGCGCCTCGAGCGCGACTTCGAGCCTCGTGTTGAGCCCTATTTTCGTCGTCAATTGAAGGACGTGAACCGAAAATTCGAGATCGACGAGACCGCCCGGGCCGAGCTTCACGTCGAGCGCGCTCTTGGGCGGCTTGTGGCGCTCCATGTCGGCACGCATCTTTGCCGCATCGGCAATGACCTTCGAGCGGTCGCGAGGCATCCTCAAGATGCCATCGATCATCGCTTCCACCTGGTCCTGGGCCTCGGGTGAGCCAAACACCGGCCGCGCTCGGCACAGGGCCATATGCTCCCAGGTCCAGGCTTCCTTGCGCTGATATTGCTCGAAAGCTTCGAGCGAAACGACCAGCATTCCCTTGGCGCCGCCGGGCCTGAGACGGGTGTCGACATCGTAGAGCGGGCCGGAGGCGGTGGGGACGCTGAGCGCCGCGGTCACTCGGCTTGCGAGGCGGTTGAAATAATCATTCGGTCCAAGTGGCCGGGGTCCGTCCGACAGGCCGCCGTGTCCGGCGGTATGGAGATAGATGATGTCGAGGTCGGACGCATGGGTCAGCGAATGACCGCCAAGCCGTCCAAGACCGAGCATGACCAACTCACTTGTCCCGAAGTCTCCGTGCGCAGCCTTGAATTCCCGTTCAGCAAGCTCGCCCAGCGCAAGCAGAGTCCCCTCCGCCACCCGGGCATAGCCTTCGGTCACCTCAAGCGGATCCCGCCTTTGATCGATGAGCTGAATTCCAAGCGCGAACCGGCGCTCGTTGACGAGCCTTCGCGCACGGTCGAGCGCGACGTCGTAAGGGTGGCCGACCATGGCCTCCGTCAGGATCCCGGAGAATTCGTCAGCCGGCGGGGGAAGTGCAAAACTCGAGGCATCGAACAATCCTTCGAACAGCTCGGGTCGGCGCCCGAGCTGGTCGGCAAGCGCGGGAGCGTGGGCAAGCACCTTGGCAAGCAGCTGAGCGAGCTGGGGCCTCGCCTCAAGCAAACGGAAGAAGTTCACTCCGCTAGAAAGCCGTTCGACGATGTCGCTCAAGCGATTGAGCGCATGGTCGGGATGCGACCCTGCGGCGATCGCCGGCAGCAGCGCTGGAAGCATCGCCTCGAACGCCTGGCGTGCCGCCGGCGAACGAAGCGACCGAGCCTTGGCCGAACGCCAGTTGCCTACGTGCCTGGCTGCAGCGACGGGATCGGCGAACCCCAATTTGGCAAGCTCATTCTTGAGGATGTCGGGATCGTTCGAAAGTACGCTCCGCTCGCCAGGCGCAAGGCTGTCGAAGATCTGCCCGGCTTGCTCGACATGGGAGCGGAGCTCGCCAAGGAGTTCCTCTCCGCTTGGAAGACCGTGAAGTTGGGCGACATTGTCGAGGGCTTCCGGACTGGCCGGAAGGATGTGGGTCTGGGCATCCTCGACCATTTGCACTCGATGCTCGACCGTCCTTAGCAGCCGATAGGCGGCGGAAAGCCCTCCGGCCATCTTGTCGTCCAGCCGTCCAGAGACGCGCAAGGCCTCGATCGCGTCGAGCGTCGGCGCCGGCCTTACAGACGGATCGCGTCCGCCATGGATCATCTGCTGGATCTGAACGAAGAACTCGACCTCACGGATTCCGCCGCGTCCCCGCTTGAGATCGAACCCCGGGCCGATCTGCGAGCCTTGAGCGAAATGGTCGCGGATCCGCGCGGAGATCTGGCGCACCTCGTCAATGACTCCGAAATCGAGGGAGCGCCTCCAGACGAACGGCTGGATCGAGTCGAGGAATCGCTTCCCGAGGGCGATATCGCCAGCTGCGGCCCGGGCCCGGATGAAGGCGGCCCGCTCCCAAGGAAGGGCACTCGATTCATAATGCGAGATCGCCGCGTCGACGGGCAGTGCGATCGGAGTGACTTCTGGCGATGGCCGAAGCCTCAAGTCGACCCGTTCGACATAGCCGTCCTCGGTCCGCTTCTGAAGAAGCTCGATGAGGCGCCGGCCGATCCGGACCGCGGCCTCGCCGGAATCCTCTCTCGCCCTCTTGGGAAGACTCGCAGGATCGAACAGAAGCAAGAGATCGACGTCCGAGGAATAATTGAGCTCGTGGCTGCCGAGCTTTCCCATCGCGATGACCGCGAAACCCTTGGGCTCGGCCTCGGGCAGGCGCTCCGCGATCGCGGCATTGATAGCCTCGTCGATCGCGCTGTCGGCAAAATCAGACAGAAGGAGGGTGACCGCCTCGAGCGGCAGCTCGCCGGAAAGATCACCAAGCGCGACTGCAAGCGCCAACGCATGCCGGCGTCGCCGAAGCCGTCTTTCGACCGGAAAGTCAGCCGCCGATTGGAGTGCGAGCTCGGCCGCGGCAAAAGCGCCCGAAATGAGGAAGGCATCGGCGATATCGGAGCGGCCTTCGAGAGCATCGCGAAGGAATGGCGAATGATGCTTCGCCCGTGCAACAGCGCCTTCGCGCGCTTGCGCCGTCGATTGCGCATTGGCCCGACTCATCAGCATGCTTCCAAATGGAACGTTCGCATCTCTTAGGAAACTTCCGAACGGTTTGGGTCGTTTTAAATTTCGATGAAGCTGGAGCGAGAAGACGTTGCAGTGCCGGACCTGAATTCGATGGATCGCAGAATCATTCGGGTGGACGTGCCTCCAACCCATGCCGGGATCACGGCAGCGCTTCGCCGTGCGTTCGAAGCGGCTGCCTGCGAACCATCCGACCGGGACTTTGCCGAGCTTCTTCGCAAGCTGAACTGACCTCGGCTGCCGAACTTTGAAGTTTCACATTCCTGCCTCGAGCAGGAACGGACTTTATCCTTCGTGATCGCGGCTAAGCTCGTCGACTTCGCCCATGATCGTCTGGAGCGCCGACTTGTCGGGATCGGTCTTGTGCTGGCGGCGTGACGGCAGCTTGCCGCTCGACAGAAGCTGGTCTAGCGCTACCCTGCCGCGCGCGACCCGGCTTTTGATTGTCCCGACCGCGCAGCCGCAGATCTCGGCTGCCTCTTCATAGGCAAATCCGCCCGCTCCAACGAGGATGAGGGCCTCGCGCTGGGGCTGCGGCAGATGCATGAGCGCGCGCTGCATGTCGCCAAGCTCGATATGCCGGTCCTGGCTTGCCGGGGCCGCCAGGATTTTGGAGGCGGTGATATCGTCCCATTCGCCCTTGAACCGGGCTCGGCGCATCTGGCTTAGGAACAGGTTTCGAAGGATGATGAAAGTCCAGGCGCGCATGTTGGTGCCCGCCTGGAAGCGCTTGCGCGCCGCCCAGGCTTTTAGAAGCGTTTCCTGGACAAGATCATCGGCAAGATCGCGGCTTCCGGAAAGCGAACGACCAAATGCTCGAAGATGCGGAATGACAGCAGCGAGCTGTTCCTTGAATTCGGGATCGGACAGCGGGACCGGCTCGGCCTGAGCGGCGGCTGGTCTCTCAATTTTGCGATCTTCTACCAAACTAGACCCCACCCTGTACGAGCCCGCGACCTTGGTCGCGCGCGGTTAGATCGAACATGAACGATGACTGTGACAGGAGGTAGGAACTCAGCGCAGTCCAACCAAGACGATCACCGCGAAAATGATGATCACCAGCAACGTGCCGATCACCAGGACATTGCGCGTGACGCCGGGCGTGGAGCCCGCGCGCGCTTCTGTCGTCGTTTCGACAACCGAAGGTTCGGAATGCCGTGGATCAGCCATTATGCTCTCGTCACGAAATCACGTTCCCCCGGCCAACGCGCTGAGGAGAGCCGTGTTCCCGAGCCTCCGCTCAGGCCGCGGGCACCGTCGCAGCGTCGAAGAACAGCGCCTGAGCGATCGCCGCCTTCACGGTCGAACGCTGAAACGGCTTGGTGATGAGGAACGTCGGCTCGGGCCGGGTCCCGGTCAGAAGCCGTTCCGGGAAGGCCGTGATGAAAATGACGGGGACCGAAAATTCCGCAAGAATGTCCTTCACCGCATCGATACCGCTCGAATCATCCGCAAGCTGGATGTCGGCAAGAACGAGACCTGGCGGATGCTGGCGAGCCTGGGCCACGGCTTCGTCTCTCGTCACTGCAACTCCAGTGACATTGTGGCCAAGATCGCGAACGATCGTTTCAATATCCATCGCGATGATCGGCTCGTCCTCGATGATGAGGACGTCGGCGAGGGTCTGCCGCTCAATTTCCTCGAGCGCCTCGGAGACCAGCGAATCGACGTCGGCCGGGCCGACGTCGATCAGATAGGCCGTATCCTCCGACGAAAAGCCCTCGAGCGCGGTCAGAAGCAGCGCCTGGCGCGAGAGCGGAGTGATTCGCGAAAGCCGAGCGTGGGCGATTCCTTCCGCCCCGACCGGACTCTTGGACGGCTCCTCGCCCTCTTCGATATTGGCGGTCGACCAGATCGCGTGAAACGTCTTGTAGAGCCCGAGCCGCGGGTCGACGTCGCGCGGAAATTCGTCGGGTTTTGCGACGATCGCCTCGAGCGTCGCGCGGACAAAAGCGTCACCGTGCGCCTGGCTTCCTGTTAAAGCGCGCGCATAGCGGCGCAGGAATGGCAGGTGCGGAGCAAGTTCCTGGCCAAGGGACATAGTCGTCAATCCTCGAGATCGTTGTTTGTGGCGTCTTTGGCGGGGCGCCCGAATTGTTTCAACCCTGGAAGAACCTTGTGTTGCGTCAGCGCACCGCCCCCAAGAGAAGTGGTCCGGGTGTGGAACCAAGCATCGGCGATTTGGTTTCCAACCTCTAGACCGGCACGCCGCGGAGCCCACCCAAGCCGCGCGGCGGCCGGCTTGTTTCGTACCGAAGCGGGGCAACGGGCATCGAACCATTGCGCCTTGTAGTGAGATTAGTATGAGCGCGCCGAGAACCCGCGCTAGGGGGGACGAGGAGTTGAGTGCAAGGAAAGGAAGCGACACGGAGGGAGCCGGACATTCCAGGCACTCGAAGAAGTCGAAATCCCCCGACCGCGCAGCTCGGAAGGGCGACCTCGGGCGCGCCCTGCGCTCGGTCTATGACGACACCCTTCGTGAGCCGGTTCCGGACGATATTCTCGGCATTATCGGCAAGCTCAGCTAGAGCCCAAGAGAGAGCGCTATGACGCTGGCCGCGCGCTTTGCGCGTCTGCCGACCGCGGCCAAGCTGCTCCTCATTCTCACCGCCGTCCTACTTCCAATCGGAGCGGCTCTCACCTGGCTCGGCGAATCGGGAATTCGGCAGTCCAATGTGGCGCTCGAGGGCCGCGCCCAGGATCAGTCTCGAGCGGCCGCCGAGAGTATTCAGGGCCTCATCGCAAGAAATGCGCTCGCGCTTCGGATCGCTGCAAACGGGGCGCTCTCGCAAGGTCCGGCAGGAGCGTGCGAGCGCGCCCAGCGCGCGCTGACGATTGCTCCCGGCGTTTCGCAGAGCTTCGAGCTCGAGACGGCCAATGGAGTTCCGATCTGTTCGGCCGGTTCGGTCGGCGACACGGGCGAACTTCCAATCGCCGCGCCAGGCGACATCAAGGTCAAGATCGCTCCGAACCTCAACGGGATCGCTATCCGGGTGGGTGTGATCGACGGAATGGCGACGGCCTTCGTGCCCGTCGCCGAGCTGCGCAGCGCCGCAATCGGCGCTCCGGGCGACGTTGGAAGCGTCGCTCTTCATGACGAGGCGCGCGAGCTTCGAGTCCTTGATCTGACCGATCCCGTCGAAACTCAAAGGTTCAGCCAATGGTCGATCGGCACCGGGGCATTGTTTGCAAGGATTAGCGCTCGGGACGAAAGGATCACGCCCTACGACCGCTTGGTTCTCCTTCTTCCGGTGCTGATGTGGGTCGCAGCTGCTCTTCTCACTTGGCTTCTCGTCAGCCGGCTCCTCATCCGGCCGCTCAAGCGCCTCGAGCTGGCTGTCATTCGCTATACGCCGGGCTCGGCGCTCGATCTTCCACGCAAGCTCGGGCCGTCCGAAGAGATCCAGGAATTACGCGACGCTTTCGCCCGGGCTGTCGCCCGGGTCGAAGCTTCCGACTCGGAGATGGCAAGCGCGCTCGAGGGCCAGCGCCGGCTCGTCCGCGAGGTCCACCACAGGGTCAAGAACAATCTCCAGGTGGTCGCCTCGCTCCTCAATATCCATGGACGGAGCGCAACCGCTCCCGAGGCGCGCTCGGCTTATGCCGGGATCAGCCGACGGGTCGGAGCGCTTTCAATCGTCCACCGCAACCATTTCGCCGAGATGGAGGAAAATCGCGGAATCGCGATGCGTCCGCTGCTCACCGAGCTTGCAGCCGAGCTTCGCGGCGGCGCTCCCGACGCTGCAAGGAGCCTTCGCATTGACCTCGAACTCGATCCCCTCAACACCACGCAGGACGTGGCCGTTGCGGTCGCATTCCTGGTTACCGAGATCGTGGAGTTTTCGATGCTCCATTGTCCCACCGATCCGATTGAACTCTCGATCCGGCGAACAAGCGAGCTCACCGCCCGCCTGACACTCAACAGCCGGGTCCTCAATCCGGACGATGATGCAAGCGAACAGAAGCTTCAGTTCGAAAGAATCGTCGCCGGCCTGGCCAAACAGCTGCGCTCGACTCTAGATCGGAAACTTGGCCGCTACAGTGTTGATTTGCCTGTCTTTCCGCCACTCCAATGAGTGCGCGCGGTCGTTACGGCGCCGTCCAAAAAAGTTGCAATTTCTTTTCGCCTAAGGGGAACTCAATTCGAAGAAGGGGCGTTGTGCTGTTCGGATAGTGACCTTTTGCCCCCCCGCTCTCGCTATCCGATTAAATGGGCCCGGAACCGCCAACCCTCCCCCCCCCCGGGGGCGCGTCCGGGCCCTCTTCTGTCCGGGGCCCAGCCACGACAGAGCCTGAACGGGCGGCTTTCCGAGCCGCCCGCCAGTGCGTGATCCGGATGGCGAGGATTGCAAACTCGTAAAGTCCGTAGAGGGGAACAAGCAATAAGAGCATCGAGACGACGTCGGGCGGAGTGAGCACTGCAGCCACCGCCGCGGCGGCAACGATCGCGTAGCGACGCGAGCGGGCGAGTTGTTCGCGGGTGATGATCCCAGCGCGCTCGAGGATCATCAGAAGGATGGGCAGGAGAAACGCAGCTCCGAAGCCGAAAATGAAGCGGGTGCAGAAATTGAGGTAATTGCCGACGCCGGGCAGCGCTTCCTGCTCGATGCCGCCGATATTCCCCTGGTAGCTCAAGAGGAAACGAAGCGCCCAGGGCATTGCCGCAAAATAGGCAAAGCAGGCGCCCCCGACGAAAAAGAAGGGGGTCATGACGAGGAAGGGGAGGAAGGCCTTCTTTTCCTTGGCGTAGAGGCCCGGAGCGATGAACCTCCAAAGCTGGGTCGCGATGACCGGAAAGGCGAGCATCAGAGCGGCAAACAGAGCGACCTTAACCTGGGCGAAAAAGGCCTCGAAAACGTCGGTATAAATGAGCCGGCCCTGGCCAGCCCGGATCAGCGGCTGGACGAGAACCGCGAAGATGTCCCGCGCATAAGCAAAACAGATGAAGAAGCAGATGATGAGTGTCGCGAGCGACCAGAGGAGCCGCCGCCTCAGCTCGATGAGATGTTCAAGTAGCGGCTGCTTGGTGTCGTCGATGTCCCTCACGGCAGCGGACGCTTCTCGACTGGGAGCTCTTCGCCCTTCTGAGTTTCGTCGAACGGGAGAGTCGGTTCCGGAACCTCGGTTACCGCAGGCATTTCGTCCGGCTGGCCCGGCTCAGGATAATGAGCATCGGGCGGATGGACACTCATGATGCGCTCGTTTTCCTCGCGCCAGCGCTTTTCCATCTCCTCGAGCTCGGCTTCGCGGACCATGTTCTCGATCCCGGCGGTGAAATGGCGCGCCATTCCGCGAGCGCGCCCGACCCAATAGCCAACGGTCCGCATCACCTTGGGAAGATCCTTGGGACCAATGAAGATCAGGGCGAGAATCGCGACAACCGCGAGTTCCGAGGTATCAACGCCGAACATGTCTGACGCGTGGGGGCTTAGCGGGGTTCGTTGTCCCGCGGCGGAGGCGCCGATTCCTCCCGGCGCGGGGTAACGTCGATCGGCTCCTGGTCGCGGGGCAGCTGCCTCGGCGGCTCGTTGCGACGCTGCTCGTCATAGCGGCGCCGGCCTTCTTCCTCGTCGTCGGCCATGCCTTGCTTGAAGCTTTTGAGGCCCTTGGCGACATCGCCCATCATCGATGAGAAGCGGTTCCCGCCGAACAGCAGCAGGAGGATGATCGCGATGATCAGGATATGCCAAATGCTAAGACCGCCCATTTTGGGAAACTCCTTTGAGCGGAGTATCTAGTCCGCCTCGTCCTCGGTTTCCAGTTGAAGCTGGAAGACCGCCTCGTCGAGAGGGTCGAGAAGGCCCGCGGCCTTGAGATCGTCAATTCCCGGCAGGTCGCGGCGCGATCCCAAACCAAAATGAGTCAAAAATTCCTTGGTCGTCGCATAGAGCAGCGGCCGTCCCGGCCCCTCCCGCCGGCCGGCCGGCCGAACCCATCCGGAATCCATGAGAACGTCGAGCGTCCCCTTGGAGATCTGGACCCCTCGGATCGCCTCGATCTCCGCCCTGCTGACCGGCTCGTGATAGGCGATGATCGCCAAAGTCTCAGTCGCTGCCCGCGACAGGCGCCGCGGCTCCTCGCGGGTGCGACGAAGGAGGTGGGCAAGATCAGGCGCAGTCTGGAAGTGCCAGCGCCCGCCCCTCTCGACGAGCTCGATGCCCCGTCCCTCATAATGCGCAGACAGGGCCCCGAGCGCGATCTCGATTTCGCCCTCGCCGACATGCTCGGCGATCTCCTCGATGCTCAGGGGCTCGGCCGAAGCGAACAGGGTCGCTTCGATCGCTCGGAGCATCTCGTCCATCAGGCCGCCTTCAATTTTATTGGCGCGAATGGCTCGTCCTGCGCAATGTCGAGCCTTCCGCGGCGCGCGAGCTCAAGGGCTGCGAGGAAGCTCGATGCAAGCGCCGAGCGGCGGAACTGCGGATCCTGGCTCGCGGGGAGGAAGCTCTCGAGAAAGGTCCATTCAACCGCCATCCCGATCATTCGGCTCACCCTCTCGATCGCCTCCTCCAAAGTCATCACCGAGCGGGCATGGACGACGTGCATCGCTGGCTGGGTCCGCGCCCGCACCGCACCATAAGCCGCGAAGAGGTCGAAATCGCGGACCTGCCATGCCGCCTTGCGGATGAGCCTCAGACCCTCCGGATTCGCGCGCAGGAAGACGTCGCGACCGGTTCGATCACGACCAAGCAGCCGGGCTCCCGCCTCGCGCATCGCGTCGAGCCGCTGAAGGCGCAGCTGGAGACGCAATGCGATCTCTTCGGGGCTCGGGTCCTGCTCGGGGTCCTTGGGAAGGAGAAGGCAGGATTTCAGATAGGCAAGCCACGCTGCCATCACGAGATAGTCGGCCGCAATCTCGAGCTTCAGAGCCCGGGCTTGGGCGAGATAGGCGAGATATTGCTCGACGAGCTGGAGGATCGAGATCTGCGCAAGGTCGACCTTTTGGACTCGAGCGAGGCTCAAGAGCAGGTCGAGCGGTCCCTCCCAGCCATCAATGCTGAGATTGAGCTCGTCCGACTGGCGGACCGGGCGCTCGTCGAAATCCTCGTCCACGAGCTTCGATAATACCATGAGTGGTGGCGCTGCGAAGGCAGTGCCACACTCTATTGTGGATAAGTCAGCGGTGCCGGCGAGCGGGGCGCGCTTCGGGCGGAGGCGGCCCTTCGGCTTCGCCGACGGTCTGCTCGATGAAGTTCTGAACGTCGAGGCGCATCAGGTGAAGCGCGTCGGGGTTCAGATAGACCATGTGACCCGAGGGATAGTAGCGGAACTCAAGGTTCCTCTGCTGAGCGGGCTCGAGCATCATGTGATCAAGGTCATATTCCGTCCCGAAGAACGGCGTCGCCATGTCGTACCAGCCATTTAGAGACAGCACCCTCAAATAGGGATTGGTGCGCATTGCCGCTGCGAGGTCCAGGGCCGTGTTGGGTTCGCTGAGCGTATACCGAACTCCGGGAGCCTTGTGGTTGAAGTCCCATTTGAACCCGGCCGCGTCGCTTGCGCTGAGGCGATAGGGCATATCGGTCTGGTAGCCGAGGTCGCGGGCGAGATAATTCTGCAAAGTTCCAACGAATGCACCGCTGATCGCCGCGTCCGAGGCGTCGAAATCGGGCGCATCGCCCGAGGCGCTCGGGTCAACGCCGGTGTAGCGCGAATCGTACCTGCCCACTGTCAGGCGCTGGTCGCGAAGCAACTCCTTGCGGAACTCGGAAAGGTCGACTCGAAGATCGGCGTTCTCGATGAATTGCGGCGAGAGGCCCGTAAGACCGCTCATCTGCTCGGCGACGCTGTCTTCCTCCTCCTTGTTGATCGTCTGGCCCTTCTCGAGCGCTGCGGCATAGGGTCCCTGAGCAAACGCGCGCGCTTCTGCGGCCGCTTGTTCGACCGTCGCGGGCGGATTGGCCATCTTGTGGTGATACCAGGCCGTCGTCGTGTAGCTCGGGATATAGTTGATATAATCGCGGTCGAGGCCGGGCTGGCGGCGGCCGTAATTCATGATCGAGGATAATAGGATGACCCCGTTCAGCGCCATTCCGCGCTGCTGAAGCTGATAGGCGAGCGCTCCCGACCGAGTGGTCCCGTAACTCTCGCCGAACAGGAACTTGGGGCTGTCCCACCGATCGAATTTCGAGACGTAACGCATGATCGCGCGAGCGAAGGCGTCGGCATCCTGGTCGACTCCATAAAAGTCGGACGGCTTTGCATCGCCGAGCGGCCGCGAATAGCCGGTCCCCGGAGCGTCGATGAACACGAGGTCGGTGGTACCGAGCAGCGTATCGGGATTGGCTCCAAAATTGAACGGTGCGGGCCGCAGATACTCGGCGTTCGTGGTCTGAACTCGAACCGGACCGAACGAGCCCATTCGAAGCCACAGCGAGGCGGAGCCGGGACCCCCATTGTAAAAGAACATGACCGGTCGGCGAGAGCCCGGAGCGCCGTCGAGCGTGTCGGCCGTATAGAACAAGCTCGCGGTCGGCTTGCCCTCCGCATCGCGGACGGTGAGTGTGCCGGCGGTCGCGGTATAGGGCACGGTCCGGCCATCGATGACGGCGCTGTGCCGGCTCGAAACGGTTCGCTCTTCAACCGGGGCGCCGTTCCAGGCGCCGGCCGCCTCCTTGGCAAGAGCCTCGCTGTGGAGTTCCTCGACACTCTTGGCCTTCTCCTTGTCGGCGCTCGCTCCGGGCGCGGACTGAGCAAAGGCTGGAGAAACGGCAAGGGCGGCGGCAGCACAAAAGAGCGTGAAGAAGCGCATCGGCGAATTCTCTTGCTTGGAGGTCGGGATCGGAACCGGCACCTTGGCAAAAGTTAGTTTCTTACGACAACCCTGTGGATCGACGAACGGGCCGGTCTTATCTGCGAACGCGTGGAACCCTAGCCAGCAGCCAGAAGAGCGTCCCTCGTCGCGATTGATTCCGCGAAATCCGGACCGTCGGGTTCGACCAGAGTCGTCGCCATTGCGCGCGCCAGTCGCTCGGCTCCCTCGAGGCTGATTGGACCGAGCGCCGCTGCGATCTCAATATTGTCGGAAAGAATTCCGTTGCACGGCAAGGCGACATCGCACCCGGCAGCAACGCACGCCGTCGCGCGCTCGGACTGGCTTCCGCTAAGGGCGTTCATGTTGCTGTCGTCGCTCATGAGAAAATTGTTGAAGCCGATCCGCTGCCTGATGATCCGCTCGATCACTTTTCGTGACTGGCTGGCGGGATGATCCGGGTCCCACGCCGTGTAGACGACGTGCGCCATCATCCCCATCGGCGCCGCGGCGAGGCGTTCGAACGGCTCGAGATCGCTCTCGAGATCGTCAGCACTTGCGGTGACGACCGGAAGCTCATGATGGCTGTCGACGAGCGCTCGTCCGTGGCCCGGCATATGCTTGATGATCCCGACCACGCCGGCCGATGCAAGCCCGTCGAGGACGGCCCGGCCGAGCGCCGAGACCTGCATCGGCTCCGAGCCCAGTGCTCGGTCGCCGATGATGTCGCTCGCCCCTTCTTGGTGGACATCGAGCAGCGGGAGCGCATCCACATTTATGCCGGCCTCGACAAGCATTAGCCCAATCGCCCGGGCATTGGACCGCGCCGCTTCGATCGCGGAGGAAGGAGCGATCCGGTAGAGTTGGGCGAAACGCTCGGCGGCTGGAAATGCCGGCCATTCGGGCGGTCTCAGCCTGGCGACCCGGCCTCCTTCCTGGTCGACGAGGATGGGCAGATCCGCTCGACCGGTCAGGTCGCGCAGGGAATTTGTGAGTTTTCTGAGCTGGTCCCTCGTCTCGCAATTGCGCCTGAACAGGATGAAGCCCGCCGGATCCGAGTCGCGAAAGAAATCCCGTTCGCTCGGTGTCAGCTCCAGTCCCTCAAAGCCGAAGATTGCGGCCAGCATCTACTGGGCGACGAAGCAATTTTCGCCGGCCGCCTTGAGCGCATCGCAGGCCTGTTTGGCGTCGGCCGCGGATGCCGCTCCCGCGCGGAGCCGAATTCCGCCCGGGAATGGGACAATCATCTTTTCCATCCCGGCGATGCTCTCGAATCGCGCCGATAGCGCGGTCCAGGCGCGCTCGGCCTGCGCCTTGTTTGCGAAGGCGCCGAGCTGGATCACGCTTCCGGCTGGGCCCGTCGCCTTGGTCGGAGCTTCGGCGGGCTCTTGAGCCGGCTTGGTGGTTGCCTGAGCCGAGCTCACCTTCTCTTCCACCGGCTTTGCAGCAGGAGCCTGCGGCAACTTGCTCGTATCGAGCTGACTATTGCGATCCTCGCCCGCACTTGTTTCGAACGCCGTCTCGCTTTCGCTGCTGATATCGAGCCCGCCCGGGCTCGGAGGCTTGACCTTGTAGGGTGCGGAGGGCGCTCGGATCAGCTCCGGGGGCCCACCCACCGACGCATTCTGCCGGCCGAGCCAGAAGAAGGTCGCGGCGACGATCAGCGCGGCAAACAAAACAACGAGTAGCGCCGCGAGCATCTTTCTGGCCGACAGCCCACGCGGCTCGTTTTCGTCCTCGACGGGCTGAAGCCAGGGCAGCTGCTCATCATAGGGCCGAGTGTCGCTCAACGCTCAACTCCCTTGGGTTTCCAAGGAAGCCCGACAACTGCGCAGCTGAAGCGAATCCTGCCCATCCGCTGGCAAAGAACCTCGGAATGCGCCTGAGACGTCGTGCCGATCTGGAACCGGTAGAACGGCCGACCGCGTGAATTCCGGGATTCGACCACGGTAGCCGGAAGGTGGGCGACCGCCGGATAGGCCTCAACCATGTAGCGCCAGCCAAGCTTTGCCTGCTCGCGGCTGCCGAACGCACCGATCCGAACAATCCGGCCGCGCGCTCCTAGCGATTGTGAGGCCGGCCACAAGACCAGAGGGCTCTGCGCCTGCAAAGCAGGTTTGGGGGCGCTCGCGATCTTTTGCGGAACGGGAGAGCGACGCTCGTGCCTCGGAGGGATCCGGACGTGCCGCTCCGGCGAACGCCTTTGCGCTCGTGGGCGTGAAACAGGGACCTCGTGGATCGGAGCCGGGGCGACCTCGGGTTGGGGTTCGAGGAGGATTTGCGGTTGCGGCTGTTCCGAGGGCTGAAGAGCGGTGTGCGCTTTGGGAACGGCGACCGTCGTAGCCGTTTGGATGACCTTGGATTCCGGCGATGCCTGCCAGCTGTGAACCCCCAGCCAGTAAGAAATTCCGGCGACAAGAAGGATCGCTGCGACCGCCCATCCGGCAAACTCCCGATTGCTACGGCGCTCCCTTTTGGGGCGCGTCGCCGCAGTCTTGGGTTCGTCTTCGAGCCACGGCAGCCGGTCAACCGCGGCGGCCGCCTGGGCCTGGCTCATGGTCAGCGCATCTCCTCGGCGGCCGCCACCCCCATCAGTGCGAGACCGCTCCTGATGATCTGCCCCACGCCAAGCGCAAGTTCTAGCCGCGCCCGAGAAAGTTGTGGATTGTTTTCAAGCAGGAAGCGCCGTTCGGGATCATCGTTGCCGCGGTTCCAAAGCGCGTGAAATTCGGCCGCCAGATCGTAGAGATAAAAGGCGACCCGGTGCGGCTCGTGGGAAAGAGCGGCACCCTCGACGACGCGCGGATATTGGGCCGAGCGCTTGACGAGGGCGAGCTCCTCCTCGTCGAGCAGCGATAGATCGGCTCCCGCCGCCAGGTCGACTCCGGCTTCCGCGGACTTGCGCACCAGCGAGCTGATGCGCGCATGGGCATATTGGACATAGAAAACGGGATTGTCCTTCGATGCCTCGACCACTTTTGCGAAGTCGAAATCGAGCGGCGTATCGGCGCGCTTCGTCAGCATCATGAAGCGCACGACATCCTTGCCGACCTCGCTCACGACTTCCGCCAGAGTGACGAAATCTCCAGCGCGCTTGCTCATCTTCACCGGCTCTCCGCCACGGAAGAGCCGCACCATCTGGACAAGTTTCACGTCAAGGTCGACCCGGCCGTCGGTCAAAGCTCTGACCGCAGACTGCACCCGCTTCACCGTTCCTGCGTGGTCCGCCCCCCAGATGTTGACGAGGTGATCGGCGCCTTTCGCCTTTTCCCAGTGATAAGCGGCGTCTGACCCGAAATATGTCCAGCTTCCGTCCGACTTCTTCATCGGTCGGTCCTGGTCATCCCCGAACTTCGTCGAACGGAACAATGTCAGCTCGACGGGCTCCCACTCGTCCTCGGGGCTGAGGCTCTTGGGGCGCTCGAGCGTACCCTCGTAGACCAGCCCCTTGTCCCGAAGCACCTGCAGCGCCTGATCGACTGCGCCCGATTGCTGGACGTCGCTCTCTGAGGCGAACTTGTCATGGTGGATATCGAGAAGAGCAAGGTCGTAGCGGATGAGATCAAGCATCGCCTTGATCGCGCACTTGCGAAAGGCCGGAAGCCACTCTTCCTCCGGGACCTCGACGAGGTCATCGCCGTAATCGGCCGCCATGACGATCCCGACCGGCCTTAGATAATCGCCCGGATACATGCCTTCCGGGATCTCTCCGATATCCTCGCCAAGTGCCTCGCGGTATCTGAGGTACAGCGAACGGGCGAGGGTATCGACCTGCGCGCCTGCATCGTTGACGTAATATTCCTTGGTCACCCGAAAGCCTGCAGCTTCCAGGATCCGGGCAAGGCTGTCGCCGACGACGGCGCCGCGGCAATGGCCCATGTGCAAGGGGCCCGTCGGGTTGGCGGAAACATATTCGACATTGACACGCTCGTTGTTGCCGACGCCGCAGAGGCCGTAGTCCTCGCCCTCGCGGATGATTGTCTTCAGTTCGTCGCGCCAGGCATCCGGAGTCAGCCTAAGATTGATGAAGCCAGGCCCGGCGATCTCAACCGAAACCACGGGCGGCAGTGCTTCAAGCTTCGTTCGGATGGCTTCCGAAAGAATTCTCGGATTGGTGCCGGCCGGCTTCGCCAGGACCATCGCGGCGTTGGTCGCAAGATCGCCATGCGTGGGATCGCGCGGCGGCTCGACCGTCACGCTTTTCCGGTCGATCCCGGCCGCGAGCACGCCTTCGGCAACGAGCTCGTCGAGCACTCCATCGAGAAGCGCTGAATATTGGGCGTAAAGGCTCAAGTCATTCCACCAATGCTGGAAGGGCTGGCCCTCTAGCGCAGCGACAAGCGCGCGTCACTCCTGGGGTCCGGCATTCCTTCGAAGAAGATCATTTCGAGGCCGCCGCAGCGGGCCAGAGAGCTCGGGAGCTCATTCGGCCGCAAGAGGCGAGTCCGCTTCGATCGGCTGCGTCCGGTGGAGATTTCTCAAATCGAGGCAAATCCCATCCTCGTCCTCCGAGATCATTTCGGCGAATTCGTGATCGGGGAGGATCTCGCTTCCTCGGTAGCGTTGCAGCGCTTGCGAGGGGCTAGCGAGCAGCATGTCGGTGCCGCTGACGGTCGCCGTGAGGAGAACGTGGTCTCCCCGCTCGACGGCTTCCAAAATATCGCTGTTATCCGGAAGGACATGGATAAGGGTCCAGCCGAGGCCGACGATCGGATTGTGGTTTCTCTCCAGCTCCAGCTCGCGCAAGCGGCGAAAGTGCTTCCCGTCGGAATGCTTGACCTGCTCGAGCCACGAGAGCTGGGCGACTGCGTCGAGCAACGGGAATGATCGGGTCCAGGCCACTCGAACCATCAGCGCCGGCTTTCCCTTGAACCGACCGATCACCGCATAGCGGCTGAACAGGAGCCCGTGCCGCGGGCGCGAGAATCGAGCGAAAACCAGGCCTGTGACCGTCGCGAGGTAGAAAAGGCCGATGAAAATCTCGACCGCTGCGACGCCGTGGCAGAGGCGCGTGGCCGGATACATGTTGCCGTAGCCGACGGTGGCCAACGTATCGACCGAGAAGAAGAATGCGTCAGAGAGCGAGCCCGGCTGAGCGTTCGCGACCGAGCCCGGCATTGCGACGTAAATGAACGCGAAGAGGAGATTGGTTAGAACGAAACAAAGAATGGTCGCGGCCATGAACGCCGGCCAGCGGATTTCCATCAGCCAGTAATAAGGATCGATGAACTCGAGTCGGAACGGGGTTTTCGACCGGCCGTCATCGAATCCCAGTCGGATCTCGCTCCTCGAGCGATTCCTAAACGGTCGATGTGTTCGAGCATCCACGGCGGATCGTTCCCCCGCTGCGCCTACTACTCCAAAGGGCGGGCCCGGCGAAAGCTCAGGCCCGGATCAGCGGCCGGGTAAAAGCCGTGCCGCGGCTCTCCGGAAACAGGGTCGCGATAACTCTTGAGGGTTCGAGCGCATAATGTTGAGCGAGCGCTCCGGCGATCAACGTGTCGAGATCTGTCGTCGGCTTGAGATCGCGGCCCTCATAGAGCGACGCCGCCGACAGACCGGGCCAGTCCGCGACCACTTTCCCGCCCGCAACAGCGCCGCCGAGCAACATCGCCGCGGAAGCCTGGCCGTGATCCGTGCCGCCGGTGCCGTTGGGTCGGGCGGTGCGCCCGAACTCGGTCGCGGCAATCACCAGAGTGTTGGTCCAATCGGTGCCGAGACCCGATTTCAAGGAGCCGACGATCCCGTCGAGGTTCTTGAGCTGGGCCGCAAGGCGCCCACGCTGGCCCGAATGGGTATCCCATCCATTTGTTTCGATCATCGCGATCCTGGCCCCGGACTCGCCGGCGAGGAGCTTCGCGGCGACGCTTCCGGTTGCCGCTCCATTTTGTCCGGTGCCCTGAGCATCGCCGGCCGCCATTCGGGTCGCAAGCGCCTCGCTCCAGAGGCCGTGCAGCTGGCGGTCTGGCTCGTACATTGCTGAGACGCGCTCGAGCAGATCGTCATTCGGTCCCGGCAGCTTGGAGGGCGCGTAGGAGGAGACCTGGTTCGTCCCGCGAAGCGCCATCGGCACGGTATCGGAAAGCGCGAGCGCTCTTGAATCTCCGCCTGGCAATAAGGAAAGCAAACGATTGAGCCAGCCATCCTTGAGCTGATAGGCAGAAGACCCTCCGGTCTCGAGCACATTTTGTCCATCGAAGTGCGAGCGATCGCGATATGGCGAGGCGACCGCGTGGACGAACAGCGCCTCCTTGTCCTGATACATGCCCCCAACCTGGGCCAATGCCGGGTGAAGCGTGAAAAAGGTGCCGAGCTTCGTTCCGCCCGCGAGGTCCTGGTCGAAACTCTCGCGAAGGCTCGCGTGCTGGGGGTCGCCGGTTGGCCCCAATATCGACAATCCGTCGGCGGCGCCGCGCTGGATGATGAATACGAACCGGCGGCTTGTGTTCGCCCGGGCAAAGGCCATGGATGGCATCGAGAGCGCGGCGACCGTCGCTCCTCCGGCACCGAGGAAGAACCTGCGGGTGAGCATGATCATCTCCTCATGAATTCGGGGCTTACGAGCAGCAGGGCGAGGCCCTCCTGGGGACTTTCCGAGCGGGCGATTGCTGTTCTGGTGGAGTCTGTGAGAGAGCCGGGAAGCGCCTTTTCAGCAAGCGAGCGCGCGTCGAGCGACGATCCGGCCTTATCCGCAAGCCGCTGCGCAACTTCCACCCGCAGCATCAGCGCTTGAGGAGCCGCCCAGCTTGCAGCGATGTCGTCCCATCCGGCAGGCGAGCCCGGCTGCCATGTTGGCTGGCCAAGCTCCTTGAGCATTGCCGCTGCGATGGCCGGCTCGATCTCGCTCTGAGAGACTGCTCGGAGCGCGGAGACGGACCATTCCCAGGGAGTCTTGAACTTGAGGAAGCCAGGAGCCCAGCATTCGGGAGACTCGACCAGCAACCGATAGAGAGCTGAAAGATCGCCGCCGCTCGCAAGATAGGCCGCGGTCAGCCGATCGACGATAGCCTTGGGCGGGTCGTCGCCGGCGAAGTGCCTCGCGAGTTTGGTCGAGATGTGCCGAGCGGTTGCGGGGCTCGAAGCGAGGTCGAGGAGGATGGCCCCGGCCTGCGCTTCGCCCTTCTCGGAATAGCGTTTTCCCATGATGACCCGGTCGCCAGGCTCATGAAGCCCGTCGGCGAAGTGAAAGCCGCCATCGTCTCCGCCACCGATGAACCGGGCGACCGGCCCCCGGGCGATCCCGCTGACCGTCCAGCCGGTAAGTGCTCGAGCGAACTCGGTGACGTCGGCCTGACTGTACCCCGTTCGAACGCCCAGGGTGTGGAGCTCCATGATCTCGCGCGCGAGATTCTCGTTGAGGCCGCGCTGCTTGCCGCCGCGTCCCGCTGTCAGGCGACCAACCTCGGAGTTGGGGCCGATCGACTGCACCTGGTCGAGGTACAAGAGCATCGCCGGATGTTGCTCGACGGCAAGAAGAAGGTCGGAAAAACGGCCGAACAAATGCGGGCGGATCGCCTCGAACTCGAGCAGGCCGGCAAGTCCGATGACCGGGAGTTTGTCCACCGAAACGGCAAAGTGATTGGACCAGAAATGGACCAGCCGCTCGGCAAACGGATTGTCGGTGGTGAGCGCGGAATTGAGCCGCGCCGAGTTCATCAGAAGATAATCTTCGCGGATCGCCTGTCTGAAATAGCGCCTCATCGGATCGGCTTGCTGATCCGTTTGCTGGGCCGCTCCTGTCGTCAGCGAGGCCGGCTGCATTTTGCGCCTGGCCTGGCCGTTCGTCCGCGCCTCGGCCAGATAATCGGCGAGCTGGCCGATGACCGCGCTGCGTGATGGCACCTGCGCAAGCGCCCGGGGTCGCGGCTGGAACCTGCTGAACTGGCCGGCGAGCCAGCCTTTTGGATTGGCGGGCGGGGGGTCGCCAGGCCTTGCGCCAAGGCCGAAGCGATTAAGCGCGATCGCGGTCTCAAGCATCGGCGTCGTCTCCCGCCCCGACACCTTCGTCAAATCGGCTGAACCGGCTGTGAAGGCGATCGTTATGACCGCGCAAGATTAGAAGCGGTCGGCCGGAAGGGTAACGGGTCCGACCAGCTCCTGGTGACGGGCGATGGCGAAACGATCGGTCATTCCTGCCACGAAATCGCCGATAGTCCGTAGTTGCTGGACCTCATCCCCGCCGCTCCGCCAGTCTTCAGGAAGGAGTGCCGGATTCTGCCGGTAGGCGGCAGCGAGGTCGGCGACGACCCGCTGGGCTTCCTCGCGCACGGGCCTCAGCTGAGGTAGGTCGTAGAGGCGCGAATAGAGGAATTGCTTAAGTTCGCGCTCTTGGCCTGCCAGCGCTTCCGAAAAACCGGCGAGCGGCCGCCCGGCGCTTCGCACATCCTCGATCGTCTCAACCCGGGCTTCCCGGATTCGCAGCTCGGTCTCGGCGAGCACATCGGCGACCATCGTTCCGATCATGTCGCGCACGAGAGCGCGCTGGCGCTTTTCTGCAGGGATCCCGGGATGTCGCTCGCCGATAGGATCCCACAGCCGCTTCACGATCGGCAGCTCGATGAGCTCGTCCATCTGGAGGAGGCCGGCGCGAAGCCCATCGTCGATATCGTGATTGTCATAGGCGATGTCGTCGGCAATCGCCGCGACCTGCGCCTCGAGGCCCGGCCACGTTCCAAGCGCAAGGTCCCAATTGAAATTCGCTTCGGCAAGAGCCCAGCTCGGATCGGCGATCGGCCCGTTGTGTTTGGCGAGGCCCTCGAGCGTCTCCCAGCTGAGGTTCAGGCCCTCAAAATCCGGATAGGGATTTTCGAGTTTTGTGACGATCCGGATCGTTTGGGCATTGTGGTCGAAACCGCCGGCATCGACGAGCGCATCATTGAGGGCGTCTTCGCCGGCATGTCCGAATGGCGGGTGGCCGAGATCGTGGGCAAGGCACAGGGCTTCGGTCAGATCCTCGTTGAGCCCAAGAGCCCTTGCAATGGTTCGACCGATCTGTCCGACTTCGAGGCTGTGCGTGAGGCGCACCCGATAATGGTCGCCATCGGGCGCTACGAAGACCTGAGTCTTGTGCCGAAGGCGGCGGAAGGCGACCGAGTGGACGATCCTGTCGCGGTCGCGCTGGAAAATATCGCGCGGCCCGCGAGGGCCGGATCTGTCTTCAACATTGAGGCGTCCGAGCGAGTGGTCGGGATTTGCGGCAACTCTGGGAGGAAGTCTCATTCCTCAGCGACTGGCACAATCCTGTCGGAATCGGAATTGGTCCAGCGGAACGCGTCAACGCCGATTGAGCGCAGATCGTCCGCGAAGATCTTCGCGTCCGAGGCTCCGCGGAACGGTCCGATGACGAGACGGGCGCGGTCGCTGCTTTGGGCGACATAGCCGGTAATGCCCTTGAACAGATCACTGTTGTCGCGCTTCAGGCGCCCGAACTCGTTCTGGAGAGCAGTCGCGTTGCGGCCGCTTGCAAGCTGAAGCCAGACCTTGGAATCATCGACCACCGCCGTGCGCTGGACGACCGAGGGCCGCGGCTGCGGCGAATAAGCAATCCGAACCGGCTGCGGCTGGGAGTTCATCGGCGGCTGCTCCCACACCGGCTGCGCCTGGGGCGCAGACGAGGGCTGCTGAAGCAAGGCGTCGATGCCCGAAAGACGGTCCGAGCTCCCGCTGTCGCTGGCCGTAGCCCTCGTCGGCGCCGCGCTCGGGACGGACGCGTAAGCGTAAGCCGGCTGGTTCGAGTCCGGGAAGATCCCGAGGTTGACGGCTGCTGCCTTCTCGCCGGCGGAAAGCGAGGGAAGACGCTGGAGAAATGGAGCAACGCGCGACCAGCTGCCGGGCATTGCCGCATCGATCGCGGTCATCGCGGCCCCCGAATCGCCGGTGAGCGCGAGGACGAAAGCACGAACCCGTGAAACCGAAGAATCGCCCTTCGCTGCGAGCGGCGCGATCGTCGCGATTGCGTCCGCCTTGTCGCCGCTGATCGCCAGGCTCAGAGCAAGGCGGCGACGCGTTTCGTCGGCGTCGGCGCCCGAAAGCGCGGCGCGATAGTCGGACTGCGCTTTGGCCTGCTGTCCCATCAGATCGTAGGCTAGTCCGCGGTCACACCCGAGCTGCGCCGGGATTGCTCCGAGCTGCTCGGCGCGGCGGAAGTAAGGCAGCGCCGCTTTCGCGTCGCCGTTCGCGACCTGTACGGCTCCCATGCCTTCTTGAGGAAGCGGGCTTCTCGGATCGACGTCGTCGGCTCTCGCGAAAAAGCCGCCCGCGGCCTGCGCGTCGCCAAGCTCGAGCGCCGCCCTCCCGGCGCCGATCAGTGAATTGAAATCCTTGGGGTCATCGGCAAGCGCCCGCACATAGCGAGCCAGAGCTGCTGCCGGCGTTTCGTTGTACGGCGAATAGCTGCCCTGAGCGGACGCGGGCGCCGAGGCAACGACGGCGAGCCCCGAAGCGCAGGCGAAGGCCGCGCCCAGACATGAAATACGTGCAAATCCCCGCATCGACCCTCCCAGTGAGGGACAGAATCTTACCAGACGCTTTCTGCCTAGAGCGGTTACGCTGAGCCGTGCGATGAAGGCGGTGAGGTGCGGCAAAACGTGACCGATTAACCTCGTAGATAACGAAAAGGGCAGTCCCATCGAAGAGACTGCCCCTGCTCAGTCCGTCCTTGAGCGAATTACTGGTTGTTTTGCCGGTTGAGGAATCGCGGAATGTCGATCGGCTCGCGCCGATAGGCAGGATCCTCTTCATCGATTTGGGCCTTGGGCGCGCCGCGAGCGATATTCGACATGCGCTCGAACAACGTTCCGCCACTGGCGGTCGGCTGAGCCGTGTCGTCCTCATCCTGGGGCGGCGCGATCGGCGGAGTGCCGACCGGGCTCGTCAGTATGTCGTCAGCGCCGAGCAGGAGCTCCTCGTCGCCATCGCTTTCGCCCGCGCTAAGATCGACCTCGCGCATTTCCTCCGCGGTTGGAGCACTCGCTTCGGACAGAGCCGCTGGAGCAGCCTGGCGCGCCGGGAAACTGAAAACCTTCGCCGGGGTCGGATGGGCGATCGCATCGGCCTCAATGCCGGTTGCAACAACCGAAACCCGGATCTTGCCGCCGAGGTCATTGTTGAACGCCGAACCCCAGATGATGTTCGCGTCGGGATCGACCAGCTCCTTGATGTGGCTCGCGGCCTCGTCAACCTCCATCAGGCGCATATCCTCGCCGCCCGTGATCGAGATGATGACGCCCTTTGCGCCCTTCATCGAGACGCCGTCGAGAAGCGGGTTGGAAATCGCCTTTTCGGCAGCTTCGATTGCGCGATTGTCACCGTCTGCCTCGCCGGTTCCCATCATCGCCTTGCCCATCTCGCTCATCACCGAACGAACGTCTGCAAAATCGAGGTTGATGAGCCCGGGCATGACCATGAGGTCGGTAATTCCGCGAACGCCTTGCTGAAGCACTTCGTCGGCCATTTCGAACGCCTGCTTGAACGTCGTCTCCGAGTTCGCGAGGCGGAACAGGTTCTGGTTGGGAATGACAATCAGCGTATCGACGTGCTGCTGGAGTTCCTGAATGCCGGTATCGGCCGAACGCGAGCGGCGAGCGCCTTCGAAGGCGAACGGCTTGGTGACGACGCCGACGGTGAGGATCCCCCGGTCACGAGCAGCCTTGGCAATCACCGGCGCGGCGCCGGTGCCAGTCCCTCCGCCCATCCCGGCGGCGATGAAGCACATGTGCGCGCCCTCGAGCGACTGGATGAGTTCGTCGAGAGTTTCCTCGGCAGCGGCGCGCCCAATTTCGGGCCGCGATCCGGCGCCGAGCCCCTGGGTGATCTTGAGACCGAGCTGGATCCGGCGATCGGCGGTAGAGTTGTTGAGCGCCTGCGCGTCGGTGTTGGCGACGATGAAATCGACGCCCTGGACATCGGCCCGCATCATGTTCGCGATTGCGTTGCCGCCTGCCCCGCCGACGCCGATCACGCTGATCCGCGGACGAAGTTCGTCAACCTCTGGCCGGATGAAATCGATGCTCATGATCTAATATCCCCCCAATGCGGCAACGCGTTGAGCCTCCACGAGGAATCCATGAATCATTGCGAGTCTCATGCCAAGCAGAAAAGTTAACGTAAGCAAAAAAAGTGGGGAAGAGTGTCGCCCCAAAGACTCACTTTGTCGGCTTGGAGACGCACTGGCGAGGCGCGAAGGTCGCCAGGGTCCCTGACAAAGATCGCTCGCTCACCCATTGCAGACGCGCGACGAACACGTCACGATGCGTGACGATGGCTCGATATCTCAAGAAGCAGCTGGTCGTAGAGGCCGTGCAGTGGTTCAAGAATGGAGATCATCCGGCTGTCCATTCAGAAAGCTCCGGCGACACCCACGGCTATATCGATACCCCCGAAGGTCGGCTCAACGTCCAACCTGGAGACTGGATCATCACCGGGGTTGCCGGCGAGAATTATCCCTGCAAACCTGAGATCTTCGAGCGGCTCTACAGCCCCGACAACTGATCCGCGCACCTTCAGCTCGAACCGAAGACCGAGCGGAACCTCCAATATTTTCCCGCTGATAAGCCCATAAGCGGCGACCGGTTCGATCTCGTCGACGGATCAATGAACCCACGGCCTCGTCGAAGACACGGACATTCGCGCGACTGTTTGCTGCATGGAGGGGTCGCTTGCGATCGTGCGCCCAAATGAGTTGAGGAAAGGAGCTTCCCCCCATGAAAGCCACAACCTTAGTGCTTGGCGTCGCTGCGATGGCGCTCAGCCCAACGCTTGCAGCGGCCCAATCCGCACCCGGCAACGGTCAATATAACGGTGCTGGCTATAACCACATGAACAGCGGCAACGCTTATGGTCAGCCCGACCAGACCTGCCAGGATCTGATCGCGAGCGGCACGGGCGCAACCCCGGGCAACTCGGGAAGCGATCCGGGCGGCGGCTCTCCGTTCGACTTTAACAACACCAATTCCGGCTCGAAATACGCCGGGTCACAGCCGCAAAATTCGCGCAACAGCGCGAGCGTTTCGCAGTACGACGTCGCCTGTTCCAACCAGATTCCAAACTGATCGTCTAAAAGCGTTGCTCCGGGGCGCCCGCTTCCTTGAGCGGCGTGCGCCTCGGGCAAATAGGCTTCAGTTCGCGCGCCAGATCGGCGGACGCTTCTCGAAAAAGGCTGCGA
Source organism: Sphingomicrobium sp. (assembly GCA_036265105.1). Lineage (GTDB taxonomy): Bacteria > Pseudomonadota > Alphaproteobacteria > Sphingomonadales > Sphingomonadaceae > Sphingomicrobium. Next base: position 66,449 of record DATAPR010000002.1, read on the forward strand.
TCCCTTCCTTCGCATCGGCGGCGAGCATGTTCTCGACCATCACACGCGACGCATGCTGATAGGCGTGCTCGAGGTCCAGTCCTGACTGTTCGTAGACCGCCGCCTTTCCAAGCCTCAGCGCAACCGGAGACTTGGCCGAGATGATTCTGGCGCATTCGTTCACGACCTTCGTCAGCGCTTCTTTCGCAACAATCCGGTTCACCAACCCGAATTCGAGCGCGGTCTCGGCATCGATCATCCCGCCCGTCAGAAGCATCTGCATGGCGCGCTTGGTGCCGATGTTGCGGGTGAGTGCCACCGCCGGGGTCGAGCAAAAAAGACCAACATCGATCCCGTTCACTCCGAATTTCGATCGATCCGACGCAATCGCGAGGTCGCAGGTTGCGACCAGCTGACAACCGGCGGCGGTCGCAATCCCGTCGATTTCGGCGATGACCGGTTTGGGAAGCCGGACGATCGACTGCATGAGCTCCGAGCAGAGCGCGAACACCCGTTCGAAATAGCTTCTGCCGCCGTCAGGATCAGCCCTACGGGAGGTCATTTCCTTAAGATCATGGCCGGCCGAAAAGAGCGCTCCTGCTGCCGCAAGGATGATAACTCGGACGTTCTCATCGTCCCTCGCCTCGTCGAGCCGCTCCTGAAGCGATTGAATAAGATCGAGCGAAAGGACGTTGGCGGGCGGATTGGAGATCGTCAGGCGAACCACAGCGCCCTGCCGCTCTTGGCCGACCAGGGCCTTTCTCCGGCTCTCGGTCTTGATTGGATCCGCCACCTTTCGACCCAGCCGAGCTAGCGACCCCGCCGCTCGACCCCTCCGGGCGGCCCGAGGTTCACTTTGCGCCTGTCGGCCTTGCGCCGATCTCCGGTGCTGCGCTGCTCTCCGGCGGAGTCCTGGGGTTTGCCGCCCAGCTGGCCCGCTTCGATGACAATCGTCTCTGCGCTCGGCTTGGCGTGAAGCAGCGCGGTCGCCGCTCTAACGACCAGGCCGAGGTGCAGACGCACGAATTCGCGCCGATCGTTTTCGCTCATCGAGGCGGCATCTCCAGGGGCGAGCTGGAGATAAGTCTCGATCGCCTGGCGCGAGATGGTGATCGCCCGAAACTTACCCTCGATCCAGAGATCGACGAGCGTGCTTTCGCCCATTGCCCTTACGGAATCGCTTTCCATCGACCAGCTCAGCCCCAACCGTGTTCGAGAAACCGGTTCGCACAACCGGCAAGAAATGCAGCTCCGCGCGGGAGCACAGTTTCATCGACCATCATGTGGCTCGAATGAATGGAGCAGCATTGCCGCCAGTCCGAGCCCGATTCGGCCACTCCCAGGAAGGCCATCATCCCGGGCACTTTTTCAAGAACGTAGGAGAAATCCTCGGCCCCCATGATTGGCGACTGCATATTGAGATATTCGCCGTGCGGAAGCGACTTTGCCACCGCTTCGGCGAGCGCCACCGCGCGCGCATCATTGACGGTTGGCGGAAATCCCTGGGTGACCTCCACATCGGCGTCGCACTCGTGCGCCTGAGCGATATTTTCAGCAAGGGTCCGGACAGCATTCCAGACCTCCTTCCGCCTCTCGGGAGTGAGAGTGCGGATCGTTCCTTTAAGGACAACGCGATCGGGAATGACGTTGTGCGCGCTCGCGGCTTCCATCTGGGTGATCGTGACGATCGTCGCTTCGTGAGCGTTAAAGCGCCGGGTGACCATCGCCTGGAGCGCCATCACGATCTCGCAAGCGACGGGGACCGGATCGCGCGTATCGTGCGGCATCGAGGCATGGCCGCCGCGACCCTCGACCGCGATCTCGAGCATGTCGGCCGAGGCGAGTAATGTGCCAACCCTGCCTCCGATCGTTCCGTGCGGCGCGTTGGGCATGATGTGAAGGGCGAAGGCGGCTTGGGGAAGCGGATCGAGCAGCCCGTCATCGATCATGAAGCGAGCGCCGTGATAACCTTCCTCTCCCGGCTGGAACATGAAGCGCACTTCGCCCGCCAGCGCTTCGGAGCGGGCGGCGAGAATGCGCGCAGCTCCGGCAAGCATCGCGGTGTGCGTATCGTGCCCACAGGCATGCATTCGGCCCGAGACGGTCGAGGCAAACGGGAGACCCGTTTCCTCGTTCATCGGCAGCGCGTCCATATCGCCGCGAAGAAGGACGCTTCGGCCCTCCTTGCCCGAATTGAGAATTGCGACCGCGCCCGTGCATGAGGAGCCCATGCGCCATTCGAGCGGAAGATCGGAAAGTTCGGCGCGAACCTTCGCCAGAGTCTTGGGAGTCTCAAGCCCGAGCTCGGGCTCGGCATGGATGGCGCGCCTCAGAGCCGTGATTCTGTCGGCGATGCCGCGAGCGTCCTGGAGGAGATCTTCGGTTAGCATGACGAGATCATAGACGGCTGGTCAGAAGCTATCCAGCGCTCCTGTGCCCAATCAGTCGAGTTCGACTTCAATGATCTTCGGAACGCCCCAGACCCACCACAGAGCCCCTCCTCCAGCGACGATTGCAGTGATCACGAATGCCGTATTGTAACCGGCGTCCTCGACGATGAAGCCGGTGAGGATCGGTCCGAAAATTCCCGACAGATTGCCGATCGCATTTTGAACCCCGACCCAAGTCCCGGTGGCGCGCGGTCCCGCGAACATCTGCGCGACGGCATAGGTGTTGAGCGACAGAGCTCCAGTTGCGATCCCGGCGAGGCAAAGTAACAGAGCAATGACTGCCTGGTCGTGCGCGTAGGCGATCCCGAGCACTGAACACGCCGCAAGAAGCTGGCCCGCGAACATCATCCAGCGCCTCACGCCGGCTTCGGAATGGCCCGCCCTCGTCCACCGGTCGGAAACATATCCGAAGGTCAGTGCAGCGATGGCCTGAACCGCGTATCCGAGCGTCGCGATGAACGTCATCTCGCGGATTGTCAGGCCCCGCGACTTGGTGAGGAACAAGGGCAGCCAGCTCAGGAGGAAATAGAAGACGTAATTGCTTGCGGCGTGGGCGATCGACATTGCCCAAAGTGGCCATTTGCCGATGAGCGCCCGGATTGGAACCCGGCGTCCCTCGGCCGCACGATTTCCCTCGCTCCTGGGAACTGCAAAAAACCAGGGCGCCAGCCACAGCAGTGTGACGATCCCGAATGCGAAGAAGATCGCTCGCCAGCCGAAGGAGGCGAGGATCAGACCGCCTCCGAGCGTTCCCGCGGCAGGCCCGAGAGCGATCCCGAGGGCAAGCACGGAGTTCGCCATCCCGCGGCGATCGGCCGGCACATGGCTGGTGATGATTTTCGATCCGCCGGGAAAGGCGATCGTTTCTCCAATTCCGAGCAGGACCCGAAGCAGCAGAAGCGACGTGAAGCCAGCGGCAAAGCCGGTAAGCAGAGTCCCGGCCGCCCACAAAAGGACTCCAGCCGCCATCAGCCGATAGACGTTGAAGCGATCGACGAGCCAGCCGACGAACAGTTGAACGGGCGCATAGACCCAGAAGAAGGCCGAAACGATGATTCCGAATGCCTCGGGCCTGAGCTTGAGCTCGGCGGTCATCAGCGGCGCTGCAATGCCGATCGCGCCCCTGTCGACATAGTTGAAGAAGACGGCGACGCCGAGAAGGGCGACCAGCGCGGATGCCGAACGACCCGTTGGGCCAACCCCAGTCGACGCCATCTCAATCCCCCCGAACCTGGACTAATAGCCACCCTTCATTGCCGCGATGAAGCGGCCGACGACGCCCTTTGGCGGGCGGGCACGCGCAATCGGGCCGATGTCGCGAATGTCACCGCGGCCCCTGGCCGCGAGCAGTGCGAGACCGACGAGCGTCGAGAATGCGGGACCGCTGTGCGCGTCGGGTAGGCCAGTGATCTGCTTTGGCCGGCCGAGGCGGACAGCGCGTCCCAGGACGCCTTGCATATAGTCGGCGACATTCTTGAGCTCGGCTCCCCCGCCGGTGAGGACGACCTGGCGACCCACCGGTCCAGTAAATCCCAGACCCTTGAGCGCCGCCTCCACTTCGTTGGTCAGCTCTTCGATCCGCTGGCGAATGACCATCATCAGCTGTGCGCGAGTGATCTTCATCGGCTCCGAGCCGGCCTCGGCCCCGATCTGAGTCGCCTCGATCATCTCGTGATTGTCGCGCGGGCTGGTCATTGCCGACCCGTAGAAGCATTTGAGCCGCTCGGCGTCGCGGCGCTGGACCGCAAAGGCGCAGGCGATGTCGTTGGTGATGTCCTTCGCCCCCAATTGGATGGAACGCAGGCCAACCAGCATTCCGCCATAATGGACCGAGACATTGGTGACTTCCGCGCCCATTTCGACCAGCGCCACTCCGAGCTCACGCTCCTCGTCACTAAGACAGGCGAGAGCCGCCGCAATCGGCGAGCCGACGATCGCCTTCACTCCGAGGTGGGCCTGACGGATCACCGTATCGATGTTTCGAAGCGGCGATGGATCGGCGGCGATCACATGAATATCGACCCCGAGACGACTGGCGTGAAGCCCGATCGGCTGCTGGACGCCCTGCGCCCGATCGATCGTGTAGAGCGCAGGATGGGCATGCAGAACCACCTGCCCATTCCGGTCGATCGCCCGCTTGCCGGCATCGAGAAGCTCGTCGACATCGGCCTGCTCGACCGCGTGACCGCCGAGCTCGACCTCGACATTGGCGATATCGCTGACGAGTCCGGGCGCGCCGTAACTTGCCCAAACATCCTCGACCGTCACTCCCGACATGCGCTCGGCAAGCTCGACCGCCTCGCGCACCGCGAACTCGCTTGCGCCCATATCGGTGATGTAGCCGCGCTTGACCCCGCGGCTCTCGCGCTGGCCGGTGCCGAGAACTGTCGGCCTTCCCTCCTTGTCGATTCGGGCAATCATCGCGCTCACCTTGGATGAGCCGATATCGAGCGCGGCGATGAGGTCCTGTTCTGCCGGTTGGGCCATCTTTTCTAACCCTGTTGCGGCGGTGCCGGCTTAGCCGGCTCGACAGCGTGCGGCAGACGTACGATCATCTGGCCAGGAACGCGAAGGTCGAAGCGTACGAGCCCGCGGCCCAAAAGTCCGCTCTGCTTGTCGGCCTTGGCGAACTTGTCGAGAGCGGCTCTTGCAGCATCGTGGCCTTCGGGAAGAGCGACCGTCTCGCCGGACTGGAAATTGAGATCCCAGCGGCGACCGCCGACCCAGGTCGCCGACGCGAGCTGAGGTTTGAGCGTCGGAACGTCGGCCATCAGGCCGGCAAGTTCCTCCTCCTGAATATTGGCGCCTGGCCCAATCAGGAGTGGAAGGTCGGGCATCTTGTCGACCGGAACCCGATCGAGAACCACCCCTTCGGAGTCGATCAGAGCGAGCTGGCCCTGGCTCTGCCACAAGGCGGCGGGCTTTCGCTCGACGATGTCGATGACAAGCGTGTCCGGCAGCCGCCGGAGGACGCGCGCGTCCTTGACCCAGCCGAACTGGAGAAGTCGATGACGGATCGCGCCGGCATCGACCAGCGCCTGCGGAGCCCTGTCGGAACCGGATTCGGCGGCGGCTCGGTGAAGCTCGTCGGTAACGACATCATCGACCGCCGCGCGGTTCATGTGGGCAAGACCGACAATTTGGTATCCGCTGACGGTGAACCCCGCATGGGCGACGGCAGCCGCTGCTGCGCGCTCGGTCCTCGAGGGAATATCAAGCGCAAGCAGGACGACGACTCCGATCGCCAGCATGAAGGCGGCGAAGACCAGTCCGGCGAGCTTGTTCGCCCGCGCCTGGTTAACCGGCAGGCGCTTGGCGATCTTCTTGGGAACCGCGACCCTTGCGCTCTTGCGCGACTTCGTCCGTCCGGAAGCGCCGCGGCGGACATGCGCGGCGCTCACCGGACCGCCTCTTCGATCAGCCGTTCGACGAGTTCGCCATAACTGATGCCCCTGAGCTTCGCCTGCTCCGGAACAAGGCTGAGCGGAGTCATTCCGGGCTGAGTGTTCACCTCCAGAAGATAGATCCCGGCTTCGCCCTGTTCGTCATCCCAGCGGAAGTCTGAGCGCGACGCGCCCTTGCAGCCGAGCAGCTGGTGCGCTTTTGCAGCCATGTCCATCATCGAGCGAGCAATAGCCTCGGGGACTCTTGCCGGGCATTCGTGAACCGTGAGGCCGTCAGTATATTTGGCGGCATAATCATAAAAACCGGCTTTCGGCTTGAGCTCGGTCACCGCCAGAGGCTCGTCATTGAGGACCGCGACGGTCAGTTCGCGTCCCTTGATGAACGGCTCGGCGAGAAGCTCCTCGAACTCGTGCCAGGGTCCCGGGACATCGCGGCCGATCGGATTGCCGTAATTGCCGTCCGAAGTGACGATCGCAACTCCAACCGAGGAGCCTTCGTTGACGGGCTTCAAGACGAAGGGCCGCGGCATCGGGTCCCCGTTGTGAATGCTCTCGCTCTCGATGATCCGGCCGTCCGGCATCCGGATGCCGTGCGGAACGAGGACCATCTTGGTCAGCTCCTTGTCGATGGCGATGACCGAGGTCTCGAGGCCGCTGTGCGTATACCTAAGGCCCATGAGGTCCATCATGCCCTGGACCGTGCCGTCTTCCCCCGGCGTTCCGTGAAGCGCATTGAAGACGACGTCCGGCTTCAGCTCGGCAAGACGCACGGCGACATCACGCTCCATGTCGAGCTCGGTCACATTGGACCAGCCCCGCTCGCGCAGAGCGGCGGCGATCCCGGCCCCGCTTGTGAGCGAGACGTCGCGCTCTTTCGACCAGCCGCCCATGAGAACGATGATTTTGAGACCCCTGTTCATGATCCGCCGACTCGCTGGATTTCCCATTCCAGGAGGATGTGGGTTTTCGCCTCGACCCGGCGGCGGACTTCCTCGCCCAGCGCCTCGATTTCGGCGCTTGTTGCGCTACCGAGATTGAGGAGGAAATTGCAATGTTTTTCCGAGACTTGAGCTGCGCCCATCGTGAGCCCGCGGCAGCCCGCGGCGTCGATCAGAGCCCAAGCCTTGTGTCCGGACGGATTCTTGAAGGTCGAACCGCCGGTCCGGCTTCGAAGAGGCTGCGATTCCTCGCGTGCCCGGGCGATGACGTCCATCTCGGCGCCGATCGCTTCGGGATCGCCCGGGACCCCGCGAAAAATTGCTTCGATGACGATCGCTCCGTTCGGAACGTCGCTTCGGCGATAGGAATAGCCAAATCTTTCGAGCGGCCATTCCGTGACCTCGCCCGAGCGCAATACAAGCCTCGCCGAGACGAGAATGTCGCTCACCTCGCGGCCGTAGGCTCCCCCATTCATTCGAACGAAGCCGCCGACCGTCCCCGGGATCCCGCGAAGGAACTCGAGGCCTGCGATGCCATGATCGCGCGCGGTCGAGGAGACGAGGATTCCGCTGGCTCCGCCGCCGCAGCGAAGAGTGGTCTCGTCGATCCGCTCGATTTTTGCGAAGGCCTTGCCGAGCCGGACGACGACGCCTCGAACTCCGGCATCGCGAACGATGAGATTGGACCCAAGTCCAAGCGCCATCACCGGAATGTCCGGATCGAGTTCGCGAAGGAATTGGGTAAGGTCGGCTTCGTCCTTGGGTTCGAACAGCCACTCGGCATTGCCGCCGCTCTTGAACCAGACGAGCGGCGCCAGAGGCGCATTCGCAGTCAGCTTCCCCTCGACCTTCGGCATGGCGGCGACAATGCTCACTTCTTGGCCCTCGCCTCGCCGATCCCGTCCGGCAACGCGGACGCCCATTTGGTGATGTCGCCAGCGCCCATGCAGATGATCATGTCGCCCTCGGCCGCAAGATCGCGAAGCGCGCAGGAAAGATCGCCAAGGTCGCTGACCGAACGGACCATTCGATGTCCATGGGCGCGCAGCCCATCCGCAAGGGCGTTTGCATCGACGCCCTCGATCGGCTCTTCACCCGCTGGGTAAACCGGAGCCACGAAGACGACGTCGGCATCGTTGAAGGCGCTCTGGAACTCGTCCATCAAGGACTGGAGCCTCGTGTAGCGGTGCGGCTGGACGACCGCGATCACCCGTCCCTCGGCGCCCTCGCGGGCAGCAGCGAGAACCGCCCGGATTTCGGTTGGATGGTGGGCGTAATCGTCGATGATGATCGCTCCGTCGGCGACTCCTATTCGGGTGAAACGGCGCTTGACGCCGTCGAACCGCTCAAAGGCTCGCAAAATGTCCGTGTCGGAGATCCCGAGCTCGAGAGCGACGGCAATCGCCGCGAGCGCGTTCTGGACATTGTGGCGCCCTGGGATTGGGACATGGACGCCCTCGATGGTTCGTCGCTCGCCCTCGCGCTCCAAAACGACCGCGTCGAAACGGCTCCCGCCCGAGACCGGCGTGACATTGTCGGCGCGAACGTCCGCTAGCGCTGAAAAGCCATAAGTGACGATCCGCCGGTCGCGGATCCTCCCGAGGATGTTCTGGACCTCCGGATGGTCGACGCAAAGGACTGCAAGACCGTAGAAAGGCACGTTTTCGACGAACTCGACGAAGGCGTCCTTTACCGCATCGAAGCTTCCATAATGTTCGAGATGTTCGGGATCGATGTTGGTAACGACCGCGATCGTCCCGTCGAGCCGAAGAAAGCTTCCGTCGCTCTCGTCCGCCTCGATCACCCACCAGTCGCTTTTGCCAAGCCGTGCGTTCGAACCATAGCTATTGATGATCCCGCCATTGATCACGGTCGGATCGAGGCCGCCGCTATCGAGAAGCGCCGCGATCATCGATGTCGTCGTCGTCTTGCCATGGGTCCCGGCGACGGCGACCGTCTTTTGCATGCGCATCAGCTCGGCGAGCATTTCGGCCCTTCGGACGCGCGGAAGGCGCCGCTCCGCCGCGGCCTGGATTTCGGGATTGCTCTCCTTGATCGCCGTCGAGCAGACGACAACCGCGGCATCGCCAAGATTGTCGGCCGAATGGCCGATGCTGACTGGAATGCCTTCCTTTCGAAGCTTCTCAACGACGTAGGAATCCGAAAGATCGGAACCCTGCACCTTGTAGCCCAGCTGGTGCATCACCTCGGCAATGCCGGACATTCCGATCCCGCCGATTCCGACGAAATGGATGGTACCGATGTCGGTCCCAAGCGCTTTCATCATGCCGGCACACCCCCGGCGGGCGCGACCATTCGGCGGCGCGGGCTGAGCGTTGGACCAACGGCCAGCGGCGAGAGCTTGTTGGCGATGCGCTCGACAAGATCGGCAAGGTCGCGGGCGGCGTGCGGCCGGCCGACCGAAAGGGCGCGCGCAGCAGCGTTGGAAAGGGCCACCGGGTCCAATGCGAGGGCTTCGATCTGGCGGGCGAGGACGTCGGGCGTGAAGGCAATTTCCTGGATTGCCCTTGCGCCCCCTGCCTTGACCATCTCGCGGGAATTTGCGCTCTGGTGATCGTCGGTTGCGGCAGCGAACGGCACGAGGATGGCCGGGCGCCCCGCTGCAGTCAGCTCGGCAATCGTCGATGCTCCGGCCCGTCCGATCACGAGATGCGCGTCGGCAAGCTTTTCGGGCATGTCCTCGATGTAGGTCATGAGCTCGGCGGGAATCTGGAGCTCGGCATATTGACTTCGGACTCGCTCGATATCCTCCGGTCGGCATTGCTGCACCACCTGAAGACGCCGCCGAAGCGACGGGTCGAGAAGCCCCAGGCCCTTGGGAACGACGTCGCTGAGGATGCTCGCCCCCTGGCTCCCGCCAGTCACCAGAATCTTCAGGGGAGCCACTTCATCGAAGGGCGGAAAAGGCAGTTCGCCAAGCCGTGCGATCTCCGAACGAACCGGATTTCCAATGAGCACGGTCTTTTCGGCATATTTTGGCTTCAGGCGATCGACCTGGTCGTAGGCGGTCCCGATCGCTTCAGTCTCGCCCGCAAGGAGCCGGTTCACGCGCCCAAGCACCGCATTTTGCTCGTGGAGCACGGTTGGGATCTTCATCGAGCTCGCGGCGAGGAGCGAGGGAAAGGCAGGATAGCCCCCAAAGCCCACCACGGCATCGGGCGTATGCTCGCGGTAGAGGCGCTTGGCTTGGCCGCGGCCCTTCACCACAGCGCCCATTGCCTTTAGCCATCCGATTGGGCCGCCGCCCAGGCGGCCGGCCGGGAGGATATGCACGGGAACGTCCTCGAACAATCCGGGAAAGCGCGATCCGCGCTCGTCGGTGATGAGAAGCACGCCGTGGCCACGGCCCTTCAGCTCCGCGGCCAGCGCATGCGCCGGGATCATGTGGCCGCCGGTTCCTCCAGCCGCCAGGACGAAGTTCATGCCGGTAGCGACTCCCCGCTCCACTTCACGACATAGGGTGAACGCGTGAGATAGGGGTTCCGGCGCGTGAAGGCGAGAAGCAAGCCCATGCCGATCGAGAGAGCCAGCATCGAGCTTCCGCCATAACTGATGAACGGAAGCGTCATGCCCTTGGACGGGGCGAGCTGGACGTTGACCATCATGTTGATCAGGGCCTGCAGCCCGAACTCGATAACCAGCCCCGCCGCAGCCAGAATCGCGAACGGCGATTCCTCGTCGAGCAGCTTTATGAGAACGCGCGCGACGATCCCGAGATAGAGAAGAGCGATCGCAAGGCAGGCGATCAGTCCGAACTCCTCGCCGACGACCGAGAAGATATAGTCGGTGTGAGGTTCAGGAAGGCCGAACTTGCGGGTGCCCCCGCCTGGACCCATTCCGAACAGGCCGCCGGCGGTCAGAGTCCGCATCGCATTTTGAACCTGGAAATTGTCGCCGGTGCCAAACAGGAATTCATCGATCCGCTGAGTTGCCACATCGTAGAAGAAATAGGCCAGGATGACGCCGACAATTCCGGCGACTCCAATGATCGCGAGCATTCGAAGCGACACTCCCGCAAGAGCGAGCATGGCGACCCAAACGGCACAAAAAATGATCGTGCTTCCAAAATCGGGCTGCTTCATCAAGAGATAGGCAATGCTCCCGACGATGAGCGCCGATATTGGGTAGACAGGAAGCGACTTGTCGGCCTCCTTGAGGCTCAAAAGCCACGCCATCGAAACGACGAAGAAGGGTTTCAGGAATTCGGAGGGCTGGACCTGGCCGAGGCCGAAATTGATCCATCGCTTGGCGCCGTTCACCTCGGGTCCGAGCACGGGCACGAATATGAGGAGAACGAAGAAAAAGGCGGCTCCGAACAGGCACAGCCTGCGAGCCCGCTCCTTGGGCATCATCGAGACTCCGATCATCACCGGAATGCCGATTGCGATCCAGGCGAGCTGGCGCCAGAAATAATAGAGTTCCGAGAAGCGGACATTGCCGCCCGAGTAGCGATCGGCAGCGGCAGGCGATGCGGCCGCGACCGCGATCAGGCCGATCGCGACCAAAACCGTGATCAAAAGAAGGAGAACCTTGTCGATCTCCCAGAACCAGCGGCCGATCGGGCTCGTGTCCGAACGGCCGTAATGGCTGGGATCGATCAGCGCCGCTTTCTCTTTGATCTTGCCTGGAATGCTCCCGATCATAATCCCTCCACCAGCGCCCGGAACTGGTTCCCCCGCTCCTCGAAGTCGCGGAATTGGTCGAAGCTCGCGCAGGCCGGCGAAAGGAGCACCGTGTCCCCGCTCGCCGCCTCGGCCGCTGCCTCTCCAACCGCTCTCTCGAGCGTTTCACACTCTGCCACGTCCATGTGCGGCGACAAGAGGCTAGCGAACAATTCGCTCGCTTCGCCAATGGTATAGGCCTTGCGCACATGATCGAAGTGAGGGGCGCATTCGTCGAGATTGTCGGTTTTGGCGAGCCCACCGCAGATCCAACGAATCCGTTCGAAGGACGCCAGCGCAGGCGCGGTCGCGGTCGGGTTGGTTGCCTTGCTGTCGTTGACGAAGAGGATGCCGTCCTTTTCGCGGATCCTCTCCATTCGGTGCGACAGGCCCGAATAGGTGCGTTCGCCCTCCAAAATGAATTTCGCCGGTATATCGAGGGCAACGCAAATCGCCGAGGCGGCCTTCACGTTTTGAAGATTGTGGGGACCCTGGAGCGCTGGCCACGTCTCCTGGCCCGTGACGCAAACGTCATCGATGTAGGCGATCCAATTTTCAGAAGGCTCGGTCTCATCCAGGAATCCGGGAGGACTGCTTCCTCCCTGCAATGAAAGATGGTCTGCCGACTGCATCTGGAACAGTCGCATCTTCGATTCCGAATAGGCCTCGAAGCTCTCGTAACGGTCGAGATGGTCGGGCGTGATGTTGAGCAGAACCGCGACATCGCAGTCGAGGCTCTGGGTCAAATCGATCTGGTAGCTCGACAGCTCAAGCACATAGACCCCGCCGGGCAAGAGCGGGTTCTGGGCAAGGATCGGAAGGCCGATATTGCCTGCCATCGTCGTTGGCACACCGGCGGTCTCGAGGATGTGGTGGACGAGCGCGGTCGTCGTCGATTTTCCGTTGGTGCCGGTGATCCCGACGACCTTGTGGGGAGGCAGCTCGGGGCGAGCGCGCGCGAATAGCTCGATGTCACCGATGATCTCGAGCTGCGCCTCGCGGGCTCGATCGGCGATCGGGTGACGGTTGAGCGGGAGGCCCGGGGTCACGACGAGACTGTCGAACGCCGAGAGATCGGCTTCGTCGAGGTTGGCAATCTTCGCGCCCTTGGGCACAGCTGCCCTCGCCTCCGCCCTTGCGTCCCATGCCGTCACACGCGCTCCGCTTGCGAGGAGTGCTTCGGCGGTCGCGAGCCCCGATCGGGCGAGACCATAAAGCGCATAATGCTTGCCCGCGAAGGCTGTGGCCGTGATCACCTCAGTTTCAGCGTCGCAAGGCCCGCAAGCGCGAGCACGAAGCTGATGATCCAAAAGCGGATCACGACTGTCGGCTCCGACCATCCGAGATGCTCGAAATGATGATGGATCGGAGCCATCAAAAAGACCCGTTTTCCGGTGCGCTTGTAGACGGCGACCTGGATGACCACGGAGAGGGCTTCGACAACGAAGAGGCCGCCGACCATCGCCAGCACGAATTCGTGATGGGTCGCGACGGAAATCGCGCCGAGCGCTCCTCCAAGAGCGAGGCTTCCGGTGTCGCCCATGAAAACGGCCGCCGGCGGTGCGTTGAACCACAGGAAAGCAAGGCAGGCGCCGACGATCGCCATCAGCAGGATCGTGAGGTCGTCGGCACCATTGACGTGGGGGATCCCAAGGTAAGCTGCGAATTTTGCGTTGCCGACGAGATAGGAGATGAGGAGGAAGGCGAGGCTTGCAATGATCACCGGCATCGTTGCGAGGCCATCAAGTCCGTCGGTGAGGTTCACCGCATTGCCGAAGGCAACGATCACGAACGCTCCAAAGACGATGTAGAACCAGCCCAGGTCCACCACCGTTTCCTTCACGAACGGAAGATGGAGCCCGGTGCCCCCGGTTCTGACCATCAGCCAGGTGGCGACGCCGGCGATGAGAAATTCGAGGGCCAGCCGAGCCTTTCCGGGAAGCCCGGCGTGGTGGGCCTTCTTCACCTTGTCATAGTCATCCAGCCAGCCGATCAAGCCGAAGCCGGCGGTCACCAGCAGGCACGCCCAGACGTAGATGTTTGTTAGGTTCATCCACAAGAGAACCGAGATCGAAAGCGAGATCAGGATGAGGAGACCGCCCATCGTCGGAGTTCCGCGCTTGGCGAGGTGGCTCTGCGGGCCGTCCGATCGGATCGGCTGTCCCTTTCCCTGCTTTGCCCTCAGCCAGCTGATGAACTTGGGACCGAGAAGAAGCCCGATGAGGAGTGCCGTCGCGCTCGCCGCGCCCGCCCTGAAGCTGATGTAGCGGATGAGGTTGAGGACGCCCGGAAAGCCGAGCTTTTCGGCGATCAGGTAGAGCATGGCATCCCCTTCACCATCCGCTCCACGAGCTTTGCAAGCCCGACCGAGTTGGAGGCCTTGATAAGCACCGCGTCGCCCGGGCGAACCAACTTCATCAAAGACGTGGTCGCCTCTTCGACATCGCTGACGATGTCGAACGAGATCGTTCCGACGACCTTCTCCGCAAGCGGCCGCATCTCGTCACCGATCAGGATCAGGCGGTCGACTTCGGCATCGAGGACCGCCGGCGCAAGCGCCGCGTGAAGTTCGGCACTATGTTCGCCAAGCTCGCGCATGGGTCCAAGCACGGCGATCCGCCGCTTCGCTTCGCGTTCGGCTCCAAGGCTCTTCAACGTCGCAGCCATCGACGCGGGATTGGCGTTGTAGCTCTCGTCGATCAGGAGCAATTCACCGCCGTCAATCTCAAGCTTGTGGCGCTCGCCGCGGCCCTTGAGGCCGCCGAGGTCGGCAAGCGCAAGCGCCGCCACTGCGACATCCTCGCCGACCGCTTCCACCGCCGCGAGAACCGCAAGAGCGTTCGAGACCCAATGCTCGCCGCGCTGGGAGATGGTGAAGGTCAGCTCGCGCTCGAGAAGCGCGGCGCTGATGAGGCTTCCGCCAGTCTCGGCGCTGACCGCATGAATGGCATGAACATCGGCATCTCCGGTGCCAAAGGTAATGATCCGGTCGGCATGCCGCCTCGCGGCCCTGACGAGCCGGTCCCTGTGCGCCGTATCGTTCGGAAGGATGGCGACGCCGTCCGGCTCCAGTCCCTCGAGAATCTCGCCCTTGGCATCGGCGATTGCCTCCTCGGAGCCGAGATTTTCGATATGCGCGGGGGCAATCGCGGTGATGATCGCGACATTGGGCCGGACCTGCCTTGTCAAAGAGCGGATCTCACCGGCATGGTTCATCCCCATTTCAAAGACCGCGAACTGGGTGTCGCGCGGCATTCGAGCGAGGCTCAGGGGAACGCCGGTATGATTGTTGTAGCTCTTGACGGAGCGGTGGACCTTGCCGGGCCGGTTGCGGTCGAGAGCGGCATAAAGCGCTTCCTTGGTGCTGGTCTTACCGACCGAACCGGTCACTCCGATGATGGTCGCTTCGCTTCGATCGCGCGAGGCACGGCCCAGGGCCTCGAGCGCTTTGAATACGTCCTCAACCAGGACATAGGGACCGCCGCTCGTTGGCCGCGAGACGATCGCGCCTGAAGCACCGGCCGCGAAGGCCGAATCGAGAAATTCGTGCCCGTCCCGCACGCTTCCCGGCATCGCAACGAAGAGTTCGCCGGGACCGACTTCTCGGCTGTCGAATGTCACCCCGCTCACTTCGAAGCTGGCGCTCGCTTTGCCGCCGGTCGCGGCGGCGATTTCCTCGGAAGTCCAGAGCGTGCTCAAGCGGCGCACTCCCTTGCAACCAGCGCATCATCGAAGGGAAGAACGCGATCGCCGATAATCTGGCCGGTTTCGTGTCCCTTGCCCGCGACGAGAATGATGTCGCCTTCACGAGCGATCCGGATCGCCTCGGTGATCGCCTCGCGGCGCCCGGGAACTTCGGTCGCGCCTTGCGCTGCTGCCATGATCGCCGAGCGGATGAGTGCAGGATCCTCGGTGCGCGGATTATCGTCGGTGACGATCACGACGTCGGCGAGGCGCGCAGCGACAATCCCCATCTCGGGCCGCTTGCCCTGGTCACGGTCGCCGCCGGCACCGAAGACGATGATCAAACGGCCCTCGACATGCGGGCGGAGCGCAGCGATCGCCGCCTCGAGTGCGTCGGGCGTGTGGGCATAGTCGATGTAGACCGGCACCCCTGAGCGGCTGATGACCGCACGCTCGAGGCGCCCGCGAACCGGGGCGACGCGCTGGATCGCCGAGAAGGTGGATTCCCAAGTCCCGCCGGTTGCAAGGACAAGCCCGGCGGCCGTCAGAACGTTCGATGCCTGGTAGGCGCCGATCAGCGGAAGCGCGAGGCGATGCGCCTTGCCGCAATGCTCCAGCACCAGTGTCTGGCCAAGAGCGCTCGGCGCCTGTTCGAGGAGGCGGATCGTCTCGCCGCCTCTGCCGACGGTCAGGATTTCGTGGCCGCTCCTTCGGCACCGTTCGATCACCGCGTCGGACTTCGGATCGTCGGTCCAGATCACCGCCGGTCGGCCGGACGGAAGAAGCTCTTCGAACAGCCGCATCTTGGCTTCGAAATAGGCGTCCATGGTCTCATGATAGTCGAGATGGTCGCGGCTGAAATTGGTGAATGCAGCGGCCGCCAGCGGCACGCCTTCGCAGCGATGCTGGTCAAGCCCGTGGCTCGATGCCTCGTAGGCGACGTGGCTGACGCCCAGGCGCCTGAGGCCTGCGACATTGTGAAGGAACGTGACAATGTCGGGCGTCGTGAGCCCGGTCTTCACCTGGTCATCGGAAGTGGTGACCCCCAGGGTTCCGATCGAGGCCGAGCGGTGCCCCGACATGCGCCAGATCTGCCGAGTCATCTCGACACTCGAGGTCTTTCCATTGGTGCCCGTCACGGCAACGATGGTCTCGGGATAGGGCGCGTAGAATTTGGCGGCGAGTGAAGCGAACAGTCGCCGCGGTTCGGGATCCGCAAGATGGGGCACGCGTTCGACGATCGCTTCGCGCCTTGCGACAACCGCGACCGCGCCGCGCTCGACTGCCTTGGAGATAAAGTCCTCACCGTTAAAGCGAGCGCCTTTGAAAGCGCCAAATACGCTGCCCCGCTCCACGTTGCGATGATCGATCGCAAATCCGGTCACCGTGGAATCGGAATCGACCTCGGCGATGTCCCGCAGTCTCACCCCGCTCAGTCCTTGCTCGAATCTTGCTTCTTGGCGTCCTGAACGAACGGCAACACCTCACCCATGTTCGGTTCGCGACCCATGTCCGGAGCGACACCGAGCATCGGTGCGATCCGGCTCACGGTTCGGCTAACGACCGGCGCCACATTCCACCCGGCGGTCGTGAAGCCGTAGGTCTCGGGCGTTGCCTTGGGTTCGTCGAGCATCACGACGATCACATAGCGCGGGTCATCCATCGGGAACACACCGGCAAAACTCGTCATGTTGATCGTCTTGCTATAGTGGCCGTCGATCAGCTTTTGGGCGGTGCCGGTCTTGCCGCCGATGCGGTAGCCAGGAGCGTCAGCTTTCCTTCCGGTGCCCCTCATGACGACAAGCCTGAGAAGCGAGCGCATCCTGTAGCTCGTGTCGGCGCTAAATACGCGCTTCCCGTCGGAGAGCGGGTGATCGGGGCCAACCTTAAGAATGGTCGGACGGTGATAGATGCCGCCGTTGAAGAGTGTCGCATAGCCCATGGCCAACTGGAGCGGCGCAACGGCGATCCCCTGCCCAAAACCGATGGTCATGGTTTCGAAAGGCCCCCAGCGCTTGCCGGGAGTGAGCGGATGGCCGCGTTCCTTGATCTCGGTCTCGACCGTGTCGAGAAAGCCCATCTTCTTGAGCCACGCCTTCTGCCGCTCGGTGCCGAGCTGGTCAGCGATCTGGGCCATTCCGATGTTCGAGCTTTCCATCATGATCTCGGCGACCGAGCATTGGCGACCGAACGGATGCGTATCGTGAATGAGATGGCCGTAGGCGGGCAGCACTTCGGGACAATTGTACATCTGGCCCGGGCCGGAAACGACGCCCGAATCCATCGCCATGGCGAGTGTGAAGGGCTTGAACGTCGAGCCGAGCTCGAACACGCCGAGAGTCGCCCGATTGAACATCTGGTCCGGCGTGCCCTGCCCCGGAGCGTTCGGGTTGAAGGACGGAAGCGAGGTCATCGCCAGGATTTCGCCGGTGTGGACGTCCATGACCACGCCCGCCGCGCCGATCGCCGAGAAATGATCTTTCGCATCGCCGAGCTCGGCCTCGAGTGCCTGCTGGATCTTGCTCGAGATGGAAAGGACGAGCGGCTTCCCGCGCGTCGTCGCGTCGGAAAGATCGCTGTCGAACGCGCGCTCGACGCCCGCTCCGCCGTGGCCGTCGATGCCTGTGAAGCCAAGGACGTGTGAGGCAAGGGTCGTCTGCGGGTAGAGACGGTCGGGCTCGCGTTCGATCGCAAGTCCAGGTTCGCCGATCGCGTTCACTGCCTCGACGAGGTCCGGCGGGGCGCGCCGGCGAAGATAGAAGAAGCTTTTGGAGGAGCGCAGAAGCGCGAAATATTGCTCGGCGCTATGTTCCGGCATCAGCTGCGCGAGCTTCTGGGCGAGCGCAAGCTTGTCGCCGATGACCTTGCCGGGATGGACTGCGATCGACCAGGCGTCGATCGTTCGAGCGAGCGGCTGGCCGTCACGGTCGAGGATGTCGCCGCGATCGGGAATGAAGGCGGTCAGTTCTTCCTTGGCGCCGGCATGATCACCAAAAGCGGAGAGATAGAGAATTCGAAGCGCGATCAGCGCGATCAGCCCGGCATAGACGAGCATTCCAAACATGAGGCGCTGGTGCATGACGGCCAGCATCTGCCGTCTTTGGCCGACGAGTCGGAGCCGCTCGGGCCGGGGCGCGACGAGAGCGGGCGTCGGAGCGTTCATCGGCCGGTAGGTGTGTCCTTGGTCTTGCCTGAGTGCTTGACCGGGAGCGGAGCAAGCGGATCGGTCTTTGCAATCTCGACCCGTTTTGTCATCGGTTTCGAGGCGGCAAGTGCCCGCTTATCCACGGATTTCTTTTGTTTCGCAGCGGAGGCATCAGAGTGGCGAAGCGCGGCGCCTTTGGCGACCGGCTTTCCCGGTTTGGATTGGGCGGCCGCGAGGCCCGGCTTATCCGCGGACTTCGATTGAGCCGGCTTCGCCGCCGTAACCGGCTTGTCTGCGGACTTCATCGCGGCCTGCTGTGGAGCAGCATCGGCCGGTCTTGCCGGGACCTCGCGCGTCTCGGTCTTTAGGCTCGCCTCGTGAAGCAAGGCATTTGAGGGCGCCGCGTTCGGAGTCGCTGAATCGTCCGACTGCGCCAGCTCAAGCGGCTTTTGCGGCGCCGGCGCCGGAGCGGAAGCGAGCACCACGGGGGCCTGGAAATTGACCTGCTTTTCCGGCTGGACGAGCTTGGCCAGCTCGAAGCTTCCGCCGAGGAACTGGTTCGCCGCGGGCGCTGAGAGCTCGAAGGATCCCGCGTTCCACCGCTCGAGCTGCGACAAGCGTCCGCGTGTTCCGATCTCGGTCTGGATCATTCGAAGCTCGCCCTGAGTCGAGACGATCCTGGTCTCGACATTCTCGAGCGCCGCACGTTCCGAGGCGACGCGGAGCGACACGAGGTAGCAGCCGAGCGCAGCTCCGGCGCAGCTGGCGACCATGAAGAGCGAGCCGAAACTTCGTGCGCTCATTGCAATCTTCCCTTCCGGGCTGGAGCCGAGGTGCGGACCGCGCTGCGAAGTCGCGCCGATCGAGAGCGTGGATTCGCCGCCAGTTCGCGCTCCGTCGGGGAAACCGGCTTGGCGACCCGCTCGAACGTCGGATCGTTTGGATCTCCAAGCGAGGGACGGTGGCGCGAACCGGCCGGCGAACTCCCGCTGCGTTCGCGGAAGAAGCGCTTTACAATCCGGTCCTCGAGACTGTGGAACGTGACCACGGCCAAGCGTCCGCCGGGGCGAAGGGAACGCTCGGCCGCGGCCAACCCCTGTTCGAGCTCGTCGAGCTCTGCATTGAGATGGATGCGGATAGCCTGAAATGTCCGGGTCGAAGGATCGGCCTTTTGGCCCTTGCGGAACCCTGCGGCGCGCCGGACGATTGCGGCGAGCTCGGAAGTCCGCTCAACCGGTCTCGCGGCAACAATAGCGCGGGCGATCGCCCGGGCGCGCGGCTCCTCCCCATAGTCGCGCAGGACCCGGGCGATCTCGGCCTCCTCGGCCGTATTCAAGAACTCGGCGGCGGTGAGGCCCGATCTGCTCATTCGCATGTCGAGCGGACCATCGGCCTGAAACGAAAAACCGCGCTCGGAGCTGTCGAGCTGCATCGAGGAAACGCCGATATCGAGGGCGATCGCGTCGACCTGACCGATGCCGCGCTCGGCAAGCACCCGGTCCATCTGGCTGAACCGCTCTTCGACAAGCGTCAGGGCGGGGTTGGGGACGAGCGACCGTCCGGCTTCGATAGCCTCGGGGTCGCGATCAAAACCGATCACTCGTCCCGCCCCCGCCGCGAGCATGGCGCGCGTGTACCCGCCCGCTCCAAAAGTGCCGTCCACCGCGGTGTCGCCGCCGCGGATTTCAAGCGCACCGATCACTTCGTTGACCAGCACCGGCACATGTGGGGCCATGTTTGTACCGGTGCTGGTCATCACGCCCTCCGCTCTTCGAGACGGAAGCGGGCGATATCCTTCAAATCCTCGGGAATCCGCGGGTCCTTGAGCAGAAGCTCGGGGTTCCAGATCTGGAACGTCTCGCCGGCACCGAGAAACAGGGCGAAATCGCCGACCTCGCCCTTCCGCCGCATCATCGGGGGCATGAGTATGCGGCCGGAACTGTCGTAGGGAACCTCCTCGGTGGCAGCGAAGGCCATGAGGTTGCGCTGCTGATATTCGAGCTGCGCGTCGGGGTTGGTTTCTTCCTTCTCGAGCAGGCGCTCCAGCTTGGAATGCTTCAGCGCGGCATAGCCGGGATCGTAGGCGCTAAGGCATGAAAAGGCCTCGTGCTTGGCGAGCACGATGGTTCGTGAGTCTCCGCGGCGTTCAATGACGGAGCGAAGGAATGCGGGAATGGAAACGCGGCCCTTTCCATCGACCGCATTCAGCGCGCTGCCCTGAAACAGATGCTCTAGCGCCACGCCCAAACACTCCCCGTTCGCAGCGCGAGCGGTCGCGTTCACGGCATGCGCGTCGTCACGAGCGCCGTGTCAGCTTCGAATCAACGGGTTAGCCCCCCGCGCTACAGCCTCTGTAGGTAACTCAACCAGGAGCGGGATACAATGGGTTTTCGTGGGTATTTGTGGGAAATCATGGGCAAAGGCGGATTTCCGCGGCTTTTGAATGGGGCCCGGAGGCGATGTTCTTGGCCCGTTCTCCTGTTCCTCCCTGTGGATAAGTCTGTGACTTAGCGAATCGCTTTTTGAGGCTCGAGTTCGGCCAGCTCTTCAAGAATTCCATCGAGATTATGTTCGGCCCGCCGGCCCAGCCGATCCGTGTCGAGGAGGTCGGCGTCGGCGATCACCGTCGCTCGCCCCTTTCCAATTCGGCAATGCGCCACGAGCCGGTCCGGACTGATCCTGCAGCTGCCGAACAGTTTTCCCGGCGAGACGGTCTCGACATCGTAGCGGCCGAGCCTTTGGCTTTGGGGACCCCGTTCGTCGGGCGAATCGAGCCGCAATCCCCAATGCGCAAGAAGCCCTGTGTCCATGAACATCGGCGGCGCTCGCAAGGGATCGCCAAGCGGGCGCTCGCTTGGCCATTCGAGCATCGGGTCCGCGAGAAGGAGGAGTCGACCCCCCTTTCTCACCCAGGTATCGAGCGCGACCAGGTCCTCGGCGGGCTGGGCGAGTGGGTGCGCCATCATCAAAAGGCCGCCCTTCGAAAGCTCGCCAGGATCGGTGACGCTGATCGGCTCGACACGATAGCGTTCCTCGAGTCCCCTTAATGCCGGCGAGCCATTTTGGCGGAGCGAGAAATCCTCGCCAAAGACCAACGGAAGGCTGGTGAGAAGGAGAAGCTCGGGCCGCTCGTTCCGGGGCCTTGGAGGCATCGGTCCGGGCGCCTCGCTTCGACCCACGATCAAAATCACGACCAGGGCGAGGAGAACGGCCGCGACTGCGAGGAGCACGCGTCCGCGCGCGCTCATCATTTGCTTTTGGCTGTGCTGTTGTTCGTGCTGGAGTCAGAGGCGCCCGGAGCAACGCCGAGCTCGGCCAGCGGCTCCGAGGGTTCGTTGGCGGCCGCCTGCTCGGCCGCGTTGGCCGCTCCGTCGTGACTTGAGCGGCTGATGATCATTCCAAGCATCACGATCAGGAACGCAAACGCGAGTCCCGTCAATCCGATACGAATTCGCTGAGCGCTGCTACCGGCCTGATGCGCCATTGATCGACGAAGCGTATGTCTCGCTTCGACAATATGCAAGCACATGCCCTTGACGGTTGCCCTTCGGGTTGTGAAGGGGCGGTATGACTCGCACGCCTCTCATCGTCATGCTTGCTGCGACCGCCGCGCTAGCCGGCTGCCACAAGCACACCATCATCGCCGGTTCGCCGGATTCGGGTGAAAGCAACGTCGCAACCAATGCGAAAATCCAGCTTCCGCCCTCAATTGTTGGAACCAAGCTCTACCGCTGCGCCGACAACAGCGTCGTCACGGTCGACTATCTCTCCGACAACAAATCGGCCAACGTCCACGTCGGCGAAGCCACGACCCCGGTCACTGCCGCCGAAGCGGGCAAGCCGATGTCGGCTGCCGGCGGCTACTCCGTCGACGGCAGCCCGACGTCCTCGTCGGCCAAGATCGCGGTCCCAGGACATCCGGCCCAGACCTGCAACACCTGACGCACGCTTGACTCTCCTTCCCGCGGCCTGAACAGCTGGCCGCGGAGGGTCTTCATGGACATCAGCAGGCGCGCATTCACCGGCGGAGCATTGACTCTCGCACTCGGGAGTCAGCTCACGGTCCCGGCCTTCGCCCAGGATCCGAAGCGATCCGCCGCGATCAGCGCAATCCGTGCCTACGGCGAGGCTCACCTCGATCATTTCCGGATTCCCGGAATGACCCTTGGAGTCACCACTCCGGACGGTTTCAGCACGGTCATGAATTTCGGCTACGCCAACGCCGACGCACGCACCCCGATCACTCCCGACACCCTCTTCCAGGTCGGTTCGATCAGCAAATTGATGAATGCGGCGGTCCTCCACCAGTTCGTCCAGGAAGGACGGCTGCGCCTGTCAGACCGGATCAGCGACCTGCTTCCGACAATTCCGCTTCCCGCCGGCAACGGGATCGAGATCCAGCATCTGCTCGACCATGTCGCGGGTCTTCCGGGCGATGCCCCCGCCTTTCCGGAGGGCGGTCTTTGGACGGCCTATGCACCGGGCGCTCACTGGCATTATTCGAACACCGGCTACGAGATCCTCGGCAAGCTCAATGAGCATTTGGGAGGAAAGCCGCTCTCGCACATTCTTGAGGACCGAATTTTCCTTCCGCTCGGAATGAGCCGGTCCCGAGGAGCAATCATCGGCGAGGACCGAACGCTCTACGCGCAAGGCTATGAGGCGGTGGACGAGGAGCCGTTCGCGCTCGGGATCCCACTTGCTCCTGCGGCTTGGGTCGACGTGACCTTTGGTGCGGGCGACGTCGCCTCGACCGCCGATGACATGACCCGACTGCTTCGCTCGATGGCCAATGCGGTCCAGGGCCGCGGAGGTTTGGGGCTTTCGGGCGAGCTCGGACGCGAACTGACCACGCACGCCGTTCCGAGCGACAGTCGAGACATGTCCTATGGCAACGGCTTCATGCACGTCGGTGCGCACGGCCGCTCCTATCTTCATCACACTGGAGGAATGGTGAGCTTCTCCTCGTCCTTCCATGTCGACGTCTCAAGCGGCGTCGGTGCATTTGCGAGCTCGACCCTCTCTGCCTTCGCCGAATACCGGCCGAGGCTTCTCACGCGCTTCGCGGTCGATGCACTGACGAACGCCGCCGCCGGACGGCCGCTTCCAAGTCCTCCACCGCTCGAGACATCGCTCGAGAATGCGGCAGTCTACGTCGGAGCCTACCAAGGCCCGTCGGGTGCGTTCGAGGTTCACCCCGGCAATCCTCTGACGCTCGTTTCAGGCGGCCAATCGGCTCCGCTCCAGCAATGGGACGGAGACTTGTTCCGGACCACCCATCCGCGCTTTCGAGCCTTTAGCCTTCTGTTCGAGCGCAAGGGCAGCCTGGTAAGCGCCGCGAGCTGGGGACCGGCGACCTACCTTCGATCAGGATCGAAGGCGCTGATTCCGGGGTCGGACCCTCAGCTCGCGAAGCTTGCTGGCCGCTTTGTCAGCGACAGCCCTTGGAACGGCCTTGCACCGGTCGTCGAGCGCGGCGGCAAATTGTGGTTCGGCACGGAAACTCCGATGACCCGGATTGCCGAGAACATGTGGCGCGTCGGCGATGAAATCTGGTCGCCCGAGCGGGCCTCCTTCGCCAATTTCATCGACGGGCGCCCCCAGACCTTCATTCTTTCGGGCGTCAAATACGATCGCCACGATATCTGAAGGGGCGTCCGGAAGACGAGCGCACCCAGAAAGGATCAGACGGTTTCGGTCTGGGGCTGATTCTGCGACGCGGCCATTCGGTCGGCGAACTCCTCGGGCGGGACATCCTCGACGTGCGTCGCGATGCTCCATTTGTATCCGAACGGATCCCTAAGGGTGCCCATTCGGTCGCCCCAGAACTGGTCCGCTACCGGCATGGTCTCGGTCCCGCCGGCGTCAAGCGCCGTCTTGAACGCTGAATCGGCGTCCTCGGTGTAGACGACGAGGCCGACCGTGGGGCCGCCTCGCGAATTGGGGCCAAGGTTTCCATGCTCCGGGAACTCGTCATTGAGCATGAACCTCGTGTCACCGATCTGAAGCTCCGCGTGACCGATCTTGTCGCCCATCGGCAGCCGCGAAATCTCCTTTGCTCCGAAGGCTTTCTTGTAGAAGTCGATCGCTCGCGCGCCGTCATCGACGGTGAGGATCAGATTGACGCTTCGGTATCCGTCAGGAATGGGTTTGGTCATTGCCGTGCTCCGATACGTTGGACCCCCCGGCCCGATCCCAATAGCGCTCCTCATGGAGTCGCTCCAAACCCGGTCGCCTTGCGCTGGCGGCGCTTCGCCGACAACGCTAAGGGCCGCAAATGGAAGTCTTGGACGCTCCCCGTATCACCCCCGAAATGGTCGCCGAACACGGTCTTAGCAACGAAGAATATCAACGGATCTTGAAGGCGCTCTCGCGCGAGCCGAACCTCGTCGAGCTCGGAATTTTTTCGGTCATGTGGTCGGAGCATTGCAGCTACAAGAGCTCCCGAATTCACCTGAAGAAGCTGCCGACCTCGGCGCAATGGGTGATTCAGGGCCCGGGCGAGAATGCCGGAGTGATCGATATCGGCGAGGGCGACGCGGCGATCTTCAAGATGGAGAGCCACAACCATCCGTCCTACATCGAGCCCTACCAGGGCGCTGCAACGGGTGTCGGCGGTATTCTTCGTGACGTTTTCACAATGGGCGCTCGACCGGTCGCGAATTTGAATGCGCTTCGGTTCGGACGCCCGGAGCACCCAAAGACGCGCCACCTCGTTGCCGGAGTGGTCGCCGGGATTGGCGGATACGGCAATTGCGTCGGAGTTCCGACGGTCGGCGGAGAGGTCAATTTCGATGCGGCCTACGACGGAAACATCCTCGTCAACGCAATGACGGTCGGCGTCGCGAGGACCGACAAGATCTTTTATTCCGCCGCAGCGGGCATCGGGAACCCGGTCGTCTACGTCGGCTCGAAGACCGGTCGAGACGGAATCCACGGCGCGACCATGGCAAGCGCCGATTTCTCCGAGGACAGCGAGGAGAAACGCCCGACGGTCCAGGTCGGCGATCCGTTCACCGAAAAGCTCCTGATCGAGGCGTGTCTCGAACTGATGGCTTCGGATTCGATCGTTGCGATCCAGGACATGGGGGCAGCGGGTCTTACCTCTTCGAGCGTCGAGATGGCGAGCAAGGGCGGCGTTGGAATCCGTCTCGACATGAACAAGGTTCCGTGCCGCGAAAGCGGAATGACTCCTTACGAGATGATGCTCTCCGAGAGTCAGGAGCGGATGCTCATGGTCCTCAAACCCGAGCGTGAGGGCGAGGCCGAGGCGATCTTTCGCAAATGGGAGCTCGACTTCGCGGTGATCGGCGAAGTTACGGACACCGGCCGGATGGAACTGACTTGGAACGGCGAAAGGGTCGCCGACATCCCTCTTGGACCACTCGCGGACGAAGCGCCGTGCTACGAGCGACCCTACGCCATTCCAAAGCCGGCCGAACCGCTGAGCGACATTCCCGAACAATCGGACATCGCGGCGGACCTTTTAAGGCTGATGGGTTCAGCCTCCCTCGCGAGCCGCCGCTGGATATGGGAGCAATACGACCAGTCGGTCGGCGCCGACACGGTGCAGCGGCCGGGCGGCGATTCGGCGGTCGTTCGAGTGCACGGCTCGAAGAAGGCGCTGGCGATCACAACGGACGTCACTCCGCGTTATTGCCATGCCGATCCTGTCGAGGGCGGCAAGCAAGCCGTCGCCGAAGCCTATCGCAATCTCTCGTCCGTTGGAGCAAGACCGCTGGCGATTACCAACTGCCTCAATTTCGGTAACCCGCAGCGGCCCGAGATCATGGGACAGTTCGTCGGATGCATCGAGGGGATGGCCGAAGCGTGCCGGGCGCTCGACTTCCCGGTCGTGAGCGGGAACGTGTCGCTCTACAACGAAACGAAGAACGAAGACGGCTCGAGCCTCGCGATCCTTCCAACGCCTGCGATCGGCGGAGTTGGGCTTCTCGACGATTGGCAGAAATCGGCGACGATCGCTTTCAAGGCCGAAGGGGAAAGCCTCATTCTGCTCGGGCATTCGACGGGCCACGTCGGCCAGTCCCTCTGGCTCGACGTCTGCCACGGCCGGCGCGAAGGCCAACCGCCCCCGGTTGACCTCGGGGTCGAGCGACGGGTGGGCGAGCTCGTCCGGCAGCTTATCGGTGCCGGACTCCTGTCCGCGGTCCACGACATTTCCGACGGGGGAGCGCTCGTGGCAATTGCCGAAATGGCACTTGGTGGCCGGATCGGAGCGAGGCTCAGTCTTCCGACCGCATCCAATCCCGAGGCGATCATGTTCGGCGAGGATCAAGGACGAATCCTCGTGACGACGACCGATCCGGATTCGGTGATTGCCAGGGCGGCTGCGTCGAACATCTTCGCCGCTCGGATCGGCGAGACCGGGGGAAACGCGGTCGAGGGACCAGGATTTTCCGCGAGCCTCTCCGATCTAAGGACCGCTCACGAGGGTTTCTTTGCCAGGCTGATGGGGAACGAACTGACACCGGAGGGCTAGGTTCAAGACAAGAGGGAAACCATGTTTCGACCGATCGCCATTGCCACCGCGATTTGCGGAACGCTCGACATTCTCTTCGCGATGATCCTCACTCTGGCTGCCGGCCGGGAGATCCCGAACATGCTTCGCATCGTCGCGTCCGGCCCTTTCCCGCAAGCGAGCGCGATGGGCACCGGGGGAGCCATCCTCGGCCTTATCGTCCACTATATCCTCATGGGCTTGATGGCGACGGGCATCGTCCTTCTCGTTCGCTGGCGTCCCAGGCTTGCCGAAACTCCGCTTCGAACCGGCCTTGCCTACGGAATTCTCACCTATTTCATCATGAACTGGCTCGTCGTTCCGCTGCGCTTCCACACTCCGCTTCCTCCCAAAGCGATCTCGCTTGCGACCCAGCTGTTCGCCCATCTCGTGCTCGTAGGCATTCCGATGGCCTATATTGCAGCGCGCTATCTTCGGCCCCGGCCGAGGTGAGCGCGGGCTATTCGGGAACTCCGCTCGCAAAAAAGCTGTCCCTGAAGGACGGGTTGCGCGTGTGGAAATCGGGAATGCCGCGAAGCGTCCTTTCCAAAATCGCCGAGGAAGGGCTCGATCTCCATTTCCTCACACGGCCCGAACCCGGGATCGACGCCGCGCATATTTTTGTGAGCGAGCGCCAAGAGCTCGAGCGTCAGCTCAAGGAACTCTTCCCCCTCCTCGAGCCCTCGGGCTTCATCTGGGTAAGCTGGCCCAAGAAGGCGTCCAAGGTCGCCACAGACATCGGGGAGGATACGATCCGCGAGTTCGCTCTTCCAATGGGCCTCGTCGACGTCAAAGTCTGCGCGATCGATGAGGTCTGGTCGGGACTGAAGCTGGTGATCAGGGCGCACCTTCGGAGCCCGAAGGTTTGCGAATAAGTCGCATTAGCGCTATATAAAAAGCGTGATCGTCTGCTCCTGCAACGTCATTCGAGAGGATGAGATTCGCGCTGCAGCGCGTAGCGGCTCGAAAACGCCGCAGGCGGCTTATGCGTCGCTCGGCTTCGAGCCGCAGTGCGGTTGCTGCCTCGACTATGCGCAGGAGCTGATCGATGCCGAGCGGGGCAAGCGCCCTCGACTGCGCGCCGTCGCCTGACTTGACCTCAGCCATGACCGGGACGCATTGCCGCCTTGCGACGCGGCGGAGACCGGCATGAAAGGTGACCCCAAGATTGTCGAACTGCTCAACGAAGCGCTCAAGGCCGAGCTGACGGCGGTCAACCAATATTGGCTTCACTACCGGCTTCTCGACAATTGGGGGGTCAAGAAGCTTGCCCAGTTCGAGCGCCAGGAATCGATCGACGAGATGAAGCACGCCGACCGCTTTGCCGAGCGCATCCTGTTCCTCGACGGATTGCCCAATTTTCAGGCGCTCGGACGACTTCGAATCGGGGAGGATGTCGAAGAGATCCTCAAAGCCGACCTCGAGGCTGAATATGAAGCGGTGCAGATGTACCGGGCTTCAGCGAGTTACTGCGAAAGTGTCCAGGACCTCGTCAGCCGCGACCTCTTCAGCGCGGTCCTCGCGAACGAGGAACATCACGTCGACATGCTCGAGACTCAGTTCGAAATGATCAGTCGGATGGGGATTCAGAATTACGTGCAGCTTCAGTCCGAAGCAGCGGCCGACGAAGACTAGATCCGCCCGAAGCTCTGATTGTTTGATTTTCGGCCGAAACCTGCGGAGCCCGTTCGGCTGACCAGCGGATTTGTCGCCTTGTCGAAGAGCTCGATGGTGCGGTCGAAAAGTCGCCTCAGCTCGACAACCTCGGGAACGAGCTCATCGGGAAATCGGTGGGTCTCGACGCAAAAGCGCGCAGTCGTTTCGATCAGCTCCGCGATCTCGGCGAGCGGCCCGGCACCGAGCTGGCGCGATTCGCCCTTGAGCGTGTGCGCAGGGATAATGAGAGCAGGCGTATTTTGCTCATGCATCGCCTGTTCGATCTGCGAGATCGACTTGATTCCGTCTTCCTTGAAATAGCTGAGGATTCGAATGAAGCCCGGGCCGAGCTCGGCACGGCTCTTCTCGAAATGTCCCCAATCAACGATGGCACGAGCCTCGTCGCTCACACTGTGCTCCTTAAGCGCCGGCTAGCCGGCAATCTTCCCACGACGTCCGAAATAGGGGCGAAAGGGTAAAATTTGCCTTAGCGCCGGCTCTTGTCGAACGGGTTCGAGCGACTGCGAAAGTCGAGCCGGAGAGGCACCGGTCCAAGACCAAGGTCGCGGCGCATCGCGTTCAGGAGATAGCGGCGGTAACTCTCAGGAAGCTCCTCGAGCCTCGTTCCGAACACGACAAAGGTGGGCGGCCGGCTCTTCACCTGCGTGATATATCTCAGCTTGATTCGCTTGCCCTTGGGCGCCGGCGGCGGATTGGTCTCGACAGCCTGCTCGAACCACCGGTTGAGTTCGCCGGTCGGGACGCGCTTGTTCCACGCGTCCTTGAGCTCGAAGGCCACCTTGAGGATCGTCCCGACGCCCTTCCCGGTCTTGGCCGACACGGTCAGCAAGGGCACGTCCCGAAGCTGCGCGAGGCCTTCGCCGAGCGCGCCCTTGATCCCGTTGAACAGGGCGGACGCATGCTCGGCAACGTCCCATTTGTTGACCGCGATGACGAGCGCCCTGCCCTCCTCGATCACCTGGTTGGCGATCCTTAGATCCTGAGCTTCAAGGCCGCGCGTTGCATCGAGCAGAAGGACGACGACTTCGGCATAATCGAGTGCCCGTTTGGTGTCGGCTGCCGAAAGCCGCTCGAGCTTGTCCTCGACCTTCGAGCGCCTCCTGAGGCCCGCAGTGTCGACCAATTGCACGGGGCGCCCGTCCCATTCCCAGTCCAGGCTTATCGAATCTCTCGTGATCCCGGCTTCGGGGCCGGTGATCATTCGTTCCTCGCCGACCATCTGGTTGACGAGAGTCGACTTGCCCGCATTCGGCCGTCCCACAATGGCGAGTTTCAACGGCTCGAGACGCTCTTTATTTTCGCGCTCGGCCTCGAAATGGTCATGCTCGACATGCGGGCGAAGGGCATCGAACAGGTCGGCGATGCCTTCACCATGCTCGGCGCTGAGAGCGACTGGCTCGCCAAGACCGAGGCGAAAGGCTTCGAAGATTCCGGACTGGCTTGCGCTTCCTTCGGCTTTGTTGGCGACGAGGATGACGGGCGTCGTCTCGACCCGAAGCCAGCGGCCGATCTCCTCGTCGAGCGGAGTCACTCCCTCGCGAGCGTCAACCAAAAACAGCGCCGCATCGGAATCGCGGACCGCGGCCTCCGTTTGTCTGCGCATCCGTCCTGGAAGGGTGTTCTCGTCCTCGTCCTCGAACCCCGCAGTGTCGATCAAACGGAACTCCAGGCCCAAGAGTTTCGCTTCGCCTTCGCGGCGATCGCGGGTCACGCCTGGGCGATCGTCGACGAGCGCCAGTCTTTTGCCGACGAGGCGGTTGAACAGGGTGGACTTGCCGACATTGGGCCGGCCGACGATCGCGACGGTCGGAAGAGGCATGATCTAAGCGCCTAAACGAAGACTTGCCTCATTGCGAGGAGCGTTAGGCCACACGGGCTGCGGTTGGGACTCGAGCTCCAACCGCAAGCGCCCGAGCGCCTTCAACTCCTAACGATAGGCGTGCAGCCGGGCCTGGTCGTCGTAGATGTAGAGGGTCGAACCGGCGACCACCGGCGGCAGGCTGATCCCGGCGCCAACACTGAACTGCGACTGAAAATTGCCGGTATCCGGATCGAGCTGGATGACCTCGCCATTCGAGCCGGTGATGATCAGGCGATTGCCGGCAAGGACCGGTCCCGAATAATCGACGTCGCCCTTCTTCGACTTGGGCTTCACGAATTGCGGCAGCTGGTTGATCCAGCGAATGTGCCCGTTCTGGCGATAGATGCACAGAAGCTTGTCGTCGCTGGTCACGACGAACACCCAGTCGCCGGCAACCCAGGGCGTCGAAATCCCCGAGATATTGAGCTCCCACATCCGTTGGCCCGAGAGAATGTCGAGCGCGACCATTCGGCCGCCTGCTCCGATCGCGAACACCTGCCCATTGTCGATCACCGGGTCAGCGTCGATGTCCGTCAGCGACGAAACGCTGGTGCTGATACTCGTTCGCTGGAGCTGGTCTCCCCAGACCTGGCGGCCATTCTCGTAGCGGTAGGCGTTGAGCTCGCCCGACGAAAATCCTGCGACCACCGTGCCCTGCCCGACGGCCGGGGAGGCGGCGCCGAAGATCCCGGCGATCTCGAGCGATGCGGCAGCCGACCAGTTGGACGAGCCGTCTTCCTCCTTGAGCGAATAGATCTGGTTGTCCTGGCTGATTACATAGAGGGCGCCGTTGGCAACCGTTGGAGCGCCGCGAAGCGGGCCGCCCGGACGAACCTTCCACAGGATGCCGCCGGTCTGCTCGCTCAGCGCCGAGACATAGCCAAGCCCGTTTGTCGCGAAGATACGGCCATTGTCATAGGCAATGCCGCCGCCATAGAGCGCCGCCTCATTGCCTTTGACGTCGGGGGTCTGGCTTGCCCAGAACTGCCCGCCCGTGCGGGCATCGAACGCGCGCACTGCTCCGAGCGTGTCGATTGCATAAATTCGGCCATTGGCGACAATCGGAGGTGCGGCGAGACGCGCGGTGAGGCTGCTCCCGCGGCCCGCCTGGACGGTGAACGCCGGCTGGAGCGCCCGTCCAAGCGCAAGATGTCCCATCGAATTGCTTGAGCTTCCGCCCGATTCCGTCCAGCCCGCATTTTCGGCGGGGGGAGGAAGGCTGAACGGCAGCGCCTGCGTTGCCGGATCCACCGCAATCTCGTTCTCGTTGGTAAGAACGGGGATGCGTTCGCCGAGGACCGGAGTCATCGGCTTGCTGCCCTTCTTGAAGATGCTGCAGCCGCTCGCGGCGAGAGCCACGGCAATAAGCATTGCGATCCGGAAATTCTTGGATTTGATCATTGTTGTCCTACTGGGCCTGCGGTCCGAGCGCGGCGCTGGCATCGACCCCGAGGCTTCCCGAGATCTGAATCGAGCGCTCGCGGATCGATTGTGGCACGTCCTTGTCCTTGGCAATCGACGCGAAGAGTTGCCCCGCCTCCGCGTTCTTCCCCTGTTTGATCAGGGCGAGCGCAGTCATTTCTCCCGCCGATCCGAACCAGGGATTGCCCGGCTTGGTGAGAGGCTCGAGCTGGGAAATGATCTGCTGCGGCTCGAGTTGGTCGAACCCAAGCGCGATCGCACGAATAAGAGCCGCGTTGCGATAGGCGTCGGGCAGCGAAGTGTCGGCGGCGATCTTCTGGTAGGTCGCGACCGCGAGCTTTTGGTCGTTCTGCTGGATCGCGAATGCCGCCCGGGTAAAGAGGGCGGTGGCGCGAACGCCCTTGCTCTCGGCTTGCGAGAGATCGTCGAGCTGCGAAGCGACCTTGGACGTGTTTCCAACGCCAATGTCCTTGTAGAGCTGGGCGAGCTGCTCGACATGCTTCTCGGCGACCTGCTCGCGGTGCTGCTGATACCAGATGATCCCGCCGCTTGCGACAAGGAACAGGATCAGAGCGCCGATCAGCGAGCCGGTGTTCTGCCTGAAAAAATCACGAAGACGGTCGCGCCGGAGGTTCTCGTCGACCTCGCGAACGAACGTATCCGTAATGTCCGGGGGTTGCGCCAAAGACGTTCCTTCAGTCCGTTCGCTCGGGAGTTCTCTTGCCGGCCGCTCCCCTTCCCCACCCGAGATGAACGGAAGCTGGCGGCCGCTCGTCTAGCGGCTGTCGCGGGAAAGGCAAAGCGGTTAACTTTTCGGCCGGTAGGTCTGGTCAGCAGTCGGGAAGTTTCGCGAGCGAACCTCGTCGGCATAGGTGCTTGCTGCTTGAGCAATTCGGGCAGCGAGATCGTCATAGCGTTTCACGAACCTTGGAGTCCGTTCGAACATCCCGAGCATGTCGTCGATCACCAGCACTTGGCCGTCGCAGTCGGCGGAGGCCCCGATCCCGATCACCGGCGGTGCGATGCTCCTTGCGACCTCGGTCGCAATCGGCTCCATCACGCCCTCGACGACGATCGAGAAGGCGCCCGCCTCGGCGATCGCCTTCGCGTCGGCGATGATCTTGTCCGCTTCTCGCTCCTCCCGACCGCGGGCGCCATAGCCGCCGAGCACGTTCACCGCCTGAGGGGTGAGGCCGACATGGCCGATCACCGGAATCCCGCGGTGAGTCAAAAGATCGATCGTCGGAGCCATCGCCTCCCCGCCTTCCACCTTTACCGCGGCGCAGCCGGTCTCCTTGAGAATCCGGGCCGCGGATTGGAACGCCTGGGCCGGCGAGGCTTCGTAGCTCCCGAACGGCATGTCGACTGCGACCAGCGCATGCCAGCTTCCACGGACCACAGCGGCGCCGTGAGCGCACATCATCTCCATCGTAACCGGGATCGTCGAAGGAAGGCCGTAGATCACCTGGCCAAGGCTGTCGCCGACGAGCAGCATGTCGCAGTGCGGATCCAGCAGCTGCGCCATGCGCATCGTGTAAGCGGTCAGCATCACGATCGGCTGTTCAGTCCTGAAGACATTGCCATCCGCGGTCTTGCGCGCACGGATCGAGGGCGCGGTCATCCGCTTGCCGGGAACCGGCGAGGGCGTTGCACGGCTCGTGCTCGTGTCGATGGTGAAGGTCGACATGGACCGGCTTCTAGCCGCTCGAGTGCGGTGCAGCAAAGCCTTCGCCAAGCACAGCCTGCCGACAATCCGGCAATTAATCGGAACCCCCGACCGAGGCTTTGGTCGGAGGTTGGCCACTGGCGACATCAGAAACGGTGATGAAAGGACGGACGATGAAGACGATTACGCTTCTAGCTGGGGCCGCGATCCTGTTCGGCTCGGCGGCCGCGCTGGCTGCGCCGCCGCCCACGGGCGGCGCTCAGGGACAGACAACCGCTCCGTTGTCGAACGACACTTCGACCACTGCTGCGTCCTCGAGCAACAATGATCAGACCACCGCTGACGATCCAAGTTCGTCGTCGGACAAGATCGCTGCCGCGCGAGAGAAAGCCAAGAAGGACAAGGCCAAGAAGGCGAAGAAGGACCAGAACACCGACAGCTCGGCAACGCCGCAATAAAATCGAGCTTCGGGGCAGCCCCCTTGAGCTAAAGGCGCCATGAAACGTGCGCCTTGAGCGGCGCGTGCTGGCTGTCCCCCCTCAAAGAGCTACTTCTCGACGACGAGGCGCTCCTCCCACTGTGCGCCTTCGGCGAGCGAAATCGAATCCAGGACCTTTGTGCTCTGGTCGCGAAGGATCGCGAATGCTCGTCGGATCGCGCAGGTCGCTTCATCGTGACAGTCGCCGCACGGAGCGTAGAAATTGACGCTCGCGCAGGACACGAGAGCGATCGGACCTTCCATCGTTCGGACGATCTCGCCGAACGAGATTTGATCGGCCTGCCGGGCGAGCCTGTAGCCGCCTTTGGGGCCGCGCGCGCTTTTGACGAGTCCCGCCTTCTTGAGGTCGAGCATGATGAGCTCGAGATATTTGGGCGGCACACGCTGGGTTTCGGCGATCCGTGCCAGCTGCACGGGCGCTCCGCCCTGCTCCTCGGCGAGGAAAAGGAGCGAGCGAAGAGCGTAGCGGGTTTTTTGAGCAATCATCCTTGATCAGCCCCTAGCGGGCTGCTCCTTTTCAGGCAAAGTGCATTCAAGAAATGGCCGATGAACAAGCTTTAATGGCCGTGAAACGGCGATGAGACTTGGCTCTGAATATCTGCCAAATCGCCGGCGCGTCACCGCCGGAAATGAGGAGGAATGCATGAAAAAACTGATCACTTCGGTCGCGGCCATCGCAATCCTTGCGACGCCGGCCCTCGCCGCCGACAAGGCTGCTCCGGCTTCGACCAAGACGGTCACGACCAAGTCGGGTAGCACCAAGGCGACCACCACCGTGTCGACCAAGGGCAACACGACGACGTCGAAGACGACCATGCACAAGGCGAAGAAGGCCAAAAAGGGCAAGAAGGCCAGGAAGCACGCGAAGGCGAAGAAGGCTCCCGCCGCCAAGGCATCGGACGCGGACAGCAACACAACTCAGCAGTAACTCCAGTTGGATTTCCGCACGGCGCCGCGGTGAGACTCCCTCCCGGTGCCGTGCGGACCCATATAAGACAGAGCAAAGCAGGGAGCTGAAGCGCGATGGGCCGCAAGATCCTTCTGGTTGAGGACGATCGCGAGACCGCTTCTTATCTCGCCAAGGGGCTCACTCAGGAGGGCCACAGCGTCGAACAGGCGACCAACGGCCAGGATGGGCTGTTCCGAGCCACGGACGGAAGCTTCGATCTTATAATCCTCGATCGGATGCTGCCCGTCCTCGACGGCCTCTCCGTTCTTCGGGCGCTAAGGGCAGCGCACATCGAGACGCCCGTCCTCATCCTCTCGGCGCTTGCCTCGGTCGGAGACCGGATCGAGGGCCTCGAATGCGGCTCCGACGATTATCTGGTGAAGCCATTCTCGTTCGCCGAGTTGCTCGCCCGAGTGAACGCACTTCTTCGACGTCGCGAGTCCAGGGTCGATCCGGCCGACCATCGGCTGACCGTGGGCGACCTCGAGATCGATCCGCTTTCGAGATCCGTGAAGCGCGCCGGCAAGAAGCTCGATCTCAAGCCGCGCGAATATCTGCTGCTCGAATATTTTGCTCGAAACGAGGGACGGGTCGTCACCAGGACCATGCTTCTCGAGCAGGTTTGGGACTATCATTTCGATCCTGGCACGAACGTCATCGACGTCCACGTCAGCCGGCTCAGAAGAAAACTCGACGAAGGATTCGAAAAGCCCCTCCTCCACACCGTGAGGGGCGCGGGTTACATGCTTGCCGCTTGAGGGGCTAAGAGCCTCCTTCGTGCCGACCACTCTTCGAATCGCGCTTCTCGCAGGGCTTCTCGCCCTGCTCTCCAATCTTGCGGTCATCGGCTTCATCTACGAGCGAACGCACGACGAGGCCGTCGCCAGCCTGCACCGGCAGGTCGTCGAGCAATCGAAGGTCTTGACGGACGTC
This sequence comes from Sphingomicrobium sp., assembly GCA_036265105.1. Taxonomy (GTDB): domain Bacteria; phylum Pseudomonadota; class Alphaproteobacteria; order Sphingomonadales; family Sphingomonadaceae; genus Sphingomicrobium. The sequence continues at coordinate 102,256 of DATAPR010000002.1, forward strand.
TATCGGACCGGCGGAAAGAAGGCGCTCAACGAGGCGATCGACGACACGCTCGCTTATGCCGATCCGCAAACTGCGGTCGCCCTCATTTCGAGCGACGGTCGCGAGCTCAAGGGGAACGTCGCGACCGCTCCATCCGTCCAATCGATGCAGGAGGGATATCATAGCGCGGTCGTGCGCCTTCGCGGTCAGCCGAGCCCTCACCTTGGAGAGCTGGTTCTTAGCCGGCTGTCGGGCGGGGAATGGCTCGTCAGCGGCCGTCTCGTCGGCGAGGGGATTGCATTTCGAACAACGCTTGAACGCTCGCTGATCCTGGCGCTCGCCGTCGCCGGGCTCCTGGGCCTCCTTTGCGGAGTGATCCTCGCCCATTATGTGTCGCGCCGGATCGGGCAGATTGCAGCGGTCGCAAACAGGATCAGCGCGCGCAATCTCTCGCAGCGGGTGCCGCTCTCCGGAGCAGGCGATTCCTTCGACCGGCTCGGACTGCAGATCAATGCGATGCTCGATCGGATCAGCATGCTCATGGAGGAATTGAGGCTGCTCACCGATTCCCTCGCTCACGACTTGAGATCGCCGGTGAGCCGTCTTCGCTCCGCCGCCCACGCAGCCGCTCAGACCAGCGATCCCGGCGAACAGGAGGAGCTGCTCGGGAGCGTCGTTCGAAATGCCGATGCGCTGATCCGGATCCTGACCACGGTGCTCGAGATCAGCCGCTCGGAGGCGCTCACCGGCCGCAACCAGTTTGCCTGGTTCGACGTCCGCGAGCTCGCGGCCGAGCTTGCCGAAATGTACGATCCTCTCGCCGACGAGCGTGGCGCGGCCTTGAAGTTCGAGCGTCCCGATCGGGCGGTTCCGCTATTCGGCCACCGGCAGTTGCTTGCCCAGGCGCTCAGCAACCTGTTGGAAAATGCGATCCGCTACGGCTCGAAGGGCGGCAAGATCGATGTCAGAGTCCAACCCGGAGAGAAGCGAATCCGGATCGAGGTCGCCGATCGGGGGCCCGGAATTCCGCTCAACCGTCGCGAGGAAGCCATGAAGCGGTTCGGACGACTGGATTCGAGCCGCTCCGATGAAGGCGCCGGCCTCGGGCTCGCTCTGGCCCAGTCGATTGCCCACCTCCACGACGGTGAGCTGCACCTCGAAGACAATGGGCCCGGACTGCTGACCTCGCTCGAGATCCCGGTCCACCGCCAGCAGTCCGCGCGCTGAACGCACCCGCTGGCGCGCCAAAGCCCCTGTCGCCGACAGCGCTGAGGCGCATCCCAATGCGCGAGCCGTTCGTTTAGCCCGCACGTCCCAAAAGGACGTTTGGGAAGCCTCTCGAGCAAAGGAGAATTGGACATGGCACACGGCTATCTCGGCGATGGCTATGGGGTTCACGGAGAATTCGATCCCGACCGGGAAGGCGCACAGGACCGCGAGCGGCTCGAACGGGGCTGGGGCGAACGCAACGAAGATCGGCACGGCCGATTTAGGGACACGGGAACGATGTTCGGTGCCTGGGACAAAGGCCGCTCAGGCGAGGACCGCTGGAGCGATCGAGCTTCGCGCGGTTATGGGCCGGAGTTCGGCTCCGCCCAATTCGAGGGCGAATATGAAGAGGGACGCAGCTTCAGCGCGAACCCGGACGATCATTATCGCAGCTGGCGCGACCGTCACATAAGCGAGCTCGATCGCGACTATGAGGATTATTGTCGCGAGCGCGAGCAGCAGTTTCACACGGATTTCGACGCATGGCGTCGCCAGCGTCATGGAAGCGTTCAGCCGCTAAGGACGGGAATGACCCAGACCGGCTTGTCGGCCGATCCAACGGGACTGACCCAGGCCGAAGCCGAAACCATTCCCGCTTCGCCCGAGGTTGAGGATCCGATCGCGAACGCGACCCTTGGAACGACCCAGCGGGGGCGCGGAAAGATCTAGGCTCCTTCCTTCGCCGGAAACGCCTTGAGCTGGTCAGCCCTCGATGACGACCTTGGTTCCGACCTTGGTTAGGCCGTAGACCTTTTCTGCGAATTTCAGTGGCATTCGGATGCACCCGTGGCTCGCTGGATAGCCCGGGTTGGCGCCGCCGTGGAACGCCGTTCCATATTCGTCGAACCGCTCCATCCAGGGCATTGGCGCATTGTCGTATTTCTTCGAGCGGTAGAACGGCCGCTTCTCGAGGACCGTCCATTCGCCAAGCGGCGTGATGTGTCCCTGCCGGGCAGTGGAAATGCTCGCCGCTCCGACGAGTTTGTCCGCTCGGTAAACATAGGCCATCTGGGTCAGGCGGTCGATCACGACCCTGGTCTCGCCATCGCTCGGAACCGAGCTTGCCCAGACATATTGGCCAGGAGCCAGACCCACCTTTCCGAATTCGGCGACCAGGTCCTTGTGCGCCTTGGGCGCATTGCCCAGGGTCCATTGATAGGGAACTGCATTGCTGACGGCGGGTAGCGGCGGCGCCTCGGCGATTCTTGGCCCTTCGGATGTTGTCGAGCAGGCGGCAAGAAGTGCCGTAACCAGTGCAGCAATCGTCCACTTCTTCATGAAAAGCCCCGCTTGCGCTTTGGCGCCAAATTGCAGTTTCATTGGAAACAGCGCAACGCGACTGACTCGTCAATCCCTTGGTAAACAGGAGGTTAGCGGTTAACCGGCAAAAGGCTCGAGTGCGCAACCGCCGCCTCGCAGGACCGATTTCACGCGCGGGTCATTGTCGATGGCAATGAACCGATCGGCGACCTTCCGTTCGCTCCGAGTGTACAATTACCGGGTCTGGGCGGCCGGTTCGCTCGTCTCGAACGTCGGCACTTGGATGCAGCGCACAGCTCAGGACTGGCTCGTCCTCACCCAGCTCACTCACAATAGCGCGTCCGCGGTCGGCATAGTGATGGCACTTCAGTTTGGGCCGCAGCTCCTGCTTTTGCCGTGGACCGGCTTTGCCGCTGACCATTACAACCAGCGCAAGCTCCTGATGGCGACTCAGGCGATCATGGGAGCGCTCGCGCTCTGTCTTGGCCTCCTTACCGTTACCGGCGTGGTCCGGCTTTGGCAGGTCTATGTCTTCGCCTTCCTGTTTGGCTGCACCTCCGCCTTCGATGCGCCCGCGCGCCAGACGTTCGTCGGCGAACTCGTCGACGACTCGGACCTGCCAAATGCGGTCGCGCTCAATTCGACCTCTTTCAACGGCGGCCGAATGATAGGACCGGCGATCGCGGGCCTCGTCATCGCCTCGGTTGGCACCGGCTGGGCCTTCCTCGTTAACGGCATTTCGTTCGCAGCCGTCCTGGTCTCGCTACGCTTTCTCAAAGTCTCCGAGCTCCAGTCCAAGGCCCGCGCGAAGCGAACTCGAGGAAGCCTCACCCAAGGCTTCCATTATGTCTGGAATCGCACCGATCTTCGGACAACGCTCATCATGCTGTTCCTGATCGGCACCTTCGGATTCAACTTCCCGATCTTCGTCTCGACGATGGCGGTGCGGGTCTTCCATTCGGGCGCCCGAGGCTACGGAATCCTCTCGTCGATCATGGCGATCGGCACTATGTCCGGAGCGCTCCTGGGCGCCGGGCGAGAAAAGCCAAGGTTCCTCCATCTCCTTTATGGCGCCGCAGTGTTCGGCCTCGGGTTCGTCCTTGCCGCACTTGCTCCCAATTACTGGCTGTTTGGAGCGTCGCTCGTGGTGATTGGTGCTGCGGCTCTCACGTTCACCAACACGAGCAACAGCTTGATGCAGCTGTCGACCGAGCCGGCCATGCGCGGGAGAGTGATGGCGCTGAGGCTCGCGGTGGTCCTTGGCGGCACTCCGATCGGAGCGCCGATCGTTGGCTGGGTGGCCGATTCGGCCGGCCCTCGCTGGGCTCTTGCGGTTGGAGCGGTCGCCGGGCTCAGTGCCGCTGCGAGCGGTTTTTATGCCCGCGAGAGGCTTTCCGTCCGAACCACCGACCGCTCGAAATCCAAGGGCGGGTTCCAGGAACCGCGCGAGGAGTCCACGACGGGCGAGCTCTAGCTGCGCTTGAGAAGGCTTCCGGCCTTCCATCTGGGAGCGCTCGACTGGTCAGCCACTCGGCCAACCAGCCGGTAGAAGAAGCGATTGAAATCTGCTGCCGCCTTGAAGTCCATCAGCTGCTTCAAATCGTCCTGCGGCTTGTGATAGCCGGTACGATACCATTGCCGGTAGATTTGCTCGCTTCTCGAACCGGGTCTGTAGCCGAAAACGAACGCAGTTGCCGGAATTCCGGCTGCGAGGAACGGCCACTGGTCGGAACGCTGAAGCAGGTTTCGTTCCGGTTCGGGATCGCTCTGGACCTCGATTCCAAGGCTCTTAGCCACGGCTCGGGAATCGTCCCCCAGGCTGGTGTCGTTGAGGGCGTGCACAGTTAGCAGCTTGAGCGGGAAAATGGGCCGCAGCTGATCGAGGTTGATGTCGGCGGCGATGCTTGAGAGGGGAATGGTCGGGTGGGCGATGAACCAGCGCGATCCAAGCAGCCCCTTCTCTTCGCCGGTCCACGCCGCAAAGAGGATCGGCCGTCGATAGGGTTGGGCATGCCGCCGCTCGGCGAGCCGGACCAGGAGCGCCACATAAGCCGCGTCGTCGAGCGTGCCGTTGTAGATCCGGTCCCCGTCGACCGGCTCGCCATAGCCATAGCCGTCGAGGTGGGCCGAAAGAACGATCACCTGGCCGTTAAGCCTCGGGTCCGACCCCGGCATTAGCGCGAGTACGTCGGGCGAGCTGATATCCCTCTGACGAAGCTTGAACTCGGCAGAAAAGCGCCCGGGGATCGCGAAGGTCGGAAGGGGCCGTCCTGCGCTCCCGGCAGCAACCAGCGCCGCCGCATTGCGTCCGCTGCCCTCAAGAAGCTTGCCCAGCGAATCCGCGTTGAGGGTCATCCTCAAGAACGGGTCGGGCTTTCGCGGTTCACCGGCAAGAGTGACGGTTCGTGCATAAGCGTAGGGCCAGCGCGGCGGTTCGACCGTAAAACCCGGATCGGCGATCGTCAGGATCCCGACTGCGCCTGCGGCCCTCGCGGCGGCTTCGCGCTGGGCTGGACTTGGCAATCCAGGGCGATGCGTTCCGTGACAAATGACGATTTTGCCGGAAGCGTTCTTCAGTGCTTCGGCACCGCAATATCCGCCGTAGGTCAACGGCGCCTCGACGTGCACCGGAGTTGCCTCGCTGGGTGAGACTGTGAGGTCATGAAGGAAGACGAGCGGCCGATTGCCGGCTCGGACGGTCGCCCCCTCGATTCGCACTTCGTGCATCCGGACGGTTTCAAACCAGCTTCCATTGTCGCCAGCCGGCTTCAGTCCCGCGGCCTCGAACTTGAAGGCGACCAGCCGGGCTGCGCGCATATAGGCCGGCGAACCGGTGTCGCGTCCCTCCATGCGGTCGTTCGAGAGTTCGGCGGTTATCGCCCACCAAGAGGTCGTATCCGGATCGAGCCTTGGCGCTGGGGCCGCGCCGATCAGCGCTATGGCAGCAGCAAGGAGAGGCAATTTCACTCGCATGTCCTTGGCTAGGCCCACGTCCTTGAATCCCTCTCGAACCCTTCGCGCTGGACCCTCACAATGCAAAAGCGCTGGCCGCTCGGAGCGCGCATCACCACCCACCTCTCCATCCTCTTGTCGATGGTCGCGCCAAGCTTCTCGAGCCGAGCGACTTCGGCCGGGATGTCGTCGGTCTCGATGTCGATATGCACTCGGCTCTCGTGATCGACGCGCTGGATCTGGACGCTGATCTCGCCTGGCGGAGTTTCAAGCATCACATAATCCCCGCGGGTTCCGGCATGATCCGGATCGACTGGGCGCCCGAGCGTCTCTGCCCAGAACCGAGCCGCTGAACCAATGTCCTCGACGTTGCAGTCGATCAGAATTCCGTTGATCCGCGAACGGTGCATCGCATTCATTTCCTTTCGATCGCGCGGACGAACATCAGTCACGCGGTCGAGGTTTGCGATCCGTGCAGAACTGCTCGCAGATCGTATGGCCGATGTAACCTGCAGCAGTTGCGAAGGCGAGGCCGGCCTGGTCGGGTTGGCCGGTCTCGGGCTTGACCCCTTCCGTAATGATTCCTCCATCCCAGACGCTCTGTGTGAGGATTTTGAGAGCCTTCGCCCGGCCGGCCCTGAGCCGGAGATGGTCGGCGACCGACCAGGAGGTGGTGAACGGGAGACGGTAGCTTCCCGGAAGTCCCCACGGCTTGTCGAAATAGGAGAATGGATAGTTCGCCGAGTGAAGCCAGTCGTAGGTCCGGACGAACAGGGGATCATCCTGAGAAATGAAGCCCAGATAGGGAAGCTTCATCAGCGAACCGGGCGGCACGTCCATGAAGTCGGCTGCCGTAGCGCTCACCGTCGCTGCAAAGATCGGCCCGGGCGCTCCATTGGCGCCGGAGCGGACCCCATATTTCATGATCGCTGCCTTGAGTGCCGCGGCTCGGGCTCGAAGGTCAGCTGCTTCTCCAGCGCGCCGACGGCGCGTTTCGAGCGCCGCGAGGTCGTTCATCGCCTTCCAGGCGAGCACATTGTCGTAGACCGAAAATGGCTTTCGGACATATTCGTCCTGAGCGTCCTGGAACGTTTCGTAGAGCCCGGTGGCGGGGTCCCGAAGCGCAATGAGACGCCGCCTGATCGCCTTGATCTCGCTCTCGAAACGATCCAGCAAACTCTCGTCGCCGGTGGCATCGATGTAGGATTTGAGCGCGACGATGGGAGCAACGAGCTCGTCCAGCTCAAGCCCATCTTCCAAGACCATTCCGTCAATGAAGCGGCTGTGGATCCCGACGTTTCGAGCCTGGATTCCAAGTGCATAGCCGAGCGCCTCGCGCGCCCGGGCGGGGTCGGTATCGAGGAGAGCCGGAAAGCTCCACAGCATCGCGTCGCGGTCCCAGTAAGCGGCCGAGACATAATAGCGATTGCTTCGCGAGGTCATTCCAACGAATTGCTCGGTGTCGAGCGAGCGGCCCCACGCATAATAAGTGGTGAACAGGAAGTTGCGGTTCATGATCCGGTCAAGGTCAGCGCGTCCCGTGGTTCGGGTATGGCGTAGCGCTTCTTCCGCGGCCTGGTCGATCTCGCCGTCCAGGCCATAGCGATCGATCCGCTTGTTGAGGACCCGCATCGCATAGGCCGCGCTATAGTCTTCGAGCCCGACGCCGATCAGAAAATGGACGTCGAGTGTTTCACCAGGCGCGAGCATTGCCTCGTGCTGCGCCGTTACGCCCGGATCACCATCCCGATCATGAAGGGTGCCAGTCGAGCCGACATAGGCAAAGCCCCAAGCGAACTTCGTATCGTCCGTCTTGTAGTTGAAGATCTCCATGTCGGTGTCGATCGGGGTCGGCGACATCGTCCTGGAGCCCGTCAGCGGCTCGGGCGAATAGGTGACCCGGTCGGTTCGCGCCCAGTTCACCTCCATTCCCGGAGCGATCCTCACTGGAGCTTTGCCAAGGTTCGTGACCTGGAAGCGAATGATCGCCGCCCGACTCTCGGGCGGCGCGACATAGGAAACCTTCGTGAGAAGGCCGTCCGCTTCCATCGTCCCGGTCGGAAGCCAGGAATTGCGAAGGCTCCAGCGGAGGTTGGCAAGCGGCGTCTTTACGCCGCCAACCTCGAGGAATGGCTTCATCAGCGGCTGCCCGGCGGCGCCTTCGAACTCGACCAGACCGCGATAGCGCATCGAAATGATGTTGAAGTCCATGACCGCTCCGTCGCCGGCGCGGATCGAGGGAAGAGCGATCCAGTCGTTGCCCGTAGCAATGACGTCATCAGCTGAAAGATTGAGCTCTTCTTTGCGCTCTTTCGGCAGCGGCGACGGGCTTGCCGGAGCTGGAGCCGCCTGAAGCGCCAGCGGAGCAAGCAGTGCGACCAGGATCGCTTCGCGCGCCCGCATCCTAGCTCACCTCATTCCCATTCGATCGTCCCGGGCGGCTTTGATGTGTAATCGTAGACGACGCGGTTGATCCCGCTCACCTCGTTGACGATCCGGGTCGCAACCCGGCTCAAGAAGTCGGATGCGAACGGATAGATGTCGGCGGTCATCCCGTCGACGCTGGTCACCGCTCTTAGGGCGCAGACATGATCATAGGTGCGGTAATCGCCCATCACCCCAACGGTCCGGACCGGGAGAAGCACTGCGAACGCTTGCCAGATTGCATCGTAAAGTCCGGCGTTGCGGATCTCCTCGAGATAGATTGAGTCGGCCTTGCGAAGGATGTCGCACTTCTCGCGGGTGACCTCGCCCGGGATCCGGATCGCAAGCCCCGGTCCCGGGAAGGGATGACGCTCGACGAATGCCTCGGGGAGGCCGAGCTCCCGGCCGAGCTCGCGAACCTCGTCCTTGAAAAGCTCGCGCAAGGGCTCGACCAGCTTCATGTTCATCCGCTCGGGAAGTCCGCCGACATTGTGATGGCTCTTGATCGTCACCGACGGGCCGCCGGTAAAGCTCACGCTTTCGATTACATCCGGGTAGAGCGTGCCCTGGGCGAGGAAGTCGGCACCGCCGACCTTCTTTGCCTCTTCCTCGAAGACATTGATGAATTCTGAGCCAATGAACTTGCGCTTGGCTTCGGGATCACTGACCCCCTCGAGACCTGCGAGGAAGTCATTGCCTGCGTCGACGTGAACCAGCGGGATGTTGTAGCTGTTGCGGAACAGGCTGACGACCTGCTCGGCCTCGCCCAGCCTCATCAATCCATGATCGACGAACACGCAGGTCAGCTGCTCGCCGATTGCCTCGTGGATCAGCACCGCGGCGACCGCGCTGTCGACACCTCCCGAAAGACCGCAGATCACCCTTCCGTTTCCCACTTGCTCGCGAATGTCGGCGATCTTCGAATCCCGGAAACCGGCCATCGTCCAGTCGCCCGAGCAGCCGCAGACGTGCCTCACGAAATTGGCAAGAAGCCTGCCGCCATCAGGCGTGTGAATGACCTCGGGATGGAACATCAGGCTGTAGCGCCTGGCGCCCTCATCGGTCGCTATTGCAAAGGGCGCGCCCTCCGATGCTGCAACCACCTCGAAGCCCGGAGCGAGAGTCTCGACCCGGTCGCCATGGCTCATCCACACCTGATGTTTCTCGCCAACGCTCCAAAGTCCGTCGAAGAGAGCACTTTGGGCGACGATCTCGATGAAGGCCCTTCCGAACTCACGCTGGTCCGAGGCGACGACTTTTCCGCCGAGCTGCTGGTGAAGAGTCTGCTGGCCGTAGCAGATTCCGAGGAGCGGCGTGCCGCTGTCGAAGAGGATCTGCGGTGCCCTTGGACTTTGGTCCTCCGTAACGGATGCGGGCCCGCCAGAAAAGATCACGCCTTTGGGCTTTAGGCGCTCAAACGCTTCTTCGCTCGCGTTGAACGGCGCGATCTCGCAATAGACGCCGGCCTCGCGCACGCGCCTGGCGATGAGCTGCGTGACCTGGCTTCCGAAGTCGACGACGAGGATGGACTGGGTTGGCTGGACCGTCATGGCGGGCCGATAGAGAGGCACGGCGCGCGAGTAAAGTTCGAGCCGTCCGGGACGCTCGGTGATCCGTAAGGCTGGAGCCGCGAAAAGGACGGCACGCCAGGCGAGTGCCCGGCGCACGACGTCTGCTTTCAGGGCCTTCTAGTAGCGCTGATAGCCGTAGGGCGAATACCCGGAATTGGGGGGCGCATTGCCATGACCATAGTTCGAGCGCGCCCGTTCGACATGCACGTCGACGACCATGCCTCGAAAATCGGTCCTGCAAAGCCAGACAAGATCGGGCGAGTTGGGGGCGTAGCCGTAGCCCGCATAGCCACTGGTCGCGACCCCACGAACGGTGAAGCCGCCTTCGCGGCCCGGTTCGACCCGGCTGACCCCCAGAACCCGTCCCCCGCCGTAGCCGTTGGGGCCGCCTCCATAACCTCCGTAGCCGCCGCCATAACCGTTGGGGCCGCCTTCGTAGCCGCCATAGCCCGGTGCTCCGTTGAGGCGGGCCTCGACGGCGTTGGTGCATTGGCCAACCATCGCCTCGTTGTTCATCCCATAAGCGTTTGGCGGCGCGCCGTACCCGTAGCCGGGGCCGGGGACGTTGGGGTTTTGGTCGCCCGGATAATATTGTGCCGCGGAAGGTGCTGCCGCCGCGAGCAGGGTGGTAGCAATTCCGACGCCAAGAATTTTCGTGATAGCCGACATGGGCCTACTCCTCACTGTTCAGAATCGCCCCGGAACGCAGGGCCATTCGGTGTCGACGATGTCACCTTCCCGCTGCATGGGTAGTGAACGATTGGCCGACGGGAAAACCCAAAATGTCTCGCCGATACTAGGTCGGCGGCTTGCCTCCGTCCCACCGTTTCAGGCGGCGCTCGCGGTTCCAGAGCTCCATCGGGCCGCCGGTGACCCACTGCTCGGCAAGCAGCACCGCGGCTCCATCATCCGCGGCCTCAAACTCGCGGAAATGGTCGATATGGCCGCTGAAGCGGTCAAAATAATAGAGGCGATAGTACAGCATCCCCCCGGCCACCCCCCGTTGTGGCGCGGCGCGGTCTAACACTTATTTACGGACCGTTCGAATCACCGAAGTTAAAGGCTGGTCACTCAACCGGCGCCTATTGTGATTAAATTCCCGTCATAAAAGGAGTATTTGGAACGTCAGATTGACTGGAATCCGCTTCCGGCGTTTACTCCGGCGGCCAAAATCCAGGGGGATCGAAGCCATGCGTATCTTGTGTTCCGCGGCACTTGCCGCTCTGTTCATCGGCACTTCGGCGAACGCCGCACCCACCAATTATCCGGCCCAGCAGTCGACGATCACATATTCGACGACATCCGGGGTCACATCGGGGTTTCGCAATTACGCGCGGGCGACGAGCACGGTCATCTATGACCCTTCAACCGACACCTACACGATCCGAGACACCGGCAGTCTCACCACCAAGTCCAGCTTCGGACCCTCGGACATCGCCTCGAACAGCGGCAACTTCACGCTCTACAGCAAGACCGGCGGAGCCGAGACATTCCGGCTTCTCGACAAGGCTTCCGTCGGGCTTACCTATGTCGATTACGGCGAATGGCTCCGAAGCTCAGCGGCGAGCGGAACGACCTCCGTCAACGACACCTATCTCGTGTTCGGCAGCAAGACCCCGGGAGCATCCGTTCCGACCACTGGCAGCGGCAGCTATTCGACGATTTACGATGGCTCGTTCGCCGACAAAAACGGCGGCCATGCACTGAATGGAACGGGCAGCATGACCGCCAATTTCGGTACCGGGGTGCTCTCCTACAGCGCGGCGATCAATGGCGTTCCGAGCGGACCTCTGGCCTTCTCGGGAAGCGGAAGCATCAACTTCAAGACCGTCGCCTTTTCGACCACCACCTCGAGCAGCGGCTACAGTTTCTCGCAAACCGGAAATTTCTACGGCCCAAGCGCGACGGAGGTCGGCGGCCTGTTCCGCCTCTGGAACATGACTGGAGCGGGCCAGGGCGCGTTCGTCGGCCACTGATTCTGGCTGACGTGGAAGCTGTCGGCCGCTTGTCTTCGCGGGCCTGAAGCACCCACTGATGCTCGCGCTGCTCGCCGCTTTTGCCTTGGCTGCTGAGCGCCCGGCGGCCGAGTGCGCGCCGAAAGAAGGCTGCGTTCAGCTCAAAGCCCCGCAGCTGTTCGATCTTGCCGACCAGATGTACGCCAGGGGCGACAAGGCGGGCGCTGCTCAAATCCTGGAGAGCCTGGTTCGGGACAAGCATCCTGAGCTGAGGGCCGAGGCGCGCTTTCGGCTCGCGGCGGTGTTCGAATCGATGGGCGATCTCAAGGGAGCCGCAAGAGCGCTTCGCGATCTTCTTGCCGAGCAGCCGAACGCCAATCGCGCCCGGCTCGAACTTGCCCGGATCCTCGGCCGAATGGGAGAAGCCGCGCAAGCGAAGAGCGAACTTGCCCGAGCCGAGAAGATCGGGCTCCCCCCGGAAGTAGAACAAAACGTCCGCCACTTCGCAGCTAGCCTCTCGGCAACCAAGCGCCGAGGATTGACTCTGGAGCTCACGGCGGGCCCGGACACGAATATCAACCGGTCGACGAGCAGCGAGTTCGTCGACACGATCATCGCTCCCTTCCAGCTCGATGCCGATGCCCGCCAGCAATCCGGCGAGGGTTTCAGCGCAAGCGCGCGCGCCTATTCACGCGATCAGGTTGGACAAATCGAAATTCTGTCCGACGCCGCTGTCCGCGCCGATCTCTATGACAAGGGACGGTTCAACGATGTCCAAATGGGGCTCGACACTGGTCCTGAGCTGACGCTTGGCCAGCTGACTGTCCGTCCGGCAGCCGTTTTCGAGAAGCGCTGGTTCGGCAACCGCCCCTATTCGAACGGCGTCGGCGGCGATCTCGACGTGACGGTCCCGACGGCCAGGGACGCTCAGATTTCCCTGACCGCGAGTTCGGTTCATCAGACCATCATTCCTGACGGGGATCAGGACGGCTGGCAGACATTTGCCGAAGCCGATTTTCTCAAGACGATCGGAGCGGGAACCCTGGCGCGATTTTCTGTTCGCTACGGAAGGCTCGACGCCCGGGCGCGGCCGGAGAGCCTTCGCCAGCTTGGAAGCGGACTCCTCGTTGCTCGCGAGAGTGGGCCAGTCACACTCTTTGGCGAGCTCGACTATACCCGGACCCGGGGCATCGAAGCGCAATTCCTGTTCGGCAAGATTCGCCGGGATCATCGCATCGACCTTAGCTGCGGATTGATCCTCAACCGAGCAAAGATCGCCGGATTCTCGCCGCTGATGCGACTCACGCACACGAACAGCAGCGCGAATATCGCCTTGTTCGAATATCGCCGGACCCGGCTCGACTTCGGGGTGACGAGAAGCTTCTGACCCCTCCCCTTTTAGGCAGCCTCGAACTCGTCCTCATTCATCACCGGCCCTGAATCCTGGCCCTTGGCGGCGACATCGCGGTCGATGAATTCGATGATCGCGATCGGCGCAGCGTCAGACTGCCGGATGCCGGCCTTGATCACTCGAGTGTAGCCTCCGTTCCGGCCGGCATAGCGAGGACCGAGTACGTCGAAGAGCTTGTTCAGCTGCGCATCGTCCATCAACCTCGACTGCGCGAGGCGGCGGTTCGAAAGGCCTCCGTGCTTGGCGAGCGTGATGAGCTTCTCGACATAGGGGCGAAGCTCCTTCGCCTTGGCCGTGGTCGTCGTGATCTGCTCGTGCTTGATGAGAGCTGCAGCCATGTTTCGAAACAGTGCGATGCGGTGGCTGGAGGTCCGCTGAAGCTTTCGGCCGCCAACACGATGGCGCATGGGTCGTTCCTTTCGTTCGTCAAGGGTCCGTGCGAGGTAACCCCGGCCGCGCGGCTCTTGGGGCGGCCGCGCAAATGCCCAAATGGAAACGGCGAGCTCAGCAGCCCGCCGGACGCGCTGCCCTCAAGCGGAAAAAGCCCGGGCAGTCAAGGTTTCGGCACGAAAAACCGGGTCTCCGACCCCGCGCCGGGTTCAAGCCGTCCGGCGACCCCGCAAGGTGCTTTTGGCCAATCTCAAGACGAGGACGGAGAGATGCCGATGAGTCGAAGCGTGGTAGACTGAGCTTCCCTCAAGCTCGCTGCAGAGACGGCGGTGAGCCTCTCCGAGCGCATGGTACGGAAGTCCCGGGAGAAGGTGGTGGAGCGCGTGATAGCGAAGGCCCACCGGCGCCCAGAACATTGGAAGAGCCGCGGGCGGCGGCACGTTGACGCTGTCGAGAAACTGGGCCGTGACGCTCATCGGCTCTCCTTCATTCTCCCAGAGGTGCGCGACCAGAGTCCGAACCTGGTTGAGGAGCATCACTCCTGAGGAGACCAAGAGAAAGATGAGGAAGTCGCGAAAGGGAATCACTCCCGCGGCGACCATTGCGACGAGCGCGATCGCCCACAGGCTGCAGGCCGTTTCCTGAACTGCCCAGTCGCGCGCGAATTCGCCCTCGGGCCTTGCCCGGACGAACCTCGGGTTGATCTGCAGCCCCGAGTAGCGACCGACCACGATTCTCCTCAGCCTGGGGGAAAGCATCGAAAGCGGCGAGAGAATTGCGAAGCGGATCAGCATTCCTATGGGGGCAAGGGCCGCGGCGACGAGGAACAGCGGCAAGGTCCACGGATGCATGAGCGCAAGGGGAAGATATTCGGGATCCTCGACCGTCCCGTAATATCGCTTGGCGTGGTGCTGGTTGTGGACTCCTTCGTACATGAAGCTCGGGAGCAGAAGCGGCACTCCAACGACGAGATTCCAAGTGAACCGGAAACCCTTCAGTGCGCCCTTCTTGATGTGCGTCAGCTCGTGGATGAAGGAGCCCGCGCGAAAGAGCGACAGGACGGCGACCAGTCCGGCACCAAGCGCAAGCCAGGTCGGCTTCAGGACCATCGCTCCAAGGAGGGCCGAATAGCCAAGCAGGGCCGAGCCGAGCATGTCCGCCCAGTAGATGCTCGAGTTCGGTGCATTGAGACCGCGAGTAAGATTCACCGCGGCCTTGAGCATCGCCGCATCGTCCTTTGCGCGTGCGACCGAATGCGGCTCCAAAGCCGCCTCAGTGCGATCGCGCTCGAGGGTTACGGACTGGTTCATGGCTGGACGTTGAGAAACTCGTTTCGCAAAAGATAGTGGCCGGACTTAGGCCGCTCAACCTTAACTGGAACTTGGCTCCAACTCTCGCTAGCCCATGACCCATGAGCAGCGCGTCCATCACAATTCGCCCGGTCGAGTCCAAAAAGGACAAGAAGACCTTCGTCGATTTCGCCTGGGAGGTCTACAAAGACGATCCCGCCTGGGTGCCCCCGCTCAAGGACGAGGTTCACGGGCTGATCACTCCTGGCAAGAACCCCTGGTTCGAGCATGGCCGGGCCCAGCTGTGGCTTGCCGAGCGCGGCGGCAAGGTCGTCGGAAGGATCAGCGCGCAGGTCGACGATCTTGTCCAGGAGTATATGGGCAAGGGCATCGGCAATTGGGGCTTCCTCGACGCATTCGACGAGGAGACCGCTCATGCGCTGATCGCGACTGCCGAAGACTGGCTTCGAGCCCAAGGGATGACCCAGTCGCTGGGGCCGATTACCCTCTCAATCTGGGACGAACCCGGACTGGAGATCGAGGGTTTCGGCCAGTCTCCGACAGCAATGATGGGTCACCACCGGCCCGAATATCAGGGATGGATCGAATCAGCCGGCTACCAGAAGGCGAAGGACCTGCTCACCTACGAAGTTGATATCGCCCATTGGGATGACCCCAAGATCAATCGGCTGATCGCAGCGGGCGAGCGCAACACGCACATCAAGATCCGGATGGTCGACAAGTCGAAGTTCGACGAGGAGGCCAAGATCATCCTCAACATCCTCAACGACGCCTGGTCGAACAATTGGGGATATGTTCCCCTGACGCCCGCCGAGATCGCCTATGCTGGCAAGAAATTGAAGCCGATCATCTACAACGAACTGGTGCGAGTCGCGGAAATCGACGGCGAACCGGTCGCATTCATGCTCACGATCCCGGACATCAACGAGCTCACCAAGGACCTCAACGGCGAGCTCTTCCCGTTCAATTTCGTCAAGCTGCTGTGGCGCTTGCGCAATCCCAGGGTGAGGCGCTCGCGAGTGCCTCTGATGGGTGTCGCAAAAAAGCTCCACCAGTCACGCATGGCGAGCATGCTCGCCTTCATGCTGATCGAATATACTCGGCGCGACTGCGTCGGGAAGTTCGGCATCAATATCGGCGAATTCGGCTGGATCCTCGAGGACAACAAGGGGATGCTCTCGATCGCCGAATTGCCTGGAGCAAAGATCAATCACCGCTACAGGATCTACGAGAAGCAGCTCTAGTCGGGCGGCCCGTTTCTAGGAGAGTTCAATCCAGGTCGGCGCGTGGTCGCTCGCTTTCTCCTCGGCCCTTGCCCATTTGTCGACGCCCGCACCCTGCAGCCGGTCGGCGGCTTCGGGCGACAGGAGTAAATGGTCGAGCCGGAAGCCGAGATCGCGTTGCCAACATCCCGCCGTATAGTCCCAGAAGGTGTAGAGCTTCTCTTCGTTCGGATGGAGTGCCCTAAGAGCGTCGGTCCAGCCCTGGTGAACGATCGTTCGCCAAAGCTGGCGGGCCTCGGGCTGCATGACAGCATCGTTCGCAGTCGCCCTTGCTGAAAAGACGTCGCGGTCCTCGGGAACGACGTTCCAGTCACCACAAAGTACCGTCGGACGCTCCTCTTCCATCAGAGCTTCGGAACGATCGAGCAGCCGCTCCATCCACCTGATCTTGTAATCGAACTTCTCGGTTCCGACCGGATTGCCGTTGGGAAGATAGAGCGAGCCGACGACAATCCCCTTCGCTTGAGCCTCAATATAGCGGCTGTGCGTATCGTCGGGATCGCCCGGAAGGCCGACGCGCCTCAGCTCCGGAGTGTCGCCCCTCGCGAGAATCGCAACTCCGTTGAAGCCTTTTTGCCCGTGCCAAACCGCGCCGTAGCCCGCGGCCTCGATATCGGCGATCGGAAGCGCCTCGTCGGCGCATTTGAGCTCCTGGAGACAGGCGATGTCGGGCTGTTCGCGAGCAAGCCATTCAAGGAGGCGCGGAAGGCGCGCTCGAATGCCGTTGAGGTTGTAGGTCGATAGCTTCACGAGGAGCCGCTTAGCGGCTCAGGCTCAGACCGAGAAGCTGCTTCCGCAGCCGCAGCCCGACTGGGCGTTGGGGTTCAGGACCTTGAACGCCGCTCCGCCGAGGTCTTCGACGAAATCGACCGCTGAGCCGCGCACAAGATCGAGGCTTACGGGGTCGACCACGAGCTTGACCCCGTCGGTCTCAGCGATCGAATCCTCGCTTTCAGTCCGATCAGCGAGCTCGAACCTGTAGGTGAAGCCAGCACATCCGCCGCCATCCACTGCGAGACGCAAGATGGCCGGCTTCGACTGGCGATCCGCGATCCACGCGACGCGCTTGGCGGCATTCTCGGTAAGGCTGATATCGCTCACGATACTGAAATAGGAATTGCCGAGCCGTGCGGCAACGGGCCGGAGCTTAGTGCTGTCCGCCCGGTCCACCGACGCCGACCGCGTCCATCGACGGCGAGCCGGAGCGCTTCTGCATCGCAAGCACATAGTCGGTCGACTTCATGAACGGGATCGGGTTCACCGGACGCCCGTCGATCCTCACCTCATAGTGAAGATGATTGCCGGTCGACCGGCCGGTCGATCCCATCCGGCCAATCTGTTCGCCGCGAGTGACATGGTCGCCCTCGTGGACAAGGACTGCCGACATGTGGCCGTAGCGGGTGGTGATGCCGCGGCCGTGGTCGAGTTCGACTAGGTTGCCGTAGCCACCGTTGTTCCAGCCGGCCCGGGTGACCATTCCATCGGCCGTCGCGTAGATCGGGGTTCCGTAGGCGCCTGCAAGATCGATTCCGGGGTGCATTGCAGCGCCCTTGTGAAACGGATCTTCGCGAACGCCAAAGCCGCTGGTGAACGTCACTTCGGTCTTGATCGGCTTGTCCGAAGGAATGGCAATGACGTCGTTCTGGAGTTCGTCGAGCTTCTTCCAGCTGTTGAACAGCGCCTTGAACGTCGGATTAGCGACGCTCTCGAAGGGGCCGCCGACTCCACTTGGCTGTCCGGGCGCCGCGGCCTTGATCCCGAGCTCGTGAAGCTCGGCAGCGGTCACCTGATAACGGGTGTCGAGCGCCTGCGCGACGAGAGCCGCCTGCTCGAGCTGCTGCTGCTCGACCCTGGCGAGCGGGCCATCTTTGACAAGACGGCCGCTGGTGGCGGCCGCCTGGATCATCGCAGCGTCGATCTTCTGGCCGGCCAACGCCGCCTCGATCAAGGCCTGGCGGCGCTCGAGGAGTCGAGCGCGCGCTTCGGTCGCTGCACCAACTGAGGCGTGCGGACGGCTGATCAGCCGCGCGGTCGCAAAGCTTGCCCAGGCGACCAGCCCGAGGAGAATGACGAAAAAAGCGGCTTGCACAGGAGCCGAAATGCGGAAGCGGCGGAGCTTCTTCCCATCATGAATAAAAAGGTCGCGATCGCGGAACAGTGCCGTGGCGGCCAATACTTGGGTCATTACGTCCCCGCTCCAAAGCTCCACGCGCGCGCCAAATAGGCGTGCTACGTCATGTCCATCGATGACAGGAGCTCCCCAGCCCCTCGGCCAATACCCGTTGCCCTTTCGCGCATCGGCAGGGATCACACTGCTTCTGGATGGTTAACGAATTCAACCTGAGCGGGCCGGTTGCGGGATGAAGCGTCAGATGAGCGCGATGAGTCGTTCAACTGTGCAGCTCAAGCGTGCGTTTCGAGCAAAATCAGATTGTTGTGCGCTGCAGCAATCCAACCGTTACTGAGTCGAAACGCGAATCTTTCACGGCGGCGGTTGTCAACGCGGCATCAGCCGCTACACCCGGCGCCGGGCCACGCCGTCCCAACGCGGCGCGAGCTCTCTGCAAGGAGAGTGACATTGACTGAAGCCATTATTGCGGGCGCCGAAGTGCGCCCTGCGAAACCCCACACCAAACCCAGCCGCCCGAATTTCTCGTCGGGCCCGTGCGCCAAGCCGCCCGGGTGGAGCGCGGACAGGCTCGACACCTCCGCTCTTGGCCGCTCGCACCGCGGCGCGATCGGAAAGGCCAAGCTCGCCGAGGCCATCGAGCGAACCCATGCTTTATTGAAGCTTCCGCCCGATTATCGGCTGGGGATCGTCCCCGCCTCCGACACTGGCGCAATGGAGATGGCGATCTGGTCGCTTCTCGGCAGCCGGCCGGTGACGATGCTCGCCTGGGAGAGCTTCGGCTCGGGATGGGTGACCGACGTCTCCAAGCAGCTGAAGCTCGATGCCGAGATCCGGACCGCCGATTATGGCGAGATCTCCGATTTGTCGGCGATCGATCCGGGAAACGACATCGTCTTCACCTGGAACGGAACGACGAGCGGTGTGCGCGTCCCCGATGCCGAATGGATTGATAAGGACCGCGAAGGTCTTGCGATCTGCGATGCGACTTCGGCAGCCTTCGCCCAGGACATCGAATGGCCGAAGATCGATGTCGGCACCTTCAGCTGGCAAAAGGCGCTCGGCGGCGAAGCCGGGCACGGAATGCTCGTCCTGTCTCCTCGTGCGGTTCGCCGGCTCGAACAGGAGCCGGCACCGCGACCGCTTCCGAAGATCTTCCGGCTGACCAAGGGCGGCAAGCTCATCGAAGGCATTTTCAAGGGCGAAACGATCAACACGCCCTCCATGCTGGCGGTCGAGGACTGGCTTTCCTGCCTGGACTGGGCCGAGCGCGCCGGCGGCCTTGGAGCATTGATGGGCCGAGCCAACGCCAACGCGCATGCGCTCGATCGATGGGTGAAGGGAGCGGGTTGGATCGAACACCTTGCGGGGGACCCGGCAATCCGCTCGAACAGCTCGGTTTGCCTGAGGTTCGCGGACCAATCGGACGAGGAGGCCAACCGCGCCCGTCAAAAAGCCATCGGCCAGCTCCTCGAACGCGAACGCGCGGCCTTCGACATCGCTGCCTACCGCGACGCCCCCCCGGGCCTCAGGATCTGGTGCGGAGCAACAGTCGAAACTGCTGACATCGAAGCGCTTGGGCCGTGGCTCGACTGGGCATGGGAGGAGACCGCGTGAGCGATCCAGTACGAGTGCTCATCGCCGACAAGATGGATCCAAGAGCCGCTGCGATCTTCCGTGAGCGCGGAATAGAGGTCGACGAAAAGCCCGGCCTGTCGCCCGAAGAACTGAGGCAAGTCATCGGCAATTACGATGGGCTCGCGGTCCGAAGTTCGACCAGGATCAACGCTTCGGCGATGGATAGCGCCCTTCCCCGCCTCAAGGTGATTGGGAGGGCGGGAATCGGAGTCGACACGATCGAGGTGCCTGCCGCGAGTGCTCGCGGGATCGTCGTCATGAACACTCCGTTCGGAAATTCGATTACGACCGCCGAGCACGCGATCGCGATGCTGTTCGCGCTCGCCCGCGAAATCCCCCAGGCCGACCAGTCCACGCAGTCGGGCAAATGGGAGAAGAACCGCTTCATGGGCGTCGAACTTGCCGGCAAGACGCTCGGACTGATCGGCTGCGGCAATATCGGCTCGATCGTCGCCGACCGGGCGCACGGTCTCAAGATGAAGGTGGTTGCCTACGATCCGTTTCTCTCGCCCGAACGGGCCATCGAGCTCGGGGTCGAAAAGGTCGAGCTCGACGATCTTCTCGCCCGTTCCGACTTCATCACTCTCCATACCCCGCTGACCGACCAGACGCGCGGGATCCTCTCGAGCGAGGCTCTTTCGAAGACCAAGCCCGGCGTTCGGATCGTCAATTGCGCAAGAGGCGGCCTGATCGACGAGGATGCGCTTCGGGCGGGCCTTGAATCCGGGCATGTGGCCGGAGCTGCTCTCGATGTCTTTGCCGAGGAGCCGGCCAAGGAAAATGCACTTTTCGGGACGAGGGGCCTTGTCTGCACGCCGCATCTTGGTGCCTCAACGACCGAAGCGCAGGTCAACGTCGCGATCCAGGTCGCCGAGCAGATGAGCGATTTCCTGCTTCTTGGCGGGATTAGCAATGCGGTGAACGTCCCCTCGCTCTCCGCCGAGGAAGCGCCGCGCCTCCGACCCTATATGGCGCTTGCCGAGAAGCTCGGCCGACTTGTCGGCCAGATCGCCGGTTCGGAAGTGCGTTCGATCGACATCGAAGTCGAAGGTGCCGCTGCCGAACTCAACATCAAGCCGATCAGCGGCGCAGTGCTCGCAGGAGTGATTCGAACCTGGTCGGACACGGTGAACATGGTCAATGCGCCCTATCTCGCGAAGGAACGGGGAATTGCCGTCCGTGAAATCCGCAACGAAGGCGAGAGCGACTATCATACGCTCGTCGCGGTGACCGTCGGGACGGAGCAAGGGCCAAAGCGCGTCGAAGGCACGCTGTTTGGCAATCGGGCACCAAGACTGGTCAACATCTTCGGAATTCCGGTCGAGGCGGATCTTGCGGGACAGATGATCTACATCGTCAACACCGACGCTCCCGGCTTCATCGGAGCTTTGGGAACCAAGCTTGGGGAAAACGGAATCAATATCGCGACCTTCAATCTCGGCCGCAGGCAGGAGAAGGGCGAAGCCGTCGCGCTGGTCGCCGTCGATGACCCGATCACCAGCGAGGTCGCAAGAGAATTGCACGAGCTTCCCGGTGTGCTCGAGGTCGTTCCGCTCAGTTTTTGACCGGTCGCCGCCGCTCGCCTAGAGCGCCCGCGCAATCAAGGGGAACACCGTGGGAAACGTCACCGTCATCGGCGCCCAGTGGGGCGACGAAGGCAAGGGCAAGATCGTCGACTGGCTGGCCAGCCGAGCGGACATGGTCGTCCGGTTCCAGGGCGGCCACAATGCCGGTCACACTCTCGTGGTCGGCAACCAGACCTACAAGCTGTCGCTCCTTCCGAGCGGAATCGTGACGGGCACTCATTCGGTCATTGGAAATGGCGTCGTCCTCGACCCCTGGGCACTGAAGGCCGAGATCGAGCGAATTCGAGAACAGGGCGTCGAGGTTTCACCCGAGCTTCTCACCCTCGCCGATACCTGCCCGCTCATTCTTCCCATTCACCGCGACCTCGATGCGCTTCGGGAGGACGCGAGCGGCGCCGGCAAGATCGGGACGACTCGGCGCGGAATCGGCCCCGCCTACGAGGACAAGGTCGGCCGACGCGCAATTCGAGTCTGTGACCTTGCACATCTCGACGAGCTCGAACCGATGCTGGACCGTCTGTGTGCTCACCACGACGCCCTTCGCGCGGGCTTCAACGAGCCGCCGGTGGACCGCGAGCGGCTGCGCCGCGACCTCGCCGAAATTGCGGATTTCGTGCTCCCTTATGCAAAGCCCGCCTGGCGCGATCTCGATTCCGCAATGCGGCTTGGCAAGCGCATCCTTTTCGAGGGTGCGCAGGGGGTTCTCCTCGACGTCGACCACGGCACCTATCCCTTCGTAACGTCCTCGAACACAGTTGCTGGAACCATCGCTTCGGGAAGCGGGACCGGTCCATCGGCTGCAGGCTTCGTGCTCGGGATCACCAAGGCTTACACGACCCGCGTCGGCTCGGGCCCGTTCCCGACCGAGCAGGACAATGAGACCGGCCAGAAGCTCGGTGAGCGGGGACACGAGTTCGGGACCGTTACGGGCCGAAAGCGCCGCTGCGGCTGGTTCGACGCGGTTCTGGTTCGCCAGGCGGTCGCCGTCGGCGGAGTGATCGGGATCGCCCTCACCAAGCTCGATGTTCTCGACGGTTTCGAGACCATCCAGATCTGCACCGGTTACAGGCTCGACGGAAAGAAGCTCGATTATCTTCCCGCGCACGCTGCCGATCAGGCGAGGGTCGAGCCGATCTTCGAAGAGATCGAGGGATGGCCAGGTTCAACGCACGGAGCCAAAAGCTGGGCGGACCTTCCCGCTCGAGCGGTCAAATACGTCCGGCGCATCGAGGAACTCATCCGCTGCCCGGTGGCGCTCGTCAGTACCTCTCCCGAACGCGAGGACACGATCCTCGTCCGCGACCCTTTCAGGGGTTAGGCCAAAGGATCAATGCCTCACATCGAATTCGTCGAAGTCGCAAAGATCGGCGTCCCATAAGCGAACGTCTTCAACCTGCGCTCCGGGAGGTCCCTGGCGCAAATGTTCGATCATCCGGGCAACTGCCGATTCCTCTCCCTCGACATGCGCTTCGACGCGCCCGTCGGGGCAGTTTCTGATCCAGCCAGTCAAACCAAGCGCCCGCGCCTGTTTTTGGGTCCATGCCCTGAAGAAGACGCCCTGGACGCGTCCGGTCACCCGAACATGCCGAGCGATCAGCACGATCAGACCGTGCTGATGTCCGGAGCGTCTTCGGCTTTCATTCCGATGACATTATAGCCAGCATCGACGTGGTGGATCTCACCCGTGACGCCCGAGGCCAGGTCGGAAAGGAGGTAGAGAGCCGCACCGCCGACATCGTCAATTGTCACGGTCCGGCGAAGCGGCGAATTCAGCTCATTCCATTTGAGAATATAATTGAAGTCGCCGATGCCGCGTGCGGCAAGGGTCTGGATCGGTCCCGCTGAAATGGCATTCACCCGAATGCCCTCCGATCCAAGATCCACAGCCAGATATTTGACGCTGGCCTCTAGTGCCGCCTTGGCGAGTCCCATGACATTATAGTGGGGGATGGTCTTTTCGGCGCCGTAGTAGGTCAGAGTGAGGAGGGCCCCTCCGTTGGTCATCAGCTTTCGCGCTCGCTGAGTAACGGCAACGAAGCTGTAGACCGAGATGTTCATCGTCATGAGAAAGTTGTCCATCGAGGTTTCGACGAACTTTCCTCTCAGCTCATTCTTGTCGGAATAGCCGATCGCGTGGACCACGAAGTCGATCGTGCCCCAGCGCTTCCGCACCTCGTCGAAGGCGACATCGAGCGCTTCCATGCTGCTGACGTCGCAATCGACGAGGAGGTCGGAGCCGAGCTCTGCGGCGAGCGGCCGGACCCGTTTCTCAAGTGCCTCGCCCTGGTAGGAGAAGGCGAGCTCGGCGCCCTGGCTGCTCAGCGCGCGGGCAATTCCCCAGGCGAGCGAACGATCGTTCGCAAGCCCCATGATCAATCCGCGCTTGCCTTGCATCAACTGACTCAAAGTAGCGGTCCCCCTGTCTGCAGCACCGGTTCGACTTCTTCACCGGGGCGCGGTTCCTCGACCTCAAGCTCGTCGCTGTACGGGCCGGTGTATATCTCGCCCTTTAGCGCCGTGGCGCCGCTTTCCGCCAGCGCCGCGTTCAGTTCTGCTCCAATGACCACTCCAAGGCCGACGACGAAGAAGAAGATGAGGGCGATCATCACTCCAGCGAGGCTTCCATAGGTCCTGGTGTACCCGCCGAAGAGACTGAGCGCCGGCGCCAGCAGCTCGACCGTCCCCAGCCACCACAGCGTGATCAGGAGGGCTCCGGGCCATTTCCTGCAGTCGCTCTTCCGATACCTCGGCGGCGTAAGTGCGAAGAACAGTCCATAGAAGATGAAGAAGAGCGTCGCGGCCGGGACGAATCGGTAGAGGCCGAGCGCATGCCCGACATTCTGGGCGAGCGGAAAATATTCGCTGATGTAGTGGTGGGCGATCGTCATCGCGGCGCTGAGCGCGAAGGCGATCATGAGGAGAAGCACAGCCCCAAGGATCAGCAAAATCGAACCCAGACGATATTCCCAGAAGGGCGCGCAATATTTTACTCCGAAGGCGCGGCGGAGAATGTCGCGGATCGTCTCGACAAAGCTCGTTGCGGTCCACAGGCCGACGATTCCTCCAAGCCACAGCAATGTGCCGGTGCGGACGGTCAGCACTTCCTGGATCGGCTCGCGAAGCGTGTTCGCGACCTGCGGAGGGAGCCGGTGAAGAACATTCGTCACCGTCAGCATCGCGTCCTGGCTTTGCCCAAGCAGATGAGCAACTGCCGCCGAGACGATGAAGAAGGGAAACAGAGCGACGATCGAGAGATAGGCAAGATTGCCGGCGTGGATGAAGCCATCATTATAGACTCCGATCGCGACCCTCTTCACGACCTCCCACGGCGTGAGCCGCGGCTTGAGCTTTTCCTCGACGTCGGTCCCGAAGGCCGCGCGCATCGTCGCGAGACGCTTGCGCCGTTCCTCCGGTGAGAGCGGGGAATGGTCTCTCATCGCCCTTCGATCCTAGACCCCAAGCCCCGATCGCGGGTTGCCGCCGCCTTCCCAGCCTTCAGCGAACTTCTGGAGATCAGAATCGTTTGCGGGAATTTCAATTTCAACGGTGACAAGCTGGTCGCCGCGCTTGCCGTCCTTGGCGGTGAACCCGCGTCCCTTCAGGCGAAGCACCTTGCCCGAACTCGTTCCCTTGGGAATGGTGAGCATGACGGCGCCTTCCGCGGTTGGCACCTTCACCTTGGCTCCAAGCACCGCTTCCTTGAGACTCACCGGCAGGTCGAGACGGATATTATTGCCCTCGCGCCGGAAGAAACGGTGCGGAGCGATCTCGATCGTCACGATCGCGTCGCCGCGCCCGCCGGGACCATCCTGACCCTTCTTGGCGAGGCGAATCTTGGTCCCGTCCTCAAGACCCTGCGGCAGCTTGAGATCAATCGTCTTCCCATCGCCAAGGGTAATCCTCTGCGCCTTGAGCGCGACCGCATCGTCGAACGGGACCTTCAGGCGGTAAGCAATATCGGCTCCCTTCTGCGGCGGCGCCGAGCGTTGCCGAAAGCCACCGAAAGGGCCGCCTCCGCGGCGCCCTCCGGCCGTCGCTCCGAAAAGCCCCTCGAACAGGTCGCTAAGGTCAGCGGCGTCCGCTCCGCCGAAATTGAAATTCTCAAAACCGGCGCCCGGATTCGCGCCGGCGCCCTCCGAATAGCCTCCGAAGCCCCCGCCGAACGGCATTTTGGGATTGCCGTCCTCGTCGATTTCGCCGCGGTCGTATTGAGCGCGTTTGTCCTTGTCGGAGAGAAGATCATAAGCGGCAGTGACTTCGCTGAAGCGCTTCGCCGCGTCGGGCTTGTCCTTGTTGCGGTCAGGATGAAGCTGCTTGGCGAGGCTTCGATAGGCCTTCTTGATCTCGGCCTCGCTTGCGCCGCGCTTCAACCCCAAGCGCTGATAGAGGTCGAGTGCCATTGTGCTCCCATGCCGTAACACTTCCCCGCTGACCAGATGGGTTGCCGCGATGCCGCGTCCAAGCCTAAGCGCGCCGCGACGATGACGGATCCCTTCGCCCTGTTCGACGAATGGTTCGAAAAGGCTCGCTCGAGCGAGCCCAACGATCCCAATTCGATGGCCCTTGCGACCGCTGGGCTGGATGGCCAGCCGCACGTCCGGATGGTGCTCCTCAAGGACCACGGCCCGGGCGGCTTTGTTTTCTACACCAATGAGCAGAGTGCAAAAGGAAACGAGCTGAGCGAAAACCCCCGTGCAGCCCTTCTCTTTCACTGGAAGTCCCTGCGCCGCCAAATTCGAATCGAAGGCCCGGTCGAGCCTGTCTCGGACCATGAGGCGGACTCCTATTTCGCGACCCGAGGACGCGATTCGCAGCTCGGCGCCTGGGCATCCGACCAGTCGCGCCCGCTCGACAGTCGCGAGACGTTCGAGAAGCGTTTCGAGACGATGAAGGCGCGCTTTGAGGGCGCGCAAGTCCCGCGGCCGCCCTATTGGGGCGGCTATCGTTTGAAGCCCCGCCAGATCGAATTCTGGACCGACCGGGAACACCGGCTCCATGAACGGCGCCTGTTCAAACTGGACGCCAGTTGCTGGTCCGAGGGTCTACTCTACCCGTGAACGACAAGGCGATCACCGCGGCCGAGCGATCGAAGCTGACCGGACGTGCAGCGATGGCCAGCATCGCCATGGCCATCACCCTCATTTTCCTCAAATCCTGGGCCGCCTTCGAGACCGATTCGACGGCGATGCTCGGCTCGCTCGCCGACAGCGGGCTCGATCTCATCGCCAGTCTCGTCATCCTTCTTGGAGTGCGCATTGCGGCGCAGCCCGCCGATTACGAGCACCGCTTTGGTCACGGGAAAGCTGAAGCGCTCGCTTCGCTCGTGCAGGTGGTCCTGATCACTTTCTCGGCGATCTTCATCGGATTTCGTGCCGTCGAGCGGCTTTTGAGCGGCGCCCAGACAAGCGATGCGGAGCTTGGAATCGGAGTCTCGGTCGTCGCCATGGTCCTTACGGCCTGCCTGATCAGCTACCAGCGCCGCGTCGTCAGGCTGACAGGGTCGCTCGCGATCGGCACCGACCGCCTCCATTATTCGTCCGACCTCCTTCTCAACGGCTCCGTGATCGTGGCGCTTGGCCTCGATCAATATGCGGGTCTTGCAGGAGCGGACGCGATATTCGGCCTCCTGATCGCGCTCTGGCTTCTGTTCGGAGCCTGGAGGTCGTCGATCGATGCCCTCAACCAGCTCATGGACCGGGAATGGCCTGACGATCTTCGGGAGCGCTTCCTCGCCGCAGCGAAGGATTATCCGGAACTTGCGGGCCTTCATGACCTTCGAACGAGGAGCAGCGGAACGCATTATTTCGCGCAGTTCCACGTGTGGGTGCCGGCCGACTGGACGGTCCGCGAGGCCCACGACCGCCTCGATGCGGCCGAGGAGGCTCTCCAGAAGCGCTTCCCCGGCACCGAATTCCTCATTCACGTCGACCCTGAAGGCCAGACCGACCGGGAGACGCTTCTTCCCCAGGAGATTACGGAGCGCGCGACTTGACGACCATTCCATTTTTCCAAGTCGACGCCTTCGCCATGAGGCCGCTGACCGGCAATCCCGCTGCGGTCATGCCGCTTGAGAAGTGGATCGACGACGAGCTGATGCAGGCCATCGCTTCCGAGAACAACCTTAGCGAGACGGCATTTACAGTTCCAAGCGGGAGCGCGGATGCTGATTACGACCTGCGATGGTTCACTCCGACAAGCGAGGTTGACCTGTGCGGCCATGCGACACTCGCCGCCGGACATGTCCTCATCCATAACGAGCCGGTTCGCTTTGCTACCCAGCGGGCAGGCGTTCTCAAGGTCAGCCGCAACGATGAGCTTCTCGAACTCGACATGCGCGCGGCAAGGCTGAGCGAGGTCCATGAGCCCTCCCTCTGCGCGGCGCTTGGGCTTCCCGACAGCCCGGTCTGGCTCGCCGACGGCTATAATGACGCAGCCATCATCGAGGTCGCCGACGAAGCTCAAGTGCGCCGCCTCGAGCCGGATTTCGCGGCGCTGAGGCGGATCCACCGAATGGCCGTCGTTACCGCTCCTGGCGATGATCAGGATGTCGCGAGCCGGGTCTTCGTTCCCTATCTTGGGATCGACGAGGACCCGGTCACCGGGTCGGCGCATGCTGCGCTTGCGCCTTATTGGTCGGAACGGCTCGGCCGAGGCGAGTTTACCGCGCTCCAGGCGAGCCGTCGAACTGGGCTGCTTCACTGCCGGCTCAAGGGCGACCGGGTGATCCTGGGCGGCCAGTGCCACACCGTCATCGCCGGCCAGTTCCAGCCGTGAGGGCGATTGCGCTCGCTCTTCTGCTTCTCGCCAGCCCCGCGCTCGCGAGCCCGAAGTCCGACCGAGCGTCAATCCTTGGCGTCATCAATCGAATGGAACACGCCTGGAATCGGGGCGACTTTCGGGGATACATGGCCGGCTTCAAGAAACCGGACGTGGCTTTCATCTCCGGCGGCAAGTTCCAGGCGGGCTGGCAGGGCACGCTCGACCATTATGTTCGCGACTATGGCGGTTTGAGCGAGCGCCGCGGCGACCTCCACTTCTACAACATGAGGATCGAGCTCTTCTCGAAGGAAGCCGCAATGCTGGTCGGCCAGTACCGGCTTACCCGGGGATCAAGAGTGACAGAGGGCGTGAACACACGCCTCTTCCGCAAGATCAGGGGCCATTGGCTAATCACGATGAATCACGTCTCGGCCTACGACGTCACTTCGCCGAGCGGGCAAGAAGCTCAATAAGGTCGTTCTTCCAGAACGCCGCCCAAGTGTGGGTTCCGTGGCCATGAGTTTCGCTCGTTTCCGCAATCAGCCGGAAACGCGCACTCTTCATTCGCTTGAGAGCCTTTGCCGGAATGCCAAGATTGCGAGGATTGATGAAGTCGTCTGCGGAATTCACCCAGGTCAAAGGAGCGCTGATTGTCTCGAGGCGAGGCCAGGGGTTGTAGGTTCGCGAGGAATCAAACTGATAGATCGCATCGTTGGCATCGAGATCCGCCATTCCGCTCTCGACCCGCTGCTCGACATAGGCCTTCGCCGCTTCCCGAGTTGGATAATTGGCGGCAAGATTGAGCGGCGCCGCTCCGGCGATGAAGAGGATCGATTCCGCCGTCCTCAGCCCCGCAGCCGGCTCGCTGGAATAATTGCCGCTGTCCCAGGCTGGGTCCTTTTCTATTCCGTCGATGACCATCTGGCGCCACATGCGGTTGAGCCCGGCGATCTCGATCGGCTCGCAGGCGAGCGGCATCAGAGCGCTTGCGAAGTGCGGGTACATCTCCCCCCACATGAAGCTGTGCATGCAGCCCATCGATGTCCCCATGATGAGGCGCATGTGACGGATCTGAAGCCCCTCCATCAGCATTCGGTGCTGCGCCTCGATCATGTCGGAATAATCATATTTGGGGAATCTCATCCGCAGGCCGTCGGAGGGCTTTGAGGATTTGCCGTGACCGATATTGTCGGGAAGGATGATCCAATATTTGCGGATGTCGAGCGGCTGGCCCGGGCCGTAGAGCTCGTCGGCGAATTGCGGCCGTAGGAACTGATGCCCGTCGCCGCCCGTGCCGTGAAGAACCATCACTGCATTGTCGATTTCGCCGGCTGAATTGCGGTGCGGATGACCAAGCGTCGTATAGTGAATTCGAAGCTCGGGGAGGCTTTCCCCGTCGGCAAAGCGGAAATTCCTGAGGATGACGTCGGCCTCGAGCGTCGGCCACGTCTTCGCCGCGGGGGCGGCCGTCTGAGCCGCCAAGGCAGCGAGCAACGCGAACATCAGTTCATCCCTTCCAATTTGTTCATCAGAGCAGCGAGCAGCGGAAGCTGGCTCTTGAGCATCATCGATCGCGCTTCTTCAAGCGTCATCCATCTCGCTTCGACAACCTCGGGAAAGCGCTGGAACTCACCGCTTCTTGGCGGCCATTCGACCTCGAATTCGTTTGACGTGACCCGCGCCTCGTCGAGATCGCCCTCGAGAGCGAAAGCTTCGACCCATTTCCCGCCCGCCTGGCGAATCTTGGCGAGCGGGAAAGGAATCTCGCCGAGGCGGGTTCCAGTTTCCTCTTCGAATTCGCGAAGTGCGGCTTCCGCTGGAGCTTCGCCCGCTTCGATTGCGCCTTTTGGGATCATCCAGGCGCCGACATCCTTGTTGCGCCAGAAAGGG
>DATAPR010000003.1:0-2014 GCA_036265105.1 Sphingomicrobium sp.
CTCCTAAGCCGGCGAAGCACAAGCTAAAATAGACGCAGGAGACGCGGGGAGCGGGAGGGGAGGTTGAGGCAGCCGCTGACGGAGCGATACCGCGAGCGCCTCGCCGGGGTGCTCTCCTGCTATGACCGGATCATCGTCACCAGCACGCTGCCGGGAGCCTGCTAGACAGACACCGCGCTGGAGACGGCGCTGTTCGCGGCAGCCGGCACCAAGCGTTGAGCCCGACCCCGGCGGTCGTCAAACGAAGCACTTCGCGCACATGGCGCATCGTTGTCCTCTCTGCTGGCATCTGCTCCCCCGTGCGAGATTGCCCGCCGAGTAGGTATTGCGCCGTCGACTGTCCGGTTGACGTTAAAACGACTGGTGTGTGCCGGGTTGAGCTGGCCATTGCCGGGCGAGATGCACGGCCATCGACGTCATGCCGAGCCCGATTGGGCTCAGGTCCACCGCGAGCTCAAGCGCAAAGCAAAAGCCAAAGGAGCGGACCCTAATCGGGCCAGCAGAGGCGCCGTCTAACCGAGTGAGATCATCCCGGAATGCCGGGCGAAATCATCTCGGAACACCGAGCGAGATCAAATCGGAATGCTGGGCGACATCATCGCGGATTCGCGGGCGACTTGCCCCGGAATCCGCATTCCTCCCTATTCGATCGCGCTCAACCCATCGATAGGCTGCCGTGTCCGCTCGTTTCTGGGCGTGCCGATCACGATCGGCCCAACAGGCCTCGTTGACTTGGCGGGAAAGCATTTTGCCGACCCGCGACGAGGGCAATTGTAACGCTAATAAACCGAAACGTTAATCTAAATCGACCACGATCCTCAGGTGTGAGGGGCACAGGCCCGTCGCCTCCCGATGCCCGAGGAGGCACGCGGGGGGGGGCCCCTGGCGACAAAGCGCTTCAGCACCAGCGGGCGATCGCGGATTCCAGCGAGCGCGCCCGGCGCAATTGACAGGAAGTAGCGCACGAGATCGAGCTTGGCGAGCCTCGCCTGCCGCGAGAAATAAAGCTTGTCGGGATGGGTGACGCGGACCTCGCGACCTTCGAGAGCGAGCACCGCCGCTTCCGGTTCCTTGGGCACCAGTGTCATTGGGTGGCGCCTAGCGCAGCGGCAATCCACGGTGGGATCTGGACCGGCGATGGATTGCTTTGCTTCGCTCGCAAAAACGCCTCCGGCTCAATCAACAAGCTCGATCGAACTCTCCCCGCGCGTTTTGACCCAATGTATGGTGCGGCCGCGCGTTGCAAGAGGCTTTTATCGATCCATCGGTCTTGCAACGGCCGCATATATTGCGGAACCCCCCCGCGTTGCCGGCCGTGTCGTCGCGCTGAACGAGGCCGAGATAGAGCTCAGGAGCGCGATTGCCGGTGCGGTCGCAGGCCACGCTTACGACTTAGATGCAGAAGAGCGCCGACAAGGCAGTGGCCGCCGTTTCCGTCGTCTAACGGCCGCGCGTCCAGTGGTCGTCGTCGGCAAAAAACCCAAGCATCAGATCGAGCAACTGCACCGCTTTTGCGATATCGACCCCGCGCATTGGTTTGATCGCTTCCGATCCCAGTAACGGACCCAATGTAAGAGCCAATAAGGCCGGGCCTCTCGCGATGGGATACTCGGACGGAACATTCTAGCGCGGGGGCACCCGATTACTCGCGATCGGTTGGTCCAGGGTCTTGCCCGGCGGCGAACTCGTAATAGAGCGCGGCGATCTCGTTCAACCGATCGATGACCTTTTTGTCAGTCATCGCCGCTGCGTAGCGACGAGCCCGTCCTGCTTCCTCCCAGAAGAGCGTGCCACCGGTCGAAACCGAGTGTTCGGCAGCAATTCATTCATGTCGATCATCCATGAACAGTCCGGCGAGCACCGTGGTGACGTAGCAGACCGCCTGCCGATTACTGACAGTACCCACGTGCTTACCCGGATTTGGGTAGCTCGTCTTAAAAGCGAGCAGTCGCGCTCAGCTCTTCTCCGCCGAATCGGGCACTGCCTCTGCCGCAGCCTGGAAACCGATCTTTGA
>DATAPR010000004.1:0-64631 GCA_036265105.1 Sphingomicrobium sp.
GCCGCCGCAGGACGAAGCGCATGCGCTCTTCCATCACCGAACACTCCTTCCACGGCATCCACACCTCCCCCATGCAGCTGCATGGGGGAGGTGTTACCCATGTGTCCGGAACGATGTGTCACCTATGTGTCGGGACGCTCACGCCGGGACCAGGATGGCTCAGCGAAGGAGCAGGGCTCTTATTTCTGAGCCTTATTCTCATCCTTGTTCTCGGTTTTCACGTCCTTGTTGACGCTCACGCTTACGTTCGAGTTTCCAACTTTATTTTCAATCTTCTGGCCGGTATTCTTAACATCGCTACCGATGTCGTTGGCGATGTCCTGAGCGGTGTTTCCGGCGGCCGCGGCCGCATTTTCGGCAACGTCGCTATTGTAGGTGACGCTGACCGTGCCGTTGCCATTGTCCTTGCTGACTTGGCACGCACCGAGAAGCAGAAGCGGCATTGCGGCAATTACGATGCGCATGAGGGATCTCCTTTTGGGATCCAACGCTGCTCGGCCGTTTCGGCTCCGGATTCAATATGTCTAAAGCAGGCGCATCTGGTCGCCCTCAGGCGGCCGGAAGAGATCGGTGCGCAGCGGGAACTTCGCCTGTTTGAGACCATGTTTCTTCGCGGCGATCTCAAAACGGGTCCTCATCAAATCGGCCCACGGCCCCTGGCCCCGCATTCGGCTGAAGAAATTTGGATCGTTATCGCGGCCGCCGCGGAGCGAGCGGATCGTTTCCATGACCTTGGCCGCCCTGTCGGGAAAATGTTGGTCGAGCCATGCGCGGAACAAGGGCGCAACCTCGTGCGGGAGCCGGACCGGGAGATAAAAGCCGCCAGGAGCTCCCGCTTCCACCGCGGCCTCGACGATATGCTCAAGCTCATGATCGGTTATCTGGGGCACGACCGGAGCGATCGCGACATAACAAGGAATGCCGGCATCGTTCAGAGCCTTGACCGCGGCGAGGCGCTTTCGCGGCTGAGGAGCCCGCGGCTCCAGCGTTCTCGCGATCTTGGGCTCGAGCGAGGTGACCGAGATCGCAACTGACGCAATGCGCAGATCCGCGGCCGATTTCAGAAGATCGAGATCACGAAGCACTCGGTCTGATTTTGTGGTGATTGTGAAGGGGTGACGAGTTTCGAGAAGAAGCTCGACCACCGAGCGAGTGATCCGCCACCGTTCCTCGATCGGCTGGTAGGGATCGGTGTTGGTTCCCATCGCGATCGGACGGCATTCGTACCCGGGCCGCGAGAGGGCCGCGTGCAGCAGCTGCGCGGCGGCTGGTTTCACGAACAGGCGAGATTCAAAATCCACGCCCGGCGAGAGATCGTGATAGGCGTGAGTCGGCCGCGCAAAGCAATAGATGCAGCCATGCTCGCAGCCTCGAAAAGCGTTGATCGAGCGATCGAAACCGATGTCCGGCGAGCTGTTTCGCGTGAGAATCGACTTGGGTCGTTCAATGGTGACGGTTGTCCGGCGCCGGGGCACTCCGTCGAGAGCTTCGACCTGGTCCAGCCACTCGCCGTCCTCGATCCGCTCCTTGAGGTTGAAGCGCGTCGGCGTCGGATTGCGCGTTGCCCCGCGCCCGTGGCTCGACTCGACCGGCATTTGGTCAGTCTAAGCCCTCGGTGAGAACATAACAAGAACATTGACCGCCTTAGGCGACCTGAGCCCTATCTTTCGCCGCCCCCGCTCGGAGTCGGCGCCGCCTCGGCTTCACTCCGATAGCGGCCCATCGAGGCGGGGAACGACGGCCAGTGGTGCTCGGCCATCGCCTTGAGGGTGGGCGTGTCCTCGTGATCGAGGCCCTGATAGACCCACATGTTCCGCATTACCGACGGGACATAATAGCGGGTCTCCCAATAGGGGATGGATTCGATCCACAGCAGAGGATCACCCTTGTCGTTAATGCTCGCCCATTTGGCGACCGGCAGCGGACCGGCGTTGTAGGAAGCGATCACTCGCGGAAGCTGGCCCGCAGTCGACGAATCGCTGCGCATCCGCTCGATGAAGCTCTGTCCAAACTCCAGATTGTATCGCGGATCGGTGAGGCTTGAGCGCGTATATGGGACGCCGGTTCTCTGTGACATCTGCTGCGCGGTGATCGGGAGCACCTGCATGAGGCCGACAGCTCCGGCGGTGCTCACGGCGGTTCGGCGGAACGCCGATTCCTGGACGATGTGGCCAAAAGCAAGTGCCGGATCGACGCGCCAGCCGTTGAGCGGGATCCAGTTGGGATTGGGGTAACGGTCTGTGGCGTCCGCTTGAGCTCCATATTGGCCGTATTTGGCAAGGTAAAGCTGGGCCGCCGGAAGATCGAGCCGCTTGGCCAGCTGGATCAGCGCATGGTGTTCGGAAGCGGACCCGATTCTCGCCTGGTGGATCACCATCTGCTCGGCAAGTGCCGGCTCGCCGATCCTGGCAAGCTCAATCGCCCGCTGAACGTTGGGATATTGGTCGATTTTTGGGTCGTAGTTGCTCAGTGGGTCAGCGCCGAGCGTCGTCGACATTCCGAGCGTCTCTCGAGCGATCAGGCCATAAAAGCTCTCGGGACCTTCTGCGCTAGTCGCTGCGGCCTTGAGCAGTCCCTCGACACTGGCCGGGCGACCCGCCGCCTGTTCCGAACGGGCGGCCCAATAAAAGCCGCCCGCGCGAAGCTCGCGCTGGTCGGCCGATTGCGCAGCCTGCCTGAAATCGGTCGAAGCCGAATTATAATCGCCAAGGCGCCAGGATGCGAGCGCCGACACCCAGGCGGCCTGGCTCGCCCATTCGCCGATCGCGCCCTGCCGCCACGTATCGGCGACCCGGCGCGCGTCCATGTCGAGGCCCAGCACATAATAGATGAATGCGATGCGCGTACCCGCTTCAGCCCGCGCTTCCGCGGAAAGGGCAGCGCCTTGGGTGATGAGGAGAGCCTCGGCGCCGCTCGCATCATCGTTCTTCACCAGGGGATCGAGACTGGCCCGAAGCTGGTCCGCCGCTGGCTCCCCTTGCACCGGGTGCGCTTTGTAACGGACGGGAGCGGAGCCGAGGACGACCGTCGATCGCTCCGCGAAAATCATGGGCGGGCTAGTCGCTCCGCGCCTCTCGGCCATCAGCCCCAGCTGGTTGGCCTCGGGAAGCTCGGGAGCCTGCGCGATTAGCGCCTGGAGTGAGGCAAGATCGACGACTGGAGAACCCTTTGCGGTATAGAGCTCGGCCTTCGCGACCGGCGTCAGGATGCCGGCTGGAAGCGCCGCGATCCCCGCGGAAGCCGATGCCCAATTGCCTGCGTCGATGGCATCGAACACGCCGCGCCAGTCCCTCGGTACCGAAACGGAGGACGCCCAAGAGGGCTGGGCCGTCGCTGGTGTCCGAGTGAACGTCGGGTCTGCCTGCTGGCTCGAGGGGGTCGTCGCCGAAAGCGGGGCAAGCGGATCACGCGTTGGCTGCGCAGCGAGCGGCGAAGCGCAAACCAGGGTTCCCAGCGCAATCAGCCCAGCCTTCAAGTTCCGTCCTCCATCAAAAGCAGAAGATCCTGCCATGCCAATGATTTATCTAACGGGCGCTTAATCAGATGCCGCGGGTGGAAGGTCGCGACGGAGCGCACCCCTTCGATTTTGTGAAGGTGTCCGCGGGCATCGACCAGTCGTTTGCCGAGCAGTGCCAGCGAGGGCCCGTCGCCGAACAACAGAAGCCTCTTGGGGGCGACGAGGCGGATGTGCTGCCGGGCGATATCCGCATAATGCTCGCGATCCTGTTCGCTGAGGCGCGATCCTGGCGCATGCATCGGGGAAAGTGAGGCGCTGTAGGCCTCATCGGACGTGAAGCCGATCGCCTGGAGCATTCTTTGGGCCAAAACCCAGGCTTCTCCTCCGATCGGCTGCCCCGCGGTATAATCCTCAAGAGCCGGGGCATCGCTCAACAGCATGATGGAAGCATTTTGCGG
This sequence comes from Sphingomicrobium sp., assembly GCA_036265105.1. Classification (GTDB taxonomy): domain Bacteria; phylum Pseudomonadota; class Alphaproteobacteria; order Sphingomonadales; family Sphingomonadaceae; genus Sphingomicrobium. The sequence continues at coordinate 3,916 of DATAPR010000004.1, forward strand.
CCCGTGCGGAAGGATCCTGCGCCGCGAGGCCGAGGCGAGCGGAAGGTGGGCGCTACTCGCGAGCCATCCCTGCAACTCCGACAGCGTTTCATGGCTCGGATGGGCGACATTTGAAGGGGTTGGTGCCTCGGCGGCCAATTGTCGCTTCGGAGTCGGTTTCAGCCAGTCGCGCGCCTGTTCCTGAAGGGCGCAATCGACCCCGGCGTCGAGCCACCAGGTCAACGCGCTTCGGGCCTCGGCAATGCCGATCGATTCTGCTTCCCCGCCCACCTCCGCACTCCTCGCCTGCCATTGACGGCGCGGTCAAGGAATGCACAGGTCAGATGAGTCGAAATGTGTGGAGGACGCGACGAAGGGACCATGAGCGGGCGAGAATCCATGCAATATGACGTGGTAATCGTCGGTGCGGGCCCTGCGGGACTGAGCGCCGCGATCAGGCTGAAGCAGCTGGCGAACGAGGCTGGCGATGAGCTTTCGGTCTGCATTCTCGAAAAGGGAAGCGAGGTCGGAGCGCATATCCTCTCGGGCGCCGTAATCGACCCGAGGGCCTTGAATGAGCTGATCCCGGACTGGAAGGAGAAGGGATCGCCACTGACGGTGCCGGTGAGCGAAAACCACCATTGGCTGCTCGGCGAAGTCAGGAAGTGGGAGTTTCCGCACTTTCTGATGCCGCCCCTCATGAACAATCGAGGAACCTATACGCTCAGCCTGGGCAATTTCTGCCGCTGGCTGTCGGGGCAGGCGGAGGAGCTCGGAGTGGAAATATTCCCCGGCTTTCCCGCCGCGGAGATCCTTTTCAACGACGACGGATCGGTAAAGGGCGTTGCGACCGGGGACGTGGGCATTGCTAGGAACGGCAGCCACCGCGCTGATTACCAGCCGGGAATGGAACTCCATGCCCGATACACCTTCTTTGCCGAAGGCGCGCGCGGCCACCTGACCAAGCGCCTAAGCGAAATCTTTGATTTGCGGGGCGAGAGTGGTCCTCAGGTTTTCGGTATTGGAATCAAGGAACTGTGGGATATTCCTGCCGAAAAACATAAGCCCGGGCGAGTCATTCATACGCAGGGCTGGCCCCTCTCCGACGCCTGGGGGGGCGGATTCCTCTATCACCAGGACAACAACCAGGTCGCGCTCGGCTTCGTGGTCTCGCTCGATTACCAAAACCCCTATATTTCGCCGTTCGAGGAAATGCAGCGCTGGAAGACCCATCCTGCGATCCGGGCGGAGATCGAGGGCGGTCGCCGGGTGTCCTATGGAGCGCGGGCGATCAACGAGGGCGGATACCAGGCAATTCCAAAGCTCATCTTTCCCGGCGGAGCATTGATCGGCTGCTCGGCGGGCTTTGTGAATGTCCCGAGGATCAAGGGGACGCACACGGCGATGAAGTCAGCGATGCTGGCTTCAGAAGCCGCATTTGACGCGATCAAGGCCGGCCGTTCGAGTGACCTTCTCGAAACCTACCCTCGAACGTTCGAGAAGAGCTGGGTCGCCAAGGAGCTGAGGACGGTCCGCAACGCCCAGCCGGCCGTCGCGCATTGGGGCGCGGCTGCAGGGACCCTCTATGCCGGATTTGATATGTGGCTGAACCAGATCGGTCTAGGCGTGCCATGGACCCTGAAGCTTCGGCCGGACCACGCTTCTCTAAAGGCGAAGGACCAGGTTCGGCCGATCGACTATCCAAAAGCCGACGGTGTGCTGACCTTCGATAGATTGTCATCGGTGTTCGTATCGAACACCAATCACGAGGAGGACCAGCCGGTTCATCTAACGCTCAAGGACGCCGACATACCCACGGCAATCAACCTGCCGGTCTATGCGGGCCCAGAGCAGCGCTACTGCCCGGCGGGCGTCTATGAATTTGTCGATGGCGAAAACGGTGAATCCAAGCTCCAGATCAACGCTCAGAACTGCGTCCACTGCAAGACCTGCGACATCAAGGACCCGACTCAGAACATCAACTGGGTCACACCCGAAGGCGGCGGAGGACCCAATTATCCGAACATGTAAGCTCTTTTGCGGCGCCGCTTTTGCAGCGGTGCTGTTCATTCCCGTTCCGGCGGCAGCCCGGATTTCAACCGACGATCCTTCGCTGACCTACGTCGAGGCGCGCGCCGCGGCGATCAACGGCGATCACGGACGAGCAGCCGAGCTTCTTGCGACACTTGCCGACTCTCAGCCGGGCGAAGTAGAGTTCGCACAGCAGGCGCTCACCGAAGCGATCGGCGCTGGGCAAATGGACCTCGCGCTGGGTCTCGCAGCGAAGATCCCACCGGCGAAACTCTCTACCGATGCCCGGCTTCTGTTGGTTACCGACGCCATCCGGCAGCGTCACGTCGAGCGCGCCCTTCCATGGCTCGCTCAGAGCGGAGACAACGGGAGTCTCGAATTTCTGGCGCCCATGCTCAACGCCTGGGACGCTGCTGAACGCGGAGATCAGAGCCGCGCTCTCTCGAGCCTCGACCAGATCGAGCCAAACAGTCTGCTCGGTCCGCTTCACGATGAGGAACAGGCGCTGATCCTCCTCAAGTTTCATCGTGCAGCCGAGGCGGAGCCCTTCGCCCGGCGGGCGATCGGCTCGGCCGGCGCACGCGAGGCCCGAGTAAGGCTTGCCCTCGCCGATGGCTTTCTTGCCTCCGGGGACCGCGCCCGTGCCGCTGCGATGGTCGATGGGATGACCAGCGAATCATCTCTCGCGGTTCAGAGAATTCTTGCCGGCAAACCGAGCGGCGAGGAGATCGACACCGGCGCCAAGGCCTTGAGTTCGGTGCTGACTGCATTCGGAACCGAGCTCGCGCGGCTCCAGCGGGCAGCGCCGCCCATTGGGCTTGTTCAGATTGCCCGATACGCCGACCCGGCCAACGGGGGCGCGACCGCGCTTCTCGCGTTGCTTCTCGACTCGGCCGATCGAAGCGAAGAGGCGCTCGCTCTTCTCGGCACCATTCCGCCCGGCAATGCGCTGATTTCGCAGATCCGGGACGTTCAGGTCCGGATCCTCGACAATAAAAAGCGCTTCAACGAAGCCTATGCGATCGCCGTGACCGCGACCCGGGAGCCCGGAGCCGGGATGAGCGACTTCTCGCGATTGGGCGACGTGCTTGAGGCAATGGATCGCCACTCCGAGGCCGCGGACGCCTTCGGACATGCGATCGCCATCGCGACGCAGCAGAATTTGAAGAGCGAACTGTGGACGCTGCTTCTTCTCCAGGCCAGTGCATTCGAGGAAGCGAACCGGTGGAGCGAGGCCAAGGCCGCGCTTCAGCAGGGACTGACCCTTGCACCCGATCAGCCGCTATTGCTCAACTTCATGGGTTACGCAGAGCTCGAGCACGGCGAGAATGTGGACGCGGCGGAAGCGATGATCCGAAAGGCGAGCGAGCTTGCCCCGGAAGACGCGTCAATCACGGATTCGCTCGGCTGGGCACAATTCAAGCGCGGCAAGACCGATGATGCGATCGAAACTCTTCAGCGAGCCGCGGAGAAGGATCCGGATCAGGCGGAAATCCAGGAACATCTCGGGGATGCGCTCTACAAGTCGGGCCGTCGCTATGAAGCGCGGTTCGCCTGGCATGCGGCTCTGGTCACTGCCGAGGACAAGATCGCTGCACGGGTTAAGGAGAAGCTCGCCTCGGGCCTCACCGCTGACAATGCGGCGCCTTGACCGCAGCAACCGAGATCGCGCCGGCAAAACTCAACCTTGCGCTCCATGTCAGGGGAAGGCGAGACGACGGGCGGCATTCGATTGAGACGGTCTTCGCCTTCTGCACGGACGGCGACCGGCTGACCGGCGAGATCGCCGACGAACTCTCTCTGGAGATAACCGGACCATTCGCGCCCGATCTCCCCGATGGTGCAGATAATCTGGTGGTAAGGGCCGCCCGGGCTCTGGCGGACGTGGTCGAAGCAGCCGGAGGCGCGGAGCTGAAGCTCGAGAAACGGCTTCCGGTCGAATCGGGCATAGGCGGAGGCTCCGCCGACGCCGCCGCCGCATTGAGACTGCTGACGGCATTGTGGCGGATCGATCCAAAATATGCGCAGGACGTCGCGCCGGCTCTCGGAAGCGATGTCCCGGCGTGCCTTCTCAGCCTGCCGGCTCGCGGAAGCGGGGCGGGCGAGGAGCTGACACTCATCGATCTTGCCGAACTTTCCGGAACTCCGGTCCTGCTTGTCAACCCAAGGGTAGCGCTTTCAACCGCCCAAGTGTTCGCAGGCTGGGACGGAAAGGACCGCGGACCGCTTGGCGATTGGCGCGAGGGACGCAACGACCTCGAGGAGCCGGCGAAGGCGCTGGTCCCGCAGATCGGCTCCGTTCAGGCATGGCTGTCCGCTCAGCCGGATGCCGATTTCGTCCGCATGTCGGGCTCGGGAGCGACCTGTTTCGCGCTCTTTAGGAGCGAAGAAGCACGCGACGCCGCTGCAATCGCAGTTCCTCGCGAATGGTGGCATCTTGCAAGCTTCCTGCGCTAGGGAAGCGCGCCATGACCGGGCGCCCAATCCTCACGGCCGATGCGATGCGCAAGGCAGAACAAGCGGCGATCGAGGATGGTTCAAGCGTCGAGCAGTTGATGGAGCGGGCAGGGGCGGCGCTCGCCGAAGCCGTTTATCGATTTGCGGGACCAATTCCTGTCCTCCTGCTGTGCGGGCCTGGAAACAATGGCGGCGACGGTTATGTGGCGGCCCGCTGCCTTGAAGCACGGGGAGTCGCCGTTCGGGTCGCCGCATCGTCGGGTCCAAAGAGCGATTCGGCCAAGCGGGCGATGGGCAAATGGGGCGCTGAGCCCGAGGCTTTGAGTCCATCAACGCTTCCAGCTCCGGTGCTCGTCGATTGTTTGTTCGGGACCGGCCTCAAGCGCGGGCTCGAAGACACTCTCTCCGGTCAGCTTTCAAGTCTTTGCGACCGCGCCCTCGTGAAGGTGGCGTGCGATCTTCCAAGCGGCGTCGAGAGCGACAGCGGAGCCGAACTTAGTGCCGTCCCCACGTTCGACATGACGGTCACCTTCGGCGCCCTGAAGCCTGCCCACCGGCTTTATCCGGCAATGCACAGATGCGGGCGCGTGGTCCTTGGCGATATCGGGTTCGAAGCGCCCTCCGACTGGCACGAGATCGCGTCGCCCGAGGTTCCAGCGCTCAGTCCTGGCGGCCACAAATATGATCGCGGGCTCGTTCATGCGCTGGCCGGGAAAATGCCTGGAGCAATCGCGCTTTCGGCGACTGCGGCGGCAAGGGCCGGCGCGGGCTATGTTCGGGTGACTACATCTCGGATCATCGATGGCTTGCCCTCGTCGATCGTCCAGACCGACACTGCAAGCGTCAACGACGAGCGGATCAGTTGCCTCCTGGTTGGACCGGGAATGGGCGATATTCCCCAGATTCTGACGCTGGCTCTGACTTCCAGGGCGCCCAAGGTCATCGATGCCGACGCAATCACTCACCTCGGCGAGCCCGAGCGCCTGAAGGGCCAGGACGCGGTCCTCACTCCACACGAAGGCGAGTTCCGACGCCTCTTCGGCGAGATAGGCGGATCCAAAACCGAGCGTGCGCTCGAAGCCGCCCGCCGATCTGGAGCCGTTGTGGTTTATAAAGGCGCAGATACGCTCGTCGCGTCGCCCGATGGGCGCCTGGGATTTGGTCCGCCGGCACCAGCGTGGCTCGCTACCGCGGGTACGGGCGATGTGCTTGCGGGCATCATCGCAGCCATGCGGGCCCGCGGACTGCCCGCATTCGAGGCGGCCTGCGCGGGTGTCTGGCTCCACGGCGAAGCAGCAAGAATTGCCGGGCCGGAGATGATCGCTGACGATCTTGCCGGGGCCATTCCCGATGCTCTTCGAGCGTGCACGAGCTAGTCGTTCGAATCGCGGCGCGCGGCGACGGCGTGACGTCAGGTGGTCGCCACATTGCCTTTGGAGTGCCGGGCGATGCGCTTCTCGACGACGGCGCCCTGGCTCCTGGGCCGCATCATCAGGAACCGCCCTGCCGACACTTTCCCGAATGCGGGGGCTGCCAACTTCAGCACGCTGATGACGAGGCGTATCGCGGCTATCTCTCTTCCAGGATCGAAACGGGCCTGGCGCAGCACGGCCTCAAGACGAAAATTCGGGAACCCCACCTTTCGCCGCCGAAAAGCAGGCGCCGGGCGTCCCTCAGGGCTCTGAAAGTCGGCGCTGGGGTCGTCCTTGGTTTCAACGCAGAGAGATCCCACCGCATCATCGACATGCGCGAATGCTACATCCTGAGGCCCGAGCTGTTTGCGCTCATCGATCCGCTTCGGGCCCTCCTTGGCGATCTCCTCCAGACCAGGCACGCCTGCGAGGTTCAGCTTACACTTCTTGGCGAGGGTGCCGACGTCCTTCTGAGAGGCATCGAGGCTGCCGGCCTCGAAGCGATCGAAAAGCTGACCCGTTTTGCGTCACGCTGCCGTCTCGTCCGGATCAGCGTGGATGAGGGGATGGGGCCCGAGCCGATCTACGAACCTCAGCCGGCAATGGTGAATCTGTCCGGGGTCCAGGTTGGATTTCCAATCGGCGGATTTCTTCAGGCAACCGAGGATGGCGAGAGGGCATTGACTGCTGGCGTTCGCGAAGCGGTGGCCGGCAGCCGCGAAATCGCAGACCTATTTGCCGGTCTTGGCACCTTCGCTCTTGCCTCAGGCGCGCGCTACGCCGCCGAAGCGTCGCTCGAGGCAGCGACTGCGCTCAAGCGCGCGGCGCCGAAGATCGCGGTGGAGCATCGCGATCTCTACCGCCGGCCGCTCGCCGATGAGGAACTGAGGCGCTTCGAGGCGGTGATCCTCGATCCGCCGCGCGCTGGCGCGGCCGAGCAGGTGAGGGCGCTTGCATGCTCGGCGGTCGCCCGAATCGCTTATGTCAGCTGCAATCCTGCGACCTTTGCCCGTGACGCCAAGACGCTTTGCGATGGTGGCTACTCGCTAGACTGGGTCCAGCCCGTGGGACAATTTCGCTGGTCGACCCATGTCGAGCTCGTCGCCGGCTTCAGCCGTGATGATGCAAAAGGAACAGCCCGGCGTGAACGGTGAGACACGCGAGGCAGACCGTCGCCAGGAGGAAGAGAATGTCCCTCAATCTCAAGTCGCGGACGGTTTCACGAGCAATGCTGTGAGCGATCCTTAGCCCGACATAGCCCCATGCGAGGTAGAGATTGATCGGGCGATCGAAACCCATGAGGACCAGCGCAAATACGATCGCATAGAAGATCGTCGGCTGCCCCATCAGATGTAAGTAATTGTTGGTGCGCCAATTCGGCCGACCTTCCCGTTCGGAGTCGCCTTCCCCGGCATCATCGCGGAGGCGGCCGCGAACGATTGGGCTACGGGCAACAGCGTGCCAGACAAGCATCACGATCGACCATGCGACGAGCGCGACGATCGGTCCGAGGAGCGGACTTGGATGCATGAGCTTCTCCCTCAGACTGAGCAGCTCGAAGCTTCGACAAGTCGGGTTCGCAAAGCAATCGAATTTGGCTCGGCGGGCGCTTTGTGTGACGGTGAAGGGTGCCAGATTGGAAAAAGGCCAGATCGCGGCTGACCGCCAAGCAGATCGCCGCCGTGGCAGCCGGAAATGCGCTCGAATTCTACGACTTCGTCACCTACAGCTTCTTCGCAGTCCAGATTGGAAGGAGCCTCTTTCCAGGCGACTCCTCCCAGTCCCTGATCCTTTCGCTGGCGACCTTCGGAGTGGGTTTCGTCAGCCGCCCGCTTGGCGGCCTGATCATTGGCCGAATGGCGGATCGGAGAGGGCGCAAGCCGGCGATGATCCTCTCGTTCGCCCTCATGGGGATTGGAATTGTCGGGCTGGCCCTGACGCCATCCTATCGAACGGTTGGACCAGCGGCCTCGCTCATGGCGGTCCTCTTCCGCCTTCTTCAGGGATTTGCGCTCGGAGGCGAGGTCGGGCCGAACGCGGCTTTCCTGATGGAGGCGGCGCCGCCTCATCGGCGCGGTTTCTATCTCTCGATCCATCTTGCAACAGCCGACGCCGCCGTACTTGTGGCCGGCATTGTCGGGCTCTTGCTCTCCTCGCTGCTTAGCGCGTCGCAGCTGGACGCCTGGGGCTGGAGGGCCGCGTTCATCATCGGCGCATCGATCGTTCCCTTCGGCCTTAGGCTTCGCGGAACGCTCGAGGAGACACTTCCAGCAGAAGCGATGAGTCCGGCGCCCCCCGGAAGCCTTCGCCCACTACTGGCGCTCGCAGCGGCGGGAATGCTGATCCTGGGCGCAGGAACGATCAGCAACTACACTCTCGATTACCTCACGACCTATGCCCAGGACACGCTTCACATGGAAGTTCGATCGGCGTTCGCCGCAACGGTCGTCCTGGGCCTCGTTAGCGCTCTTAGCGACCTTGGGACGGGATTGCTGGTCGATCGTTATGGCCCAAAACGAGTGCTGATAGGCCCGTGGATCGTCCTCATTCTGCTCGCGGTTCCGACGTTCTACATGCTGAACACGCTTCGAAGCTCGGGCGCCCTTTTTGGCGCGACCGCGCTTTTGACCGTCCTTCACATCTTCGGGTCTTCTGCAGCAATACTCCTCTTCATCCAGGCGTTGCCCGCGCGGGTTCGGGCCGGATCGCTGAGCCTCGTCTACGCGCTCGCGATCGCGATCTTCGGCGGCAGCACGCAGCTCGTTGAAAAGCTGCTGATCCGCTGGACGGCCAACCCGGTCGCGCCGGGCTGGTACATGGTGTGCGCGGTCGTTGCAGGGCTTGCGGGTGCGCTTCTGATCCGCGAGCCGCCCGAAATCAGCGAGCTTCGTAAAGGCGCATCGCGTCGCGCTTGAACGCCTGTCCGCTGTCACTTCGCGCATAGAACATGTGGCCGCCGGGATAGACGTGCAGTTGAACATTCTGGAACGGGCCATTGGTCGGCATCTGATCGACGATCAGCTTTGAGCCGAAATAGGGGCATGAGAGGTCGTCCCAGCCGTGGGCGATCATCACGCCCATCTTCGGATCGTTGCCGATCGCCTTGCGAAGATCGGTGACCGGAGAATCGGTATCGTCCCTCTTCCACTGTTTGTTCACGTCATAGGAGAGCGTCTCGTAATGCGCGTCACTCTTCCAGCCGACCTGATTGGTGATGAAATCGACCGCCGCGCTGGTCGTCGGGGCCATGATCCCGTCAAGGAGCGGATCGCTGTAACGCGGCTCGGCGGAGCCCGGAAACGGGTCGAAGGCGGTGACATTGGAATCGTAGACGCTGCCAACCTGGCCAGTGCTGCGCCGGATCTCCCGAAGATAGGTCCTGATGTCGACCCGGCCGTTGAGATTTCGAACGAGCACGGGATCGAGGCCGGTGAGCTGGGCCACATGCGCCGACAGACGGTCGGTCGCTTCCTTGTTCTCGGTACCGGCGAGGAAATCCGTGACGAATTGCGTTCGGGTGTAGTTCTCGACCGCTGCCATGCGTTCCGGGGTCAGCTGACCTTCACGCTCGAAATGGCCGGCAGCCATTGCCGGGAGGTTGATCATCCACGGCAACGGCGAGAGCGCCGTCTCCTCGCCGGTCGCGGCGGGGTCGAGGTAGGGCGAGACCATGACTATGCCGGCGAGCCCGACGCCCATTCGGCTTTGGAGGTAATAAGCGAGCTTGGGCACTCGGAACCCGCCGTAGCTCTCGCCGATCAGATATTTGTTGCTCGTCAGACGCCCGTTCTTGACCAGCCAGTCGTAGACGACCCTGCCCAGATACTCGATGTCGGTCTTGGAATCGTAGAAGTCCTTCTTCGTTGCGTCGGCATCCTCGAGACTGCGCGAAAAGCCGGTTCCGACCGGATCGATGAACACGAGGTCGGTGAAGCTGAGCCAGCTGTTTGGATTATCATGAAGCACGGCCGGGTCGGAGGGACTGTCGCCCTGAACTCCGAAGTTGACTTTCTTGGGACCGATCGCGCCCATGTTGAGGAAGACCGAGGAGGCGCCTGGTCCGCCGTTGAAAGCGAATGTCACTGGCCGAGGTGAGCGCGAGGGGACCGAGTAAGCGGTGTAAACCACCTGCCCGATGGTTTTGCCTTTCGGGTCGCGCACATCGATGTGGCCGACCGTCGCAATGTACTGAAGCGGATGACCATCAACGTTGATCGACTGCTCGACAGACTTGTCGGGCGACATCGGCGGAAGCTCGATTTTCGCGGCGTCGGCCTTGGCTGGAGGATCGTCTGCAAGGGCTGGGCTCGCGATAATCAAAGCGGTCGTGATGGAAATGGCGGTCAAGAGGCGGCGCATTGGTTTCCTGCGGCAAAAAGGGGCTCCTTTCCCGTTTACGGGCTGTGGGCACCGGAACAAGCGCTCCGATCGCCATCCGCAGACATGAGGTGCTGATTGGTCGAACCCCCTGGGCACGAGCGCGCCTTGTGCGATCGCGACCGATGTGGGAACCCTCCGACGGACAGAAGTGGAGAGGCCATGGCCGCCGCCGGAATTCCTTCCCTCAGCAAAGCTCAGATTGCCGCAGTTGCGGCCGGCAACGCCCTCGAATTCTACGATTTCCTCACTTACACCTTCTTCGCAGTGCAAATTGGCGAAGCGCTGTTCCCGGGCAGCGGCGAGGCCAAGCTTCTTCTGTCTCTCGCGACCTTTGGAGTGGGCTTCGTAACCCGTCCGCTCGGCGGTCTCGTCATCGGGAGATTTGCCGATCGCAAAGGGCGCAAACCAGCGATGATCCTGTCGTTCAGCATGATGGGGATCGCCATCGTCGGTCTGTCGCTGACGCCCTCTTACGCCCTGATCGGAATGGCCGCGCCGATCCTCGCTGTATTGTTCAGAATGCTTCAGGGCTTCGCCCTTGGCGGGGAGGTGGGTCCGAACACGGCCTTCCTTGTCGAGGCCGCCCCGCCCGACCGGCGCTCATTTTATGTTTCGCTTCAGTTCGCAACTCAGAATTTCTCTATCGTCGTTGCGGGCTGCGGCGGGCTTCTCCTCTCCTCGACTTTGAGCAATTCGGCGCTCGTTGGCTGGGGATGGAGGGCAGCCTTCCTGATCGGGGCGCTCATCGTTCCGTTCACGATCGCGATCCGAAAGGGCCTCGCGGAGACCCTCGTTCGCGAGGAGGAGCCGATCCGAAGCGGCCCCAGCCGCCGGACGATCATCATTGTCGGAATAGCCGGTTTGCTGCTGCTCGCAGGAGCAACCATCGGCACCTACACCGTCGATTACATCACCACTTTTGCTCAAAGATCGCTCGGAATGGACGCAAGGACCGCGTTCATGGCGACGGTGCTCCTTGGAATAACGATGACCTTCTTCAATCTCGTCTCGGGTCGGCTTGGCGACCGTTATGGCCGCAAACCCGTCGCGCTCTTCGGTTGGCTGCTCCTGCTCTTTCTCTCGATCCCTGCGTTCCTGATCATGATCCATTTCCGAAACGCCCTCGCTCTCTTCTCGATGACGATTTTGCTTGCACTCCTGATGGGGATTTTGACTCCTCCGTCCGTGACGCTCTTTACCGAAGCGCTCCCGGCCCGGGTCAGAGCTGGGGCGCTCGGGACAGTCTATGCGGTGTCGATCGCGGTCTTTGGCGGCAGCGCGCAATTCATCGAGCAATTGCTGATCAACCGGACCGGAAGCCCGATCGCGCCCGCCTTCTACATGACGGCCGCAATCGGCATCGGAATGATCGGGATCTTCATGCTGGAGGAGACCGGGAGACCGGCGAGGGAAGCCGACGTTCCCGTTATTTCCCCGGCAGCGATCTAGTCGAACAGCTTGGCAAAACGCCGTTTTTCGCGGCTACGCCACGCACCGCGGTGCCAGGCGTCGCTCGCAAGAAGGGGAAGGACGCTGGTCGCCTCGGCGAAGACCATCTGTTCCATTGCGGTTGAGACCTTGCCCCAGCTCGCCGCCTCCTGAAGCGTCGAGGAGGAGCAGGCGCCGTCACGCACATCGGCGACAGTGATCTGAACCGCATATTTGTGGACCTCGACATCGTCGTGACCGAGGATTTCTGCGCAGACCACGGTATCCTGCGTGAAATTCTTGGGAACGCCGCCGCCGATCATCAGAAGGCCGGTGGTGCCAGCCTTGATCTTGATGTCGGTGAGCTCGCGAAAGTCCGCGATACTGTCGAGCGTCATGTAATGACCGCCGCGCTTCATCGCGTCCACCTGGTGCTTGACGAGGCCGAACCCAGCCGAGCTGTCTGTGAACGCCGGACAGAAGATCGGCACGTCATGCTCGTAGGCGAGCTGGACTAGGCTTCCCTCTTTCCTCGCATTGCCATTGCTCAGCCACTTTCCCATCTCGCGGACGAAGGCTCGGCTGCTGTACGGCCGCGGTTCCAGGCTCTCGGCGATAAGGCCGATCGTGTGGTCGCAATCCTGCAGTTGCTGCTCGTCGATATACGTGTCGTAGATGCGGTCGATGTAGAGTGAGCGCAGCGTATCATCGTCAGGAATTTCATTGGCTTGATAGTGTTTGTGACCAAGCGCTTCGAAGAAATCCATGTCGACGATCGAGGCTCCGGTGGCAACGATCGCATCGATCATGTTGGAGCGAACCAGCTCCGAATAGAGATCCATGCACCCGCCGGCTGACGTCGAGCCCGCGATCACAAGAATGATCGAGCAGGAGCTATCCTCGAGCATCATGTTGTAAATCCTGGTCGCTCGGGCGAGATCGCGACTGGTGAAGCTCATATGTCCCATCGCATCGACGATGGGACGCGCATCGAAGCTAGTGATGTCGATATGCTCTACCGGGGTCGAGAGCAGCTCCGCCTTTCGGGTGTCGTTGATCCCAGGGGCGTTTTGCACCTTGTTCAGCGTATCAGCTTCCATTTCAGGGCTCCATTGGTGCGGCCGAGGATCGGCTGCAGCAAGAAAGTGGGCTCGTCGTTTCGAGTTGGGGGACTGCCTCACCCCGAAATAGCGCGAAGGGCGGTTAGCTCCGCTTGTGAGCTAACGGCAAGCGGAGAAAAGTTACAGCTTTACGACGTTGGAGCGCTTGGGCGTGACCGCGCCATAGAGACTCGCCATCGGCTCATCCTCGACAATCGCCGAATGGGTGAGTCCAAAACCGTTGAACTGCGTGCGCATGGCGCAGCCATAGGCGCCGAGCATTCCGATCTCGATATAGTCCCCCGAAGTGACGTCACCGGGAAGTTCGAACGGGCCAGCCATCCGATCGAGATCGTCGCAGGTCGGGCCATAGAAACTGAACTGCATCGACCGAACATTCGACTCGGTCTCGCGAATTAGCCGAACCGGATACCGCCAGCCGATATGAGCTGCGTCGAACAGAGCGCCGTACGCACCATCGTTGATGTAAAGCTCGTCACCGCGGCGCTTTTCGACGCGGACGAGAACGCTTGCATATTCGGCGCAGAGTGCGCGGCCGGGCTCGCACCAGAGCTCCGCTGAATAGCTGATCGGAAGGGCTTCGAAGGCCTGGTGGATAACGGAGAAATAGGTCTCCAGCGGCGGCGGCTCCATTCCCGGATAAGAGGACGGGAATCCTCCTCCGACATCGACGATGTCGACCGTGACGGCGGCATCGACGATCGCATTTCGAACCCGGCTCATGGCTTCGGCGAAGGCCGCCGGAGTCATTGCCTGGCTTCCGACGTGGAAGCAGATTCCGAGTGCGTCCGCCGCCTGCCTCGCTTCGACCAGCAATGCGCTGACGTCGCGTGGATCGGCGCCGAACTTGGAGGCGAGGCTGAGCTTCGCATGATCCGAACTGACCCGGATACGAACCAGCAGGTTGAGATCGCTCGCCGGTATCCCGTTGCTCGAGGTCGCACGAACGATCTTGTCGAGCTCCTCGCTGGTATCGAGGCTGAACGTCTTCACCCCGTGGCCGAAATAGGCTTCGGCGATCGCTTCCTCGGCCTTCACCGGGTGCATGAAGCAAAGCACCGCCTCGGGGAGAGTCTCGTGAACGAGCCGAACCTCGCTGATCGAGGCGACGTCAAAGTGCGTAACACCCGAGTCCCAGAGGATCTTGAGAATGTCGGGCGAGGGGTTCGCCTTCACCGCGTAAAGCGAGCGCCCAGGAAACTTCTCGACGAAGAAACGGGCGGCCCGCCGCGCAGCGTGCGGGCGCAGAAGCGTCACCGGCTGAACCGGGCGGCTTTTTGCGATAGCGGCAGCCCCCCGGCTGTCGGTTGGGGCGGCGGCTAGCCCCAGCGCGCGATTTGGCTTGTGCAACTCAAGGGACCTCCAATTGGTACGTTAGAAGAAAGCTGCCTTGCGGTTGGAAGTCCCATGGGGCAGCGGGGGCGCGATATATGTTCGAGGTCAGCCCCTGTAAAGATTTTTTGGTCCAGCAGCCGCGAAATGGCCGCGATATGTCGCTGTTCTGCCACGACTAATCGAAAGGGTGAAATATCAGCCAGTTAGCGAAAGTGGTGTCAGTGGATCGTGAAGATGTTCTCGATGCCTCTGAACGCCTCAAGGCCCAGGTGGAGCGCACGCCGCTCCTTGAAACCACGATCGAAAGCCTTCCAGCTTGGCTCAAATGCGAGTGTCTGCAGGTGGGCGGCGCGTTCAAACTGCGCGGCGCGATGAACCGTCTGTTGAAGCTCTCGAGCGAGGAGCGCGGGCGCGGGGTCGTTGCTTTTTCGTCGGGAAATCACGCGCGCGGCGTTGCAATTGCGGCGCGCCGGCTCGGGATCCACGCGACCATTGTCATGCCTTCGGATGCGCCGCGAGTGAAGGTCGAGGGAACCCAGAGCGAGGGGGCCGACATCATCTTCTACGAGCGCCGGGGCGAAAGCCGCGAAGCGATCGCGACGCGCATTTCGGACGAATCGGGAGCGATCATCGTTCCAAGCTTCGATGATCCCTCGATTGTCGCGGGGCAGGGCACAGTTGGTCTCGAGATCGTCGAGCAGCTCGGCCGGAAGCCCAAGCGCATCGTCGTTCCATGCGGAGGGGGCGGTCTTGCCTCCGGGATCGCGCTCGCGGTCCCTGAAGCGGAGATCGTCATCGTCGAACCTGAAGGCTGGGACGACATGGCCCGTTCGCTCGAGCTCGGCGAGATCGTGTCGGTCGCCTCTGATGCGCCCGATACGTTCTGCGACGCCCTTCAAACGCCGCGCGTATCGCCGATCACCTTCGCGATCCTGCGCGATCGGGAGGCGAGGGCGCTGTCCGTCAGCGACGCAGAGGCTGCCGAGGCGGTACGTTTCGCGTGGGAGCGCCACGGGCTGGTGGTCGAGCCCGGCGGCGCAGTCGCCCTTGCGGCCGTGCTTCAATCGAAGCTTGAGCCCAAGGAGGACACGGTCATCGTGATCTCTGGAGGAAATATCGATCCGGCGCTTCATGCCAGGATCGTTGCGCGCTAAATTTAGCCGACGTTGCGGGTCTTGTACTCGCCGGGCTCGACGTGGGCGGGACTTGAGCGCTCGACAGCCTTGGTCAGCTCCTCGAGCTCGGCGGAGAGGGTCTTGAGTTCACCGACCAGAAAGCGCCGTTCGTTCTCGGCGATCGACTCCGAGGCCTCCATCAGCGTGTCGAGCATCATCGCGATGCACGGCAGGATGGTTTCCTCGATGCGCTCGAACGCCTCTTCGAGGCGCGCTTGCTGGTCCCCAATTGGCATGGACGCCATTTTGGACTGATCTTGGTTAAGTCTTGGTGAAGTCTGGAGCGGAAATGGAGAATCTTTCGTCGGTTGCGATGACCCTGGGGATGATCGCCGCCTTCCTTCTACTCCTTGCCGGAGCGAAGCTCGCGCTCAATCGTCAGACTCGCCAGCGCGGCGTCCTGATGATCATCGCGGGAATCGTCATCGTCACGAACGTGATGATCTGGACGGTATAGCGGGCTTCACCGGATCGGTTGCGAGCCGCATGTCGAGATAGTCGTCCACCTCCTTCATCAGGAGATCGAGCTCGTTCGCGAAGAAATGGTTAGCCCCCGGAATGAGCTCGTGGTGGATCGTGATGTGCCTCTGGGTCCTCAGCTTGTCGACAAGCTTCTGAACTGCGCTCGGGGTGACCACCTCGTCGGCTTCGCCCTGGATGATGATTCCCGACGATGGGCATGGGGCAAGGAAGCTGAAATCATACATGTTTGCCGGCGGCGCGATGGAGATGAACCCGCGGATTTCGGGGCGCCGCATCAGCAGCTGCATGCCGATCCAGGCGCCGAAGCTGACTCCGGCGACCCAGGTTGTCTCTGCCTCGGGATGAATGCTCTGCACCCAGTCGAGCGCGCTTGCGGCGTCCGACAGCTCGCCGATGCCATTGTCGAACACGCCCTGGCTCTTGCCCACTCCGCGAAAGTTGAAGCGGAGCGTCGCGAAGCCGCGCTTGACGAAGGTCTGGTAGAGCAGCTGGACGATCTTGTTGTTCATCGTCCCGCCCGCCTGAGGGTGCGAGTGAAGGATCAGGGCAACTGGGGCACGGGGTCGTCCGCCTGGGTGGAAACGGCCTTCGAGACGTCCCTCTGGGCCGGGAAAAATGACTTCGGGCATTGGCTGTGAAAGCTCGCGATTGGATTGGTCAGCGCGCCGACGGGTGCGCCGCGGCGTCGGCTCCTATATAGGGACGGCCGTTCAACTGGCAATCGGCAGGAATCCACGGCTTTTTTGAGCATGTCCGGGCGACTCTATCTCGATCATGCAGCGACCACGCCGGTGCTCTTGGAAGCGCGCGAAGCGATGGAGCGCGCCCTCGAGGCGTGGGCCAATCCCAGCTCCCCCCACGCCGATGGACGTCGCGCGAGGAGCGCGCTCGAAGACGCGCGGCGCATCCTCGCGGAATCGCTCGGCTGGCGTCATGACGTCATCCTCACGAGCGGCGCGAGCGAGGCTGTCCAGATCGTCGCCGAGCGCGCCAAGGCGAAACGAAAGATCGCCGGCCCGACCGAGCACGATGCCGTAATTGCGGCAATTGGAGACAAGGCCGGGCAAATTCGAGTCGATGAAAACGGGCTCATTGATTTCGAAGCGCTCGAGGTCGCGCTCGAAAGTCCCGCGCTCGTCGCGATCCAGCTCGTCAACAATGAAACGGGCGTCATCCAGCCGATTGCCCGGGTCTACGAGCGCGTTCGCGCGTCGGGATCCTTGCTCCTTTGCGACTGCGCCCAGGCCGCCGGCAAGATCGAGCTGCCCGATGCGGATTTCATTGCTGTTTCGGGGCATAAATTCGGCGGTCCGCCAGGTGCAGGGGCGCTGCTGGTCAGAGATCTCGCTTTGCTCGAGCCCAGCGGCGGCCAGGAACGGGGTTATCGCCGGGGGACCGAGAATTTGCCGGCGGCAGCCGCAATGGCCGCGGCCCTCAAAACCCGCGCTTTCTTCGATGTGATGCCCCGTCTCGCCGCCCTTCGCGACCATCTGGAAGCGCAGATCCTTGATTCAGGCGGGTTGATTGTCGCGGCCGACGCACCCCGGATTGCGACGATTGGGGCCTACGCGATGCCCGGGCTCGAAAGCTCCAGCCAACTCGTCCAGCTGGACCTTGCCGGAATCTCGGTTTCGGCAGGGAGCGCCTGTTCGTCGGGCAGTATGAAACCAAGCAGAGTGCTCGAAGCGATGGGAGTTGCAAAGGAAATCGCGACGTCGGTCATCCGGGTGAGTTTTGGACCATCAACTTCGAGCGAGGACGTCGATCGTTTTCTCGCGGAGTGGCGAAAGATCAGCAATCGTGCCAAGGCCGCCGCAGCATGATCTATCTCGATTATCAGGCGACGACGCCCGTTGCGCCCGAAGTTGCGAAGGCGATGCATCCCTGGATCGAAGAGAAGTTCGCCAATCCTCATTCGCCGTCCCGATGGGGCAATGAGGCCGAAGCAGCAATCGAGATTGCTCGCAAGCACGTCGATGAGGCAATCGGCCTTAAGGGCGGAAGCGTGGCCTTCACGGGCAGCGCGACCGAGGCACTGAACTGGGCGCTCAAGGGAACGGTCGAGAAGGCCTCGACCAACGGCACGTCGAAACGAAACCGGATCGTCACGCTCGCGACGGAACATGCAGCCGTGCTCGACACCTGCGGGTGGCTCGCAGCCCAGGGCATGGATTTGACGGTCCTTCCGGTGCAGCCGGACGGGAGGCTGGACCTCGAACTTCTCGAGCGCGAGCTCGACAAACGGGTTCTTCTTGTGGCGGTCACGCAGGTGAACAACGAGATCGGCGTCACACAGCCGATTTCGGAGATTGCCCAGATGACTCATGAGTGCGGGGCGCTCATGTTGTGCGACGCAGTCCAGGCGCTCGGCCGGATGGAGATCTGCAAGGGGGCCGACCTCGTCGCTGTTTCCGCGCACAAGATCCACGGCCCCAAGGGGATTGGCGCCCTGTGGATGCGCAAAGGCGAGGAGCCGGCGCCCTTCATCCACGGCGGCGGCCAGGAGCGCGGTCTCCGGTCGGGCACATTATCGCCTGAGCTGTGCGTCGGCTTTGGAGCCGCGGCGAAACTCGCCGATGAGCGCCAAACCCGGGACTATGATCATGTTCAGAAGCTGTGGAGGGCGGCGCTCCACGCGCTGGGGCCTGGATGGACGATCAATGGGAGCACCGATCACCGCTATCACGGAAATCTGAATATCCGCCGCGAACATGTCGATGGCGCCAGGTTAATCGCCGACCTTCGGGACATCGCCTTCTCGCTTGGCTCGGCCTGCGCGAGCGGATCGGGGCGTCCAAGCCACGTCTTGAGGGCGCTCGGGCTCGATTACCGGCAATCGCGCTCGTCGATCCGCATCGGGTTCGGCCGCTACACGACATTGAAAGACCTCGTCGACGCCTGCCACCGGATCGCCGCGCACGCGAAAGCACAGGAGAAGCTCGACGCGTGACCCTGGTGCGTTTTTTGAAGGCTGACGGAACCCTCGACCAGGAAGTGGAAGCAAAGCCCGGGCAAAGACTGCTCGACGTCGCCTGGGCGGCGCGCGAGCCGCTCGAAGGCGCATGCGAGGGAGTGATGGCCTGTTCGACCTGCCACGTGATCGTCGACGCCGGTGATTTCGAACGATTGCCGCCGCCAAGCGAAGAAGAGGAGGATCTGCTCGACCTCGCCGCTTACGCGACACGGACTTCCAGGCTCGCCTGCCAGATCATCCTTGGCGAGGACATGGACAGTCTCACCGTGCGGATTCCTCCGGGCGCACGCAACTGGATGGGAAGGTAAATCTCAGCCCCTCAGAAGTTTAGATCTGCGGCGCCGGGCTCCCGTCATCATCGAGGTTCGGTTTCGAGGGTGGAGGCCGCTTGGAATCGGAAAGAGCCTCCCGCCGAATTCCCTGAAGCTCCGAAAGGGTCAGCCGTCCCTTGTGGTCGAGATCAAGGATCTGGAAACGCTGTAACGCCGCATTTCGAAATTCCTCCGCCGATACTCCGCGGTTGAAGTCGGTGTCCGCTGAAGCGACCGGTTCGGGGATCTCGAGGAGGCCGTAGCGACCGGCGCGAGCCTCGTCGTCACCCCCGCCAAAGCTTGCGCCGCCTTCATTTCCGCCGCCGCCGCGACCGCGTCCCCCGTGGTGGCCGCCGCCTCCGCCGCGACCGCCGCCTCCACCGCCGCGACCGCCGCCGCCGCCGCTCCAGCCGCCCTGGCCCTGACCTTGGGCGGTCTCGGTTTCAGGGGAGCGAATGTACCCGGTGCGCACCTCCGGGGCGACGACATTTTCGTAGTGGGCGATTTCATCAGGATCGATCTCGCCGTCATGATTGGTGTCGAGCGTTTCGAAAAAGCGCTGGGCGTCAGCAGTCATTTCATCCGGGGTCAAAACACCGTCGTGGTTGCGGTCGGCCTGCTCGAACCAGACCGCCAGCCCGTCTTCGTCCGCGGTCCTTCCGAAAAAAGGCTCCCCCATCGGGCTCATGAACGGCCGGCCGATCGCGTGGCCGACGGCTCGGTCGCCAGCTCTCGAAGGCGGAGAAGGCGTTGGCTGCGCCTGAAATGCCGCAGCTGCGGCGACCATCACGAGTGGAAGAACCATGAGCCGCCTTTCGTCTCGAACGCATTCACGTCATCCCAAGCTGGTGAACGCTCGATGAAGACGCGCATTACAGCAGCATGAACTTTGAAGGAGCCGTCTGCAAATGGCGGCGAGGCGATTGCCTCAAGGTCCTGTCGGAAGGGGATTGCCGATACGCGCGTCGTCGGCATTCTCATTGTGCTTGGGGCGCTTTCCGTCCGATTTTGGTGCGTGAGGCATGGCTTCGAGCTGCGCCAGCGTCAGTCTTCCCTGATGCGTGCTATCGAGGAGCTGGAAGCGGGCAACCGCCGCCTGACGAAATTCCTCGAGCGTGATGGAGCGGTTGAAGTCCGTGTCCGCGGCAGCCACCGGTTCTGGCATATTGAGCAGCGAATATCTCGCTGCACCCTGAAGTGCTCCGCCAATCCCGAGGCTCGCATCAACGTCGGCGGCTCGATCGCGCGGGCGCTCCCGGGTACGACCGTGACCGATGGGATCGTCGGCATCGTCAACGTCGCCTGGATCGGTCGGGTGGACTTTCTTGACTGTCGAAGCGCGCTGACCAGGCACCGGCCGGGTCTTCGACATGACCTGGATCTCAGGTGCGACTTCATATTCGTAGCTTGCGACTTCTTCCGGCCCGATCTCGCCGTCATGGTCGGTGTCGAGCTTTGCAAAGAAGCGGTCCGCGTCCGCGACCATCTCGTCGACCGTAAGCACTCCGTCATGGTTGCGGTCGGCCTGGTAGAACCAGTCGGCGAGCGTGTCGTCGGTCGGTGTGTGAGCTCGAAACGGTTCGCCCATCGGACTGATGAACGGCGCCCAGGGATGGCCGGTGACAGTGATCGGAGTCGTCGGCGATACTGGAGCCTGCGCAGCTGGTGCGAGCAGAGCGAGGAGAAAAAGCGGAGCGGGCATCAAGGAACCCTCGAGTTTGCCGGGCTGAACTCCTCCGCGGCGCGTGAACGGCGACTGAAGGCCATCCGCTTTTCGAACATGAACTTGCATGGGCACTGCGCTTCCACCATATGCCGGCCCGGAAGTCGGCGGACGGCGCTGTCGCCAACCTGGTCAGGTCCGGAAGGAAGCAGCCACAACGATTTCGTGCCGGGTCGTCGGCTTCCACCGCTCGCCATCGCCGGCCCCACACCCTAAATCATTGCTGATGGAAGACGCCGAATCGCCCGGTCTGGGCCTCGACCTGCCGGAAGCGCCTGCGACAGCCGGCACTTCGCCCTATCGCGTGCTCGCACGAAAGTATCGGCCACAGTCGTTTGACGAGCTGATCGGCCAGGATGCGATGGTCAAGACTCTGGCCAATGCGATCGAGCGCGGGCGCATCGCACATGCTTTCCTTCTCACCGGAGTTCGGGGGGTCGGGAAGACGTCGACCGCTCGGCTCATTGCGAAGGCGCTCAATTGCATCGGCCCTGACGCCAACGGCGGGCCGACAATCACTCCGTGCAATGTCTGCGAGCCTTGCCGGGCAATTGCGGAGGGGCGGCACATCGACGTCATCGAGATGGACGCGGCCTCCCACACCGGAATTGACGATATTCGAGAGATCATCGATGCGGTTCGCTACGCCTCGGTCAGCGCCCGCTACAAAATCTACATCATCGATGAGGTCCACATGCTTTCCAAGCAGGCTTTCAATGGTTTGCTGAAGACACTTGAGGAACCGCCTGAGCACGTGAAATTCTTCCTCGCAACAACCGAGGTCGACAAGGTTCCGGTGACGGTTCTCTCGCGCTGCCAGCGTTTCGATCTTCGTCGAATTCCGGCCGAGAAGCTCGCGGTGCACTTCGCCGACGTCGCCAGGGCGGAGAACGTCGAAGTCGATCCCGACGCGCTGGCAATGATCGCGAGTGCGGCCGAAGGGTCCGCTCGAGACGGTCTGTCGATCCTCGACCAGGCGATCTCCCATGGCGCAGGAGCCGTCTCGGCCGATCAGGTCCGCGACATGCTGGGGCTCGCTGATCGCGGTCGGATCCGGCGATTGCTCGAACTGGTGCTCGCAGGTGACGCCCCGGCCGCCCTCGAAGCGCTCGACGAAGCTCACGCGCTGGGTATCGATCCCACGCAGCTCTTGCGCGGACTGATGGAGGCTCTTCACAAGGCAACGCGCGTCAAGGCCGGTGCGGTCGCCGGGACCCTGCAATCGGCCGAGGAGCGCGAAGGCGCTGAGGCGCTCGCGCAGAAGCTCGGCTGGGGAACGATCCACCGTTTGTGGCAAATGCTGCTCAAGGCCCTCCAGGACATCGATGCCGCTCCCGATCCGCGCGAGGCAGCCGAGATGGCACTTCTGCGCCTGATCCACGCTGCCGAGCTGCCCGATCCGGCCAGTCTGATTGCGAGGCTGAGCGGTGAGGGGGGCGCAGTGAACTCGCCAGCGCCGGCGGCAGGGAAGGGCAAGGGTTCCGCCTCTCAGCTGCCGTCCGACTTCAAAGGCCTCATTGCGAGGCTCGAGGGATGCGGGAAGCACCAGCTTGCAGTCCAGCTCTACGATCAGGTCGGTCTTGTTCGCTACGCGCCGCCCGAACTGGTTCTGAAGCCGTCCAGGCCGTTCGGGGGCGATTGGCCTCGCGATCTCGCGGTCGCGCTCAAGGCGGCCACAGGAACGAATTGGCAGGTATCGCTTTCGGACGACCCGGGCGAGCCTTCGCTCCTCGATCAGGAGAAAATGGCCGAGGAGCGCGTTCGGGCCGAAGTCCTTGCCGATCCCAATGTCCGTACGGCAATGGATGCGTTCCCCGACGCCGAGCTCGAATCCTATACAGTGAGAGGCAGCTGACATGCCCGAGATGCCAGACTTCGACGAAATCATGAAAATGGCGCAAAATGCGCAGGCCGAGCTTCAAAAGGCGCAGGACAATCTCGACAAAATCGAGGTTGAAGGCGCTGCGGGCGGCGGAATGGTCAAGATCCGTGCGACCGCCAAGGGGCGCATCCTCGGAGTCGACATCGACGAGACCTTGCTTGCTCCGAGCGAGAAGATGATGGTCGAGGACCTGATCGCGGCGGCGATGAACGATGCTCGAACCAAGGCCGATGCGGCCGCCGCCGAGGAAATGCAGAAAATGCAGGGCACGCTCCCGCTTCCCCCGGGGTTCAAGCTTCCTTTCTAGCGTTCACGGACCGACATTTTTGCTGCATGATGCGCCTCTCTTCGGGGGAGGCGTTCGATGTCGCTCGGCGCAATGCAGGACTGGTCGCTTCGGATTACGCGGCTGATTGATCATGCCGAGCGCGAGCATGGAAATCGAGAAATCGTTGCGGTTCGTGCTGATGGAAACACCGTCAGAACCAACTGGACGGAGCTTGGTAACAATGCTCGCCGGATGAGCCAGGCACTCGAACGGCTGGGCGTTAAACCGGGCGACCGCGTCGCGACCCTGGCGATGAACCACGATCGTCATCTGACGTCGTGGTTCGGGGTGGTCGGTATGGGGGGCGTGCTCCATACGCTCAACCCGCGCCTTTTCGACGACCAGCTCGCTTACATTATTAGTCATGCCGAGGACCGGGTGATCCTCTACGACCAAGCGTTCCAGCCGCTCGTCGATCGCTTGAGGCCGCAGCTGACGTCAGTCGCGCACTGGGTGCGCTTCGATGACGAACTCGATCCTTTGCTTGCAGCAGAGACCGGAATTTATCGCTGGTACGACGGCGACGAGCGCGAGCCCTGCGGCCTGTGCTACACCAGCGGAACGACGGGCAACCCCAAGGGTGTGCTGTACGAACACCGCTCGACCGTGCTCCACGCGATGTCGATCATTGCGCCGGACATCTTTGATCTTTCGGCCTGCTCGGTTCTGCTTCCGATCGTGCCGATGTTCCACGCCAACAGCTGGTGCCTTCCTTACGCGGCCGCGATCACTGGCCTGAAACTCGTCATCTGCGCCGACAACAAGGCCGAGCACATCTGCCAATTGTTCAATGAGGAGGGCGTTACACATTCGGCTGGAGTTCCGACCGTGTGGCTCAATGTCATCGATCATGTCGAAGATACCGGCGCAAAGCTCGGCAAGCTGCACACCATCGTCGTTGGCGGATCATCGGCGCCTCCAGCGACGATCCGCTGGTTCAAGAAGAGGGGGATAAGGGTCCGGCATCTTTGGGGGATGACGGAGATGACTCCGATCGGGACAGTCGGCGCTCCTCCGGCGAACTGGGATTCGATGAGCGACGAAGAGCAGATCGACTATCAGTCGCGACCCGGCCGATCCATGTTTGGGGTCGAGCTTCGAGTTGTCGATGAAGAGGGGAGGGTCCTCCCGCGTGACGGGGAGAGCTCAGGGCACCTTCAGACGAGGGGCGCGGCCGTGGTTCGTCGCTATTTCAAGAAGGACGAAGACTGCGTCGATGCCGACAATTGGTTCGACACCGGCGATATCGCCGTCATTCACCCCGACAATACGCTGCGCCTCACCGATAGGGCCAAGGACGTGATCAAGTCCGGAGGGGAATGGATCAGCTCGATCGAGCTTGAGAATGCGGCTGTCGGGTGCCCGGGAGTCCTCGAGGCCGCGGCGATCGGAATCCCGCATCCCAAATGGGACGAACGGCCACTTCTACTCATCGTTCGTGATGACGGAAGCGCGGTCGGAGAGGCGGAAATCCGGGATTTCCTCGCCGGTGAGGTCGCCAGGTGGTGGCTTCCCGACGCGATCGAATTCGTCGAGGAATTGCCGCACACGGCAACCGGCAAGCTCAGCAAGAAAGACTTGCGCGAGCGGTTTCGCGAGTATCGCTTCGCCAATGCCGAAGCGATGGTCGGGCGCGACTGATTGGTGCGATAGCACGGCCGGAGGACCCTCTATTCGAAAGCCGGTGTGAGACCTCGCCGGGGTGACATTCGGCTCAACGCGCACTAACTGGCCGCCAACTCTTCCAACACTTCTGAAGGATCTCGCGCCGAAATGGCCGCCCCGTACAGCTATGTGATGAAGGGCCTCACCAAGGCCTTTCCGGGTCACAAACCCATTCTCAACAACATCCATTTGCAATTCTACCGCGACGCCAAGATCGGGATTGTCGGCCCCAACGGAAGCGGCAAGTCGACGCTCATGAAAATCATGGCCGGAAGCGACAGGGAGTTTCAGGGGGAGGCGTGGGCCGGTGACAACATCCGGGTCGGCTATCTCGAGCAGGAGCCGCAGCTCGATCCCACCAAGACGGTCAGGGAAAATGTCATGGACGGGGTTCGTCCGGTTGCCGACATGCTCGACCGATTCAACGCAATCAGCGCGATGATGGCGGATCCGCCCGAAGATTCCGACTTCGATTCGCTTATGGCGGAAATGGGCGAACTTCAGGAGAAGATCGACGCCGTCGATGGCTGGACGCTCGACAACCAGCTCGAGATCGCGATGGACGCTCTGCGCTGCCCTCCTGGAGACAGCGCGGTTGGCAATCTCTCGGGCGGCGAGAAGCGCCGAGTGGCCCTAACCCGGCTGCTGCTCGAAAAACCCGATATCCTGCTGCTCGACGAGCCGACCAACCATCTCGACGCGGAAAGCGTTCAGTGGCTCGAAAAGCATCTGGTCGATTACCCCGGCAACGTGATCCTCGTCACCCACGATCGATATTTCCTCGACAATGTCGTCAACTGGATCCTCGAGCTCGATCGCGGTCGCTATTACATTTACGAAGGAAACTATTCCACCTACCTGGAAAAGAAGGCAAAACGTCTCGAGCAGGAAGAGCGCGAGGAGGCTGGCCGACAGAAGGCCATCGCTGATGAGCTCGAGTGGATCAGGCGCTCGCCCAAGGCGCGTCAAGCCAAGTCCAAGGCGCGCATCAAGGCGTTCGACCAATTGGTCGAGGCGCAGGAGAGCCGGACCCCAACGAAGGGCGAAATCCTAATCCAGGTGCCGGAGCGCC
The DNA here is from genome assembly GCA_036265105.1 of Sphingomicrobium sp. GTDB lineage: Bacteria > Pseudomonadota > Alphaproteobacteria > Sphingomonadales > Sphingomonadaceae > Sphingomicrobium. The sequence goes on from DATAPR010000004.1 coordinate 29,672, forward strand.
TCGGAGGCAAGGTCATCGAGGCGAAGGGACTTTCAAAGTCCTATGGCGAGAAACTTCTCTTCGAGGATCTGAGCTTCAGTCTTCCTCCGGGCGGAATTGTCGGGGTGATCGGTCCGAACGGCGCCGGCAAGACGACACTCTTCAAGCTCATAACTGGCCAGGAGCAGCCGGACTCGGGCGCTCTGGACGTGGGTCCGACCGTGCATCTTGGCTACGTCGATCAGAGCCGCGACGCGCTCGACGCCAAAAAGAATGTTTGGGAGGAAATCTCGGACGGCCTCGACGTGTTCAAGGTGGGCAAGCACGAATTCGGGACCAGGGCCTACGTCGGAGCGTTCAATTTCCGGGGTCCAGATCAGCAAAAGAAGGTCGGTCAGCTCTCGGGCGGTGAGCGCAACAGGGTCCACCTGGCCAAGATGTTGAAGGAGGGCGGCAACGTGCTGCTCCTCGACGAGCCCACGAACGATCTCGATGTGGAGACCCTGCGCGCGCTCGAGGACGCGCTCGAGAATTTTGCAGGTTGTGCCGTCGTCATCAGCCACGATCGCTTCTTCCTCGACCGCCTTGCGACGCATATCCTTGCCTTTGAGGGGGACAGCGAAGTCGTCTGGTTCGAGGGAAATTTCGAGGCGTATGAGGAAGACAAGATCCGCCGCCTTGGCGAGGAAGCGACCCGTCCTCACCGGATGACCTACCGCAAGCTCACCCGCTGATCGGGACAAGCTGAAGGGGGCTTTGGGTCCGGGCTGGAGCTTGAACCAAAGTCCGGTCATGCTGGACGCATGACCCTCGTCGGACCGACCTTTTTCGCGACTGAAGCGGAATTCCGCCGCTGGCTCGAGACCAATCACGAAACCGCCCTCGAACTTCTTGTCGGCTTCTGGAAGAAGGGCACGGGCAAACTGTCGATCGACTGGCCGCAGGCTCGGGACCAGGCCTTGTGTTTCGGCTGGATCGACGGCCTCAGGAGGTCTCTTGGAGAGGATTCCTACTCGATCCGATTTACGCCTCGAAGGAAGGGCAGCATCTGGAGCAAGGTCAACGTCGAGCGCTTCGAGGCGCTCAAGTCTGACGGTTTGATGACCATGCTTGGCGAGCGGGCATACGAAAGGGACAAGCACCGGAGCGGTGTTTATTCCTATGAGAAACCTGCGGCGGTGCTTGCTCCTGAGGAGGAGAGACTGTTTCGAAAGAGCCGGTCTGCCTGGTTGGATTGGGAAAAACGGCCCCCCGGCTATCGGAAAACCGTGCTCGGCTGGCTTGCGGGCGCGAAGAGGCCCGAAACCCGAGAAAAACGGCTCGCCGAGCTCATCAGCGTCAGCGCGGAAGGAAGGCGCCTGCCGCAATATGACTGGCAGAAAAAACCATGATCATGGTCAGCGGTCCTCTGAAAATCTGGACGAGCGCTGAGGGAAGCTCGCATTTCATGTCGATTCCGGAGGACATTTCCGGTGAAATTCGCGCCCATTCCTTGCTGATGCCGCGCGGCTTCGGATCGGTTCGCGTCGAGGTGAGGCTCGGAGGCTCCATTTGGCGAACGTCCGTTTTCCCCTCGAAAAGCAGCGGCGGCTATTTTCTGCCCGTGAAAATTGATGTCTGCCGAAAGGAAGGGCTCTCTGCCGGCGACGACGTCACGGTCGAGCTCGAACTCCTTTGACCGCTAAAGGACCCTGTCTGCGCCGTGCGCGGCCTCTATTCCCAGGCGCTCGTTCTTTACGCACTTCGAAAGCTCTTCCGCCGTCCGCTCATATCCTTCGGCCATGCTTCCGAGCATGGCCGAGACTTCCCGATCGTAGGTCGCTCCTGCCAGCCGGCGGCATCTCTCGGCCTGCGCGTTCAGCGCTTCGAGCCTGTCGTCGAGATTTGCGCGATGCCCGGAGTGGGTCGAAGCCGTGTGCTTCCTATCGTCCACCGATCGTTCGGAGTTTCGAGTTGCCAACAATTGCCCCATCGCAGCTATGATCGAGGGAGTCCCGAACCGGCCAATGCGCGCGCCGGTTCCGGAAGGACGTCAAAACTAGGCTTGCGCGCCCATCGAGCGACAGTGGACGAATCGGCTCGGCCCACGAAATATCTGTGGATGACCGGTTAGCGAAGGAAAGGTCTGGGCTGTTAGCGCAGCCGCTTCACGAGCAAGCGGCCGTCGTCTCCCGACTTCACCTCGAAGTTGGGGACGGCCTTGATGAGCTCGGAAAGACGCGTGAAGCCGTAGTTGCGGGCCGCAAAGCTGGACACCGCCTTGGCTCGCTGGCCAAGCTCCGACAGAGGCGTGTAGCCTTCCTCGTCGCGCTTTGAGGCCTTGTAGGCGGATCCGAGGACCTGAAGCAGCTCGGTATCGACCGGCCGCTGTCCAGCGCCTGCCGTGGGCTGCTCCAGCTGTTCCTCGTCGTCGAGGGCGAGCGCGCCGACATCGAAAAATCTCGTGCAGGCCTGCTGGAAGGAAAGGGGAGTCTTTGCTGTTCCGAACCCGTAGACCGGAAGCCCATCCTCGCGGATCCTCTGCGCAAGCGGGAGGAAATCGCTGTCCGACGACATGATCCCGAATCCATCGACATTGCCCCGGTAGAGAAGGTCCATCGCATCGATCGTCATGCGCATGTCGGTCGCGCTCTTTCCCTTGACCACGTCGAACTGCTGCATCGGGATGATCGAATGAAGCCCGGTGAGCTGTCCCCAACCCTTGAGGCTGGCCTTCGCCCAGTTTCCGTAGGCACGGCGAATATTGATCGTACCGAGTTCGCCGAGGACCAGGAGCACTTCGTCGAGATGCTCGGGACTGGCGTTGTCGGCGTCGATCAGCAGGGCGATGTTCGCTTCCTGTTCCTGCAGGCGCTCGCGCATTCCGACTCCTTTTGGGCTCCTCTAGCGCGATGGCGCGGAATGACCACAGGTGGACGCGAACCTTATCTCCTACATTAACTCCATGATCGATGCGGGAACGAAACGCCGTTTGGTGCACTGTTGGACTACTTGGGTGGGCGCGTTGTGGAAGGGACGATAAAGATGAGGAAATTTGTTCTTGCTGCAGCCCTTGCCGCCGCCAGTATCTCGGTGGCCGGCTGCGCCTCGTATCCGGGCTACGGATACGGCCCGAATGGCTACGGATCTCCCTATTACGGGAACGGCTATTACGGGAACGGCTACTATAACAACGGTTATTATGGGAACGGCTATTACGGAAATGGCTATTACGACAACGGCTACAATGGCCCGAGAGCCGGCAATGTCGTCGGCGGCGCCGCAATAGGTGCTGCAACTGGCGCGATCGCCGGCGCTGTTCTTCCGGGGATCAGGCCGGGCACCGGTGCGGTTGCCGGCGCGATCCTGGGCGGCGTTATTGGTGCGAGTGTGAACGGTCACCAATATTACCGGGACACACGCGGTTATTGTTATTACGTCGACCAGTACGGACAGCCGCACTACAGTTACGACATCCGCTGCTAAATATAGCGGCTGACTAACTTCCAATTGTGTGATCAGGAGGGGCGGGAGTTTTCTTCCGCCCCTCATCTTTTGTCTTCCATCCATTCCGTTTTCGCCACGACTGGCGGTTCACGGCGTTGTTTTTCGGGAACGAAAACAGCCTTTCAGGCACTGAATTCGCCGGGTGGGTAGCTTTGGAGGACGATCAAATGAAACGTCTGCTAATCTCGGCCGCCGCCGTCGGCAGCCTCACGCTGGGTGGCTGTGCGACCACGCCCGCTTACGATCATGAAGTCGCCACCACCGCCACTGGGGCGGCTGTAGGCGCGGGCGCCGGCGCTCTTGCGGGCTCGGTGCTTCCAGGAGTTGGAACCGTCACCGGCGCTGTGGCAGGCGCGGTCCTCGGCGGAGTCGCCGGAGCGATCATCGGCGGCCACCAATATTATCGCGATACGCGGGGCTATTGCTATTTTGTCGACCAGAATGGCCAGCCACATTATAACTACAATACAAGATGCTAGTTAAACTAGCTTAGGCGGGACGGAAGGTTCCTTCCGCTTCGTCGAGCAGGTAAAGCCTTCCTTCCGAAATCGAGAAATGGGCGCCATGGAGTTTCAGGCGCCCATTTTTTTCGCGCTCGGCGATCCAGGGGAACGTTCGAAGGTTTGAGAGGCTCACCTTTACCGCCTCATATTCCATGTCCAGGAATGCGGCGCGCTCGAGGCTGGAGTGACGAGAGCGGACTTCGTCTCGTGCACCTTCCAGCATGCGCACCCAGTCACCGATAAAATGGCCTTCTCCAGGCGGAACGTCGTCATATTCGCCGGTAAGGGCAGCAGCGCATCCTCCGCAGAAGCCATGCCCCATGATGAGGATTTCACCGACGTCGAGCTGGGTCACCGCGAACTCGAGCGCAGCGGATACTCCGTGGAGTCCGCTGCTCGTCTCGTAGGGAGGCGCAAGGGCGGCGATGTTACGGGCGACGAACATCTCTCCGGGACGAGCATCAAAGATCTGTGCGGGATCGCTGCGGCTGTCTGCGCAGGCGAGGATCATGACCTTGGGACATTGACCCTCGGCGAGCTCCGCCCAGCGTTCGCGCTCCCTGGCCCAGCTCTTCTCCCGGAAACGGCGATAACCTTCGATCAGCTTTTGCATATAGGGCATGGTTTCCGGCTAGCGGCAGCGGGGCAGGGGTGGCAAGCGTTGCCGGCAATCGCTATCTCGCGGCCGATGAACGCCCCCTCAGCCGTCCCTCCGAAGCAGCGCAAGCCCGACTGGATCCGGGTCAAGGCTCCTGTCAGCGAAGGCTATCACCAGACACGCCGGCTGATGCGCGAACTCAATCTTGCCACCGTTTGCGAAGAGGCGGCCTGCCCGAACATCGGTGAGTGCTGGACCAAAAAGCACGCAACTGTGATGATCCTTGGAGATACGTGCACGAGGGCGTGCGCCTTCTGCAACGTCAAGACGGGCATGCCTCGGCCGGTGGATCCGCTGGAGCCGGAGCATGTCGCGACCGCTGCGGCCGAGCTCGGCCTCGAGCATATCGTCGTTACTTCGGTTGATCGGGACGATCTTGCGGATGGGGGAGCTTCGCAGTTCGTCAAGGTCATCGAGGCCATGCGCCGAAATGCGCCCCGGACCACGATCGAGATCCTGACTCCCGACTTTCGAAACAAGAGCGAGGCCGCAATCGACGCGATCATCGATGCCGGTCCCGACGTCTACAACCACAATCTCGAAACTGTGCCGCGTCTCTACCCGACGATCCGACCGGGAGCGCGTTACTATGCATCGCTTCGCCTGCTCGAAAGCGTCAAGCGCAAGGCGCCGCACATTTTCACCAAGTCCGGCCTTATGGTCGGGCTCGGCGAGGGGCGGCTCGAGGTTCACCAGGTGATGGACGACATGCGTTCGGCGGGTGTCGATTTCCTGACCATGGGCCAATATTTGCAGCCGACACCGCGCCACGCGAAGGTCGAAGAGTTCGTCCCTCCCAAGTCTTTCGATGCCTATGCCGCGATTGCGCGCGCCAAGGGTTTTCTCCTTGTCGCGGCCTCGCCGCTCACGCGCTCGAGCTATCATGCGGGCGACGATTTCAAGAAGATGCAGTCGGCGCGGCTGGCTCAGCTGGAGCGTTCGAACGGCTGATGCCGCGTCACAGCGAGACCCGCCACTTGCCCTATACGCCCGAGCAATTGTTCAACCTCGTGGCCGACGTTCAGCATTATGACGAATTTCTGCCCTGGGTCGTCGCGGTCCGAGTCCGCTCGTCCAGCGATAAGGAAACGGTCGCCGACCTCGTCGTCGGCTTCAACGCCTTCAAGGAACGGTTCACCAGCCGGGTGATGAAGCACCCGCCTGATCGCATCTGCGTCGACTATGTCGAAGGCCCGCTCAAATATCTTCACAACGAGTGGACTTTCGATCCCGCGCCGGACGGCGGAACGAACCTTCATTTTTCGGTGGATTTCGCGTTCAAGTCTCGATTGTTCGAGACCCTTGCCGGCGCGATGTTCGATCGGGCTCTGAGGCGGATGACGGCGGCATTCGAGCAGCGCGCCGCGGCGCTCTACGGCATCAGCAGCTCGAGCGCACAAAGCGCCGCCTGAAGACGGACGCCAGAGCGGGTCGTCTCGTCGAAGAATTTCTGGTCGGCAACGATTTTGGCAGGGTCGGCATCGCGCTCGGCACGCGCGAAGACGACCGTTCCGACGGGCTTTGAGGCGGTACCTCCGCCAGGCCCCGCAATCCCGGTGATGGCGACTGCAACATCGGCCTCCGAGGCGGCGAGGGCGCCCCGAGCCATCGCCCAGGCGGTCGCTACGCTCACCGCGCCGAAAGTTTCGACCACCTCTTCGCTGACCTTCAGATCCATGACTTTGGCTGCATTCGAATAGGTTACATAGCCTGCCTCGAAGACGTCCGAGGAACCCGGAATTTCGGTCAGCGCGGCGCTTACGAGTCCTCCGGTGCAGCTCTCCGCGATCGCGAGGCGCCGGCCTGCGGTGCGATTCGCCTCAACGACCTCACGCGCCTTGTTGACCAAGAGGTCGGGAAGGAGAAATTCGCTCACTTCGGCAATTCCATTCGAATGCTCGCGACTGCCTGGGCGGCGATCCCCTCGCTGCGTCCGGTAAATCCGAGCCCTTCGGTGGTCGTTGCCTTGATGCTCACCTGGTCGATGCTCAGCCCCGCAATCCCGGCAATCCTGGCGCGGATCGCTGATCGGTGGGGACCGATCTTCGGCGCTTCCGCGACGATTGTACAATCCACATGATCGATGATGGCTCCGCGATCGCGAAGCAGTGCCGTTGCACGGGCGAGGAAAAGCGATGAATCCGCCGCCTCCCAGCGTGGGTCCGACGGGGGGAAGTGTTCGCCGATGTCACCGAGTCCGGCGGCGCCCAGAAGAGCATCGGTGATTGCGTGAAGGACGACGTCGGCATCGCTGTGTCCGGCAAGCCCTCGGTCATGCGGGACCGCGATCCCCCCGAGCATGATCGGACCCTCTCCGGCAAATGCATGAACATCAAAACCAATACCGGTTCGCGGGCTGAAGCGGCCGGCGAGCCACTGCTCGGCGCGTTCAAAATCGCCCGGCAGAGTGAGCTTCTCGAGGGCGGGATCGCCCTCGACCGCTGCGACCCTCATGCCGGCTGCGCGAACGACCGTCGTCTCGTCGGTGGGAGCGGGGCCGGACCAGCGCTCGTAGGCAGCCCTCAGCCGATCGAAACGGAACGCCTGAGGCGTCTGTACCCGAACCATTCGATTTCGGTCGACCAGCTCTTCGAGGTTCTCGCCAACGCGCGCCAGCGTATCTCCGACGGGAAGGACGGGCGCCGCTCCCTCATGAAACTCCAGGCTGGCGAGCAGGCGATCGACAACGGCTGACGGGCAAAAGGGCCGTGCCGCATCGTGGACAAGCACAGCATCCGTCTCGAGGCTCGCGAGCCCAGCGCGCACGGAATCGGAGCGATCAGCTCCGCCCACTATCGGTTCGCCAACATCGAGGCCCTCGAGCGCGCCACTTGCTTGCTCCTGCTGCCCATCGCCGATCACGACCCTTGTGGATTGCACGGCCGGATGACGGATCAGGGACTCGACCGCCCAGCGCAGAACGGGCTTTCCGGCCAGCATCCGGAATTGCTTGGGCACTCCGCCACCTGCGCGTTCGCCTTTCCCGGCGGCGACGATAAGGGCGGTGACGGTCATTCGGCCGGGCCTCTAGGCTCGCTTGTCTTGTCCGCCAAGGGCTCATCCCCTATCTCCCGGCTTCCCATGAGCCCGGCGAAGCCCATCAAGATCGGCCCAATCGAGGTCGCATCGCCAGTGATTCTGGCACCAATGACGGCCGTCACCGACCTTCCGTTCAGGCGCGCCGTGAAACGCTATGGAGCCGGGCTGACGGTGAGCGAGATGATCGCCAGCCAGGCCATGGTCCGCGAAACCCGCCAGTCGCTTCAGAAGTCGCTTTGGGATCCAAGCGAGGAGCCGGTTTCGATGCAGCTCGCCGGGTGCGAGCCGAAAGTCATGGCCGAAGCGGCCAAGCTCAACGAGCAGCGCGGCGCAGCCATCATCGACATCAACATGGGTTGCCCGGTGAAGAAAGTCGTGAACGGCTGGGCCGGCTCTGCGCTGATGCGCGATCTGAAGGGCGCCGCGGCCATCATCGAGGCGACAGTCAAGGCCGTGAAGGTACCGGTCACATTGAAGACCCGAATGGGGTGGGACCACAACAGCCTCAACGCACCGGAGCTTGCGCGGATCGCCGAGGACCTCGGCGTTCGGATGATCACCATCCACGGGCGAACGCGCTGCCAATTGTACAAGGGCGAAGCCGATTGGGCGTTCGTCCGCAAGGTCAAGGATGCCGTCTCAATTCCGGTAATCGTCAATGGCGACATCAACTCCTGCGAGGACGCACTCGAGGCCCTTCGCCAGTCGGGAGCCAACGGAGTCATGGTCGGTCGCGGCGCCTACGGTCGCCCATGGTTCGTGTCGCAGGTGATGAGCGAGATTGGCGGTGGAGGGCGGCGGCCAGATCCGAGCCTCGACGAGCAGCTGGCCACCATGCTCCAGCAATATGACGAGATGCTCGAACTCTACGGCGTTCACACCGGCGTGAACCTCGCCCGCAAGCATATCGGCTGGTACACGAAGGGCCTTCCGGGCTCGGCGGAGCTGAGGAACCGAGTCAACAGCCAGGACGATCCTGCTGTTGTGGTTCGGATGTTACAGGAATTCTATTCGCCATGGCTCGTCCGCTCAGCCGCCTGACGCAGAAGCCGCAATAGAAGTGTGTTGATTCTGCAACGGCCGTGCTAGGGGCCGCCTCGAATGGACGCCCGGACGGCCGAATCGCCAGTGACATTGCAGCGTGAAAGCTGGCTCCAGAGGGAGCGGGCAAGCGGGCGTTTTTACGACCGCCTGATGGTTCTCCTTGCCCTATTCCTCGCCGGCATGCTCGGGCTTAGCGCATGGCTTCTAAGCCGAAGTGCTGAACCGGGCACGCTCCTCGAGCCACCACTTATTGCATTGCTTCTGATTGCCATCCTGTTGCCAGCGATTGCTCTCATGGCGCTGTACGCCCGCAAGGTCGCCGTCCAGCGCGCAGAAGAGGGAGGCCTTGGCAGCGGCCGGCTCCATGTGAGACTTGTGGCGCTGTTCACCGCGATCGCGGCGGTGCCGACGGTGCTTGTTGCGATATTCGCTTCGGTCCTCTTCCAGAGCGGCCTCGAGTTCTGGTTCTCGACCCGCGCCCGCAACATGCTCGAGAACACCGTTCAGGTGGCCCAGGGTGCCTATCAGTACGAGCTTGGAACGGTAGGCGATGAAGCGACCGCCATGGCGGGCGATCTAACGGGATATCTGCAGAAAATATCTATCGATGATCCGCAGTTCAAAACGGCGTTCGCGTACCAAACGTATCAACGTTCCCTGAACGAGGCTGCACTCGTGACTGTCGGGTCGTCGGGAGAGATTCAGACCCTTGCAGTCGCGAATGGCTACGTGGGCATGCTCGACGAACGTCGAATTAGGGCCGCGATCGGCCGACTGCAGAAATTACCCGAGAATGCGAGCGTGGACGCGGAAACCCCAAACAGGATTTCGGTGATCACTCGTTTGGCGCCGGGGACAAAGTCGTATCTCTACGCGGGTCGCGTGGTCAACTCAGACATCGCTGTCCAAACCAGTCGCGCGAACGCCGTTTTCCACGACTATCGGGCGCTGCTGAAGCGCTCCCGAGTCAACCAGCTTCGTTTCAATCTTGCCCTGTTACTGGGCTCCCTGATCATTGTCGGGCTGTCGATCATGACAGCACTCAAGCTCGCGGATCGCCTCGTGAGGCCAGTTGGAGAGCTGGTCAACGCGGCGGGGCGCATCGAGACTGGCGATTTCTCAGCACGGGTGCCGGTCACGAACACCGAAGATGAGGTGCAGACCCTCGCGACCGCCTTCAACCAGATGACCGAACGGCTCGAGGAGCAGACCAACGAACTTCGAGCCGCGAACACGCAGCTCGAGACTCGCCGCGCCTTCATCGAGGCAGTTCTCTCGAGCGTTACGGCAGGAGTCATCGCTGTCGACACTCGCCACAATATCCTTCTGCTCAATCGCTCCGCGGAGACGTTGCTCGAGCAAGGCGAACCGATCGAAGGCAAGGCGCTTGTCGCAGTCTCGCCGGAGCTCGAAGAATTCATGCGGGGGCAGCAGTCGGAGGCAAACGTCCTAATTAATGCGGACGGCGCCCAACGGACGCTCGCCGTGAAAAGGGTGCGCTACCAGGATGGGTCCGTGCTGACGTTCGACGATATCACCGACCAGCTCACGGACCAGCGAAGGGCGGCGTGGTCGGACATCGCTCGTCGGATTGCGCACGAGATCAAGAATCCGCTGACGCCGATCCAGCTCGCAGCGGAGCGACTTCAGCGCCGGTTCGGGGCGGAAGTCACGTCCGACAAGGACACGTTCGAGAGACTCACAGGTACGATCGTTCGTCAGGTCGGCGATCTTCGGCGAATGGTCGACGAATTCTCCAACTTCGCGCGAATGCCCAAGCCGGCGTTTCGCGAGGAGAATGTGCACGAAATCTCGCGCCAGGCCTTGTTCCTTCACGAGGTCGCACATCCTGCAATCAGTTTTGCGCTCGAACCGCCGACTGGTGACATCCGAATGGTCTGCGACCGCAGGCAGCTTGCCCAGGCGCTAACGAATGTCGTCAAGAACGGTGTGGAAGCTATTGAAAGCAGGCGTAATCGCGGCGAACATAGTCTTGCAGGCGATCGCGTCGAGCTGAAGCTTCACGAGGAGGCGGGGCTCCTCATCATCGACGTGCTTGATACCGGCGTTGGACTTCCCGAGGACCGTGAGCGACTGACCGAGCCCTATATGACGACGCGCGTCCGCGGCACCGGCCTTGGTCTCGCGATCGTCAAGAAGATCGTCGAGGAACATATGGGCGAAATCGCCTTCCTCGACCGGCCGGGCGGGGGGACCCACGTTCGGATTTCCTTCGACACTGCAAAACTCGCCGCGCTCACAAGCGACGACAGCGCCGCCAATACCGAAGAAGAGGACGATGATGACGTTGAGGATGCCTGATGGCGCTTGAAGTGCTCGTTGTAGACGATGAGGCCGATATCCGCGAGCTCGTTAGCGGCGTGCTCGAGGACGAAGGCTATGCGGTTCGAACGGCTGCCGACAGCGATTCCACCCTCGAGGCGATCGAGGAGCGCAGACCCTCGATGGTCCTGCTCGACGTCTGGCTCCAGGGCTCGAGGCTCGACGGCTTGCAGCTGCTCCAGGAGGTCAAACGGCGCGATTCCACTCTGCCGGTGCTGATGATCTCGGGCCACGGCAACCTCGACACGGCGGTCGCGGCGGTGAGGGAAGGGGCAGTCGATTTCATCGAGAAGCCCTTCGAGGCCGAGCGCCTGATCTATCTTGTCGATCGTGCGACCGAGACGGATCGCCTGCGGCGAGAGAATGAGGCGCTTCGTCGCAAGGCGGGCGATGACGACCAGCTTCACGGAAGTTCGGTTGCGATCAACACTGTCAGGGCCACTTTGAAGCGCGTCGCTCCAACGGGGAGCCGGGTCCTCATTTCCGGACCGCCGGGCGTCGGCAAGGAAATCGCCGCGAGGATGATTCACCTGTGGAGCCCGCGCTCGAAGGCACCGTTCATTGTCCTTTCCGCGGCGATGATGAGCCCCGAACGGGTCGAGGAAGAGCTGTTCGGGAGCGAGGTCGACGGGGCGATGCGACCCGGGCTTCTCGAACATGCTCACGGCGGCACGCTTTTTCTTGACGAAATCGCCGATATGCCGCCCACCACGCAGGCGAAGATTCTTCGAGTTCTGACCGACCAGAGCTATCACCGGGTCGGCGGTCAGAGGCCGGTGCGGGTCGACGTCCGGGTGCTCTCGGCCACCTCGCGCAACCTGCAGGAGGAGATCAACGCGGGCCGATTTCGCGAGGACCTCTTCTACCGGCTGAATGTCGTGCCGGTGAAGCTGCCGCCGCTTCGCGAGCGGCGCGAGGACATCCCCGAACTCGTCAGCCACTTCCTCGCGCGGTTCGCGGTCGAGCGCCGGATGTCGCCGCCACGGATTTCCGAAGAAGCGATGGCGGCGCTCCAGGCCCACGATTGGCCGGGCAACGTGCGCCAGCTTCGAAACATCATCGAACGCACGCTGATCCTTGCTCCGGGAGACCGCGTGGCGTGCATCGAAGTCGATCTTCTTCCGCCCGAGATTCTCGACAGTCACAATGTGATGGGGGGTGCTGCGACTGCGATGGCGATCATGGGCAGTCCCTTGCGCGAGGCTCGCGAATCCTTCGAGCGCGAATATCTGAGGATTCAGATCCGCCGCTTTTCGGGCAACATCTCTCGCACCGCGTCGTTCATCGGGATGGAACGCTCCGCGCTGCACCGGAAACTAAAGGCATTGGGGATCGGCGATAAGCGGGAGGGCGAGGAGTAGGAGGCGCCATGGCCGCGCGAACGCTGAGCCTGCAGGATCATTTCCTGAACAGCGTGCGTCGCGCCAAGCTTCCCGCGACGATCTTTCTTGTAAAGGGCGTGAAGCTTCAGGGCGTTATCACCTGGTTCGATGCCTTCTCGCTTCTTCTGAGGCGCGAAGGATCCTCCCAGCTCGTCTACAAGCATTCGATTTCGACGATCATGCCGGCTGAGCCTCCGCCCGACTTTGCAGCGACGAATGCCGGCGATGGCGCCAAAGGGCAGCTCCAGGATCTGTTCCTCGCAGCTGCGGCGCGCGAGCACGAGCGGATGACCCTTTTCCTTGTGAATGGAGTCATGCTTCAAGGATCAGTGGTCGGATTTGATCAGTTCAGCCTGGTGCTCGAGCGAGGCGGGCACGTGCAGCTGGTTTACAAGCATGCAATCTCGACGCTCCAGCCGGCAAATGCTCTCACCCTCGAGCCCGAGCAGAACGACGAAGGCGAGGAGGGTTCGTCCTGAACGCTTTCGACGGCAATGGTGCGATCGAGGTCGCGCGCGGCGAACGCGCGATCATCGCGGTCCCTGAACTTCCCCGCGAAGCCTCCCGGCGCTCGGCTGAAGCGCGCATCGAGGAGGCGGAAGGCCTGGCGGAAGCGATCGGCATCGACATCGTTGCCGAGCGAGCGCTTCGCGTTCGGACGATCCGGCCCTCGACCCTGCTCGGGAAGGGCCAGATCGAGGAGGTGGCCGAACTCGCGAAGGAGAAAGGCGCAGCTCTCCTCATCGTCGATTCCGCGCTGACCCCGATCCAGCAGAAAAATCTGGAGGAAGAGGTCGGGGCGAAGGTGATCGACCGAACCGGTCTCATTCTCGAGATCTTCGGAGAGCGCGCTGCAACCGCCGAAGGTCGGCTGCAGGTGGAGCTCGCACATCTTGATTACCAGGCGGGCCGCCTCGTCAGGAGCTGGACCCACCTCGAGCGGCAGCGCGGCGGCTTCGGCTTCCTCGGAGGTCCGGGAGAAACCCAGATCGAGGCCGACCGGAGGCTCATTCGCGAGCGGATGGCCAAAATCCGCCGCGAGCTCGAGCAGGTGAAGAAGACGAGGGGTCTGCATCGGGACCGGCGCCAACGTGCGCCGTGGCCCGTCGTTGCTCTGGTGGGATATACGAACGCTGGAAAATCGACGCTTTTCAATCATCTGACAGGCGAAGCTGTGTTTGCGGAGAACCTACTTTTCGCAACGCTCGATCCCACCATGCGCGACATCAAGCTTCCCGGGTTCGACAAGGTGATTCTCTCGGACACGGTCGGGTTCGTATCCGACCTTCCGACGGAGCTGATTGCTGCGTTCCGAGCGACCCTCGAAGAGGTCCGCGAAGCCGACCTTCTGGTTCACGTACGAAACATGGCGCATCCCGACCGCGAAGCGCAGCGCGAGGATGTCGACGACGTTCTGACCTCGCTCGGCCTTGCCGAAGAGGGAGCACCGCCCAGGATCGAAGCGTGGAACAAGATCGACCTGCTCCCCGGAGACGAGCACGACCGGCTCGTCGAGGAAGCTAAGCGGCGCGACGACGTGGTCCCGATTTCGGCGGTCACAGGCGAGGGCCTCGAGGCACTTCGCGGGCGGATGGCCGAATGCCTGAGGAAGGGCGAGGAGGTCCATCAGATCCGTCTTCCGGCCAGCGCCGGGGGAAAAATCGCGTGGCTTCACGCGAGAGGCGAAGTGCTCGAGCAGAGCCTCGATCACGATCAGGTGCAGCTGTCGGTCAGGCTGTCGCCCGACAATTGGGCGCGATTTCAGGCGATGGAGCCGGTCTGAGACCCCTTCGCGGCGATCCAGAGGTCTTCCTTCTCATCAAGGCTCAAATCGCAAAAGCCCGGGGTCTTCTCGATCGTCCGGAAGCGCCGCTCGAACTTTGCGTTGCCTTCGCGAAGTGCGGCCTCAGGCTCGATGTTGAGATGCCGTGCCAGGTTGACGACGGCAAAAAGCAAATCTCCAAGCTCATCGAGCATGCGCTGGTGATCGGTTTCGGCGTCGAGCTCGGCGAGCTCTTCATCGATCTTGGCTCTGGGTCCTGACGGGTCGGGCCAATCGAAGCCGACGCGTGCTGCTCGTCGCTGCAGCTTGGCGGCCCGTTCCAGGGCCGGCAGCGCCAGTGCAACTCCGGCAAGAGCGCTCTTGTCCGGGTTCGCCGTGCGTTCCTCGGCCTTGATCTTTTCCCACAGGTGATGGCCGCCATGCTCGGCGTCGCCGAAAATGTGGGGATGGCGCCGTTCCATCTTGTCGCTGATGCGCTCGATGACATCCTCGAGCGTGAAGAGGCCGGCTTCTTCGGCCATCTGGGCGTGGAAGACGACCTGGAGCTGCAAGTCGCCGAGCTCGTCGGCGAGCGCGTCCATATCCTTGCGCGCGATGGCGTCGGCGACCTCATAGGCTTCTTCGATCGTGTAGGGCGCGATCGTCTCGAATGTCTGGACCGTATCCCATTCGCAGCCCGTTTTGGGATTGCGGAGGCGGCGCATGATCGCTCGCAGGCGTTCAAGCGGCACGGGGGGCGCCCTCGCTCTTGCAAATCATAAGTATGATAATATGCATTATGTTAAATATCACGATGAATTAGGAGACGAGGATGAGCCAACGCCCCTCGACCCCCCAACGGCTCAGCGTCGACAGATAATTCATGCCGAGGACGTTCAGATCGTCGTTGTCGGCAATCTGAAGACCAACGTCTCGGCGGTCGATGTTGCCGATGCTAAGATCGTTGGCCTGGCCGCTCGAAACACGAATGATTCCGTTGCCTGTTCGGACGAACTCGTCGGCCCTTGGCGAGACGGTCACTCCGGCGGAATTGGCTGTCTTGCGGTCGATCGTCGTCATTGTCGCTCCGCTATCGACCAAGAACTTGACGTCTTGCCCGTTGAGCTTCGCCTTGACCCAGAAATGACCGTCGATGGCCATTGGAATGCGAGTCACCTGACCTTCGGTCACCGGGGTTCCGATCGCTTCGGCCTTCAGGCGCTGCGCGAGATAACCAAAGTCGTCGCGAAACGTGAACAGGACGAAACCGGCGGCGAAGATCACGATCCACGCCAGCGCCATCGTCACGAGCTTCGCGATCGGTTCTCGCCTCGCCATCAAAGAGCCGAGGACGAGCATGATCGCCATCAGAATGTAGACGCCGCCGAGCATTAGGTCGTTGGTCATCATGAGGCGATCTCAAGCCCATCATAGGCCGGCGCTGCCCAATCGGGCAGTTCGGCAACGAGAGAGTGATAATCGAGGCCGTTGCCCATGTGAACGAGATAGAGTTGCCCTACCCGCAAATCCCTCGCCCAACCGAGCACCCCATCAAGGTGCGCATGGGTCGGGTGCGGCCGGCGAGTCAGACAATCGGCGATCCACACGTCGGAATCCTCGTAGAGCATCGCCATTTCGTCGGTTAAGTTGCTGAAATCCACTGCATAAGATATGGAGTAGCAGCCTTCGTCAAAGCGCAGACCAAGTGACTTCGGGCCGCCGTGCGGCTGGTCGACGAAGCGCGTACGGGCATTCCCAAAATCGAGCTCATCGCCAAGCGTTCGGGCCTCCACGATGGGCCGGTAGAATTCGGACCTGGCGAATGCATATCCAAACCTCTGCTGCAACTCCTCGATCACATCGGCTCGCGCGTAGAGCGGAACCGCAGCCTCAATTGCCTGAGAAACAGGTCTCAATTCGTCAATTCCGTGGCAGTGATCGCCGTGAGCGTGGGTGACGATGACGCCCTCGAACTGGTTCACCCCGGCGCCAAGCAACTGCTGCCGAAGGTCCGGTCCGCAATCGACGAGCATTCGCTTGCCTGCGCTTTCGGCGAGGATCGACGTCCTCAGCCGATAGTTTCGAGCCTCGTCTGGATCGCACTGCCCCCATTCGTTCCCGATTTTGGGAACTCCGGTCGACGTTCCGCAACCCAGAATGCGAACTCTCACGCTGCTTTCTTGAACAATTTGAAAAAGTTGGATGTAGTTGTCTCTGCCAGCTCTTCGAGAGCCTCTCCCCTCAGCTGGGCAACAAAATTGGCGGTATCCACGACGAACGCCGGCTCGCATTTCTGCCCGCGATGGGGAACCGGCGCGAGGAACGGCGAATCGGTCTCAACGAGCATCTGGTCCGCTGGCAGCCATTTCGCGGTCGCCTGAAGGTCCTGGGCATTCTTGAAGGTCACGATCCCAGAGAGCGAGACATAGAATCCCAGGTCGAGGCCCTTTCGAGCGAGCTCGGCAGAGCCCGTGAAGCAATGGAGCACGCCAGTGACGCCCCCTCCCTTGACCGCAGCTTCGAGGATCTCGGCGGTATCGTCCTCGGCATCGCGCGTATGGACGACGAGCGGGAGCCCCGATTGTCGCGACGCCTCGATATGTGCCTGAAAGCGCTCGCGCTGTGCTGCTCGGTCCGATTTGTCATAATAATAATCGAGCCCGCACTCGCCGATTGCGATCACTCGCGGATGGTCTGCGGCCTCGACCAGCGCCCGGGCACCAAGGTCCGGATGGGCATCGGCCTCATGGGGGTGCACGCCGATGCTTGCCCAAACATCCGGTTCGCGCTCGGCGACCGCGACGATATCCGACCACTCGCGTTGGCGTGTCGAAATGTTGAGGCACCCCGCGACTCCGCGTTCGCGAGCCTTTTCAAGGACTTCGGCCTGTCGCTCTATCAGGCCCTCGTAATTGAGGTGGCAATGGCTGTCGATCAGCCTCACGCGGCAGCCTCCTCGTCTTCTGGAAGTTCAAGGCGCGGGAAGAGCGGGATTGGCTGCTCGAGCTGAAAATCGCTCTCGGCGAGCGGTGAGTACCAATGGCCAAGAATGCCGTCGAACGTCCGTAGCTCTGGCCCGACCCCCATCGAGTCGAGCAGCCGATCCGCGCTTCCAGGAATCACTGGCCGGATTACGACCGCCAGCACCGCGATGCAGATGTAGAGCGTGGCAAGAACCGTCTGCATCCGATCGGGATCGGTTTTTCTAAGGGCCCAGGGCGCCTGTTCATCGATATAGGCGTTGCAGGCGAAGACAGCCTGGATCCAGGCCTCGCAGGCCCTGTTCAGTGAAAGCTCGCCGTACGCGGCTGGAATTGCCTCGGCCGCGGCCCCGCAGACGATTTCGAACAGGCGGTTATCAGAGTCATGGTGACCATGGATTTCAGGAAGTCGGCCATCACAATTGCGAACGATCTGGGTGAGCACACGCTGGGCGAGGTTGCCGAAGCTGTTTGCAAGCTCGGCATTGGCACGACTGACGATTGCCTCGGGACTGTAACTTCCGTCCTGGCCGAAAGTCACTTCCCTCAAAAGGAAGTAGCGCAGGGCATCCACTCCGAAGCGATCGGCAAGAACGATCGGGTCCACCACGTTGCCGACGCTCTTCGACATCTTTTCGCCGCGGCTAAGAAGAAATCCATGACCGTAAACCTGCTTTGGAAGGTCAATCGAAGCGGACATCAAAAAGGCGGGCCAATAGACGGCGTGGAAGCGCACGACATCCTTGCCGATGAGATGCAGGTCCGCGGGCCAGTAGCGGCGCCACAGCTCGGTATCGTCGGGATAACCAAGCCCGGTGATGTAGTTGGTGAGCGCGTCCAGCCAGACATACATTACATGGTTGTTGCTGCCGGGGACAGGAACGCCCCAGTCGAAGCTGGTCCGGGAGATGCTGAGGTCCTTGAGCCCCCCCTCGACGAAGCGAACGATCTCGTTGCGGCGGCTCTCCGGGCGGACGAAGTCCGGATTTGCCGCGTAAAGGTCCAGCAGCGGCTGCTGGTATTTGGACAGCCGGAAGAACCAGCTCTCCTCCACGGTCCACTCGACGGGCGAGCCATTGGGCGACAGCTTCGAACCATCTTCTGAGTTCTGGAGCTCGTCGGGCTCGAAATAGGCCTCGTCGCGGATCGAGTACCACCCCTCGTAGCGGTCCAGGTAAAGGTCTCCCCTCTCCTCCATCGCTTTCCAGATCGCCTGGCTCGCCCGGTAATGGTCGTCCTGAGAAGTGCGAATGAATCGATCATACGAGACGTTAAGAGTATCGCACATATCTTGAAAAAGACGCGACATTTTGTCAGCGAAGACGCGCGGCTCAACGCCTTCCCCCCGCGCGGCTTGAGCCATTTTGAGGCCGTGCTCGTCAGTTCCGGTCTGAAATCGCACGTCGCGCCCCTGCGCGCGGTGGAATCGGGCAATGGTGTCGGCCGCAATTGCCTCATAGGCATGACCGATGTGGGGCGGCCCATTTGGATAGCTGATCGCCGTCGTGATGTAGAAGGGCTCGCCCATTGGCGAAGCCCTAGCCGCCAGTCCCTAGCGCTTCAAGGAAGCCCGATCCCGACGTCCGCAAGGATGCCGCCGACCTGGAACACGGTCGCTGCAGGGTCGAGGGACACTCGCGGCGCGATCGCCGCAAGGTCTCGCGCCTTCGCGTAGGCATCGAGCGCTCGCTCGAGTTTGTCTCCCCGAAGTCCTCGGGCCTCGCGAGCGATCAGCGAGGGTGCAAGTTCAAGGAATGCGAGATAGCGGTCGGCCGACGCCTTCTTTCCGAGCTCGCTGGCGAGCTCGGCCCGACGGGCGTTGGTCGGGTCGCCCGAGCGAAGGATCGCAGTCGCTGCCTCCTCGAGCTTTGCAAGTCCCAGTTCGGCGAAAGCGAGCGCGCGCCCTGCCGACCCGAACGACATGGAGACGATGCGCCTGCGCTCCGCAGCGCTGAGGCCGGGCGAATTGGCTTCGAGGATTGACGTCATGGCGTCATCCTCAAGCGCCTCGAAATGGAGGGGCCGGCAGCGCGATCGGATCGTTGGAAGGAGACGGCCGGGCGCATGGCTGACGAGCAGGAAGAGAGTATTTCCGGGCGGCTCCTCGAGCATCTTGAGAAGAGCGTTCGATGCTTCCTTGTTGAGCTCGTCCATGCTGTCGATAACCGCAACTCGCCATGGCGAGAGGGCGGCCGTCATCCCCATGAATTCCCCGAGCTGGCGAATCTGTTTCACCGTGATGTCGCGCGCGAGCCCGTCGCCTTTCTCCCTTTCGAGACGATCGAGCCAACGCATGTCGGGATGACTTCCCGCCTCGACCAGCTTGACGATCGGGTGATCGTCGGGCGTTGCCAGTCCAGGAAGGCCCGCCTGCGGTCCGGCGGCATCTGCGAGAAGGCGCCGCGCGGCGGAGCGCGCGAAACTCGCCTTGCCCACTCCGCGGGGTCCCGCGAGGAGCCACGCATGATGGAGCTTGCGTGTTGCCCATGCCGCAGCGAATTCCCCGACTGCCTTATCCTGTCCGACGATCAAGGCAGAAGGTCCTCGATGGCCTCAAGCAGCCTCCTGGTGACGTCTTCCTTAGATCCCGATGCGTCGACCAGATGCACTCGCTCGGGTTCCTCGGCCGCGATGATCCGGAAGGCCGCCTCAACTTTGCGATGATAATCGTCAGGCCGTCCGCCGATCCGGTCGCTTGCGCCGCTATCCCTTTCCCGGGCGCGGTCGCTCCCTTGATCGGAGATCAGCACGAGCGTTCGGTCCGGATACCATCCGTTGATCCCGAAGGCGTTGATCTCGCGTATGGTTTCAATTCCAAGCCCGCCTGCTCCGCCCTGGTAGGCAAGGGAGCTATCGACGAACCGGTCAGAAAGGACCCAACGTCCAGATTCTAGAGCTGGGCGGATCATCTTCTCGACGTGGTCCGACCGGGCGGCAGCAAAGAGCAGGGTCTCGGAGCGCGCACCCCATCGATCCTCGGCGCCCCCCAGCAGTAGCTCGCGGATCTTTTCGGCGCCTTCGCTTCCGCCCGGCTCACGCGTAACCACGACGTCGATCGAGCGCTCGCGCAAAGCCTCCGCCAATGCTGTCACCTGCGTCGACTTGCCGACACCCTCACCGCCATCGAGCGTGATGAAGAGTCCTCGGCTCACGCCAATCCGACGAGCTGCTTCAGGCCGAGCCAGATGCGGCCGAAGAAGCCGGCCCGGCCGACGTCCTCGCCGGCTACCAGCGGAACCATCTGGGGCGCCGTGTCGCCGGTCGTGATCACGAGCTGAGCGACCTCCTGCCCCTTTTCGATCGGTGCCATCAGCGGACCATCGTAGCGGATCTTCATTGTGACGGGCTTGTTGGAGAGCGACAGCCCCGCTGGAACGGTGACCGCAAGGTCGCGCGGCGCGACGAGCGGCACCTGGGCTGAACTTCCCAGCTGCACCTGCGCCGCTCCGACCTTGTCCCCCGCCTTGAACAGGGGCTTGTCGGTCCAGGCGCCAAATCCCCAGGTGATGAGACGCGTCGATTCCTGAACGCGCTGGTTCCAGCTGTCCATCCCGGCGAGCACCTCGATGAGACGACGACCGTTCTGCTCGGCCGAGCCGGTGAACCCGTAGCCCGCTTCGTCGGTATGACCGGTCTTCAGGCCATCTGCGCCGGGCACGTGGCCAAGGATCGGATTCCGATTGTCCTGGGTGATGTCCTTGCCCGACCCAACCGTCTTGCCCCAGGTGAAATTGGGGAGCGAATAGAATTCCTTGTAGAGCTTGGGATGGTGCTCGATCGTTGCCTTCGCGATCGTCGCAAGATCGCGCGCCGTGACATAGGTCACTCCATTATCCGGCCATCCGTTGGCCGTTCCGAAATGGCTATTGTTGATTCCGAGCTTCTTCGCGAGCGCGTTCATCTGCTCGGTGAAGGCCTGTTCGGTGCCGCCAATACATTCCGCGAGAACGACCGAGGCGTCGTTCCCGGAAAGCGTCACGATGCCCTTGATGAGATTTTCGACGCTGACCTGCTCGTTGGGACTGAGGAACATGGTCGAGCCGGCCTGCGGTCCATGCCATTTTTGCCAGGTCTCGGGCCGCACCGTGCACATTTTATTGAGCGGCAATTGTCCCCGGTCGATCAGCTCAAAGGCGACCTCGGTCGTCATCATCTTGGCCATCGAGGCGGGCGGCATGTGGGCGTCGGGATTCTTGGCATACAGCACCGCTCCCGAATTGAGGTCATAGAGATAGGCGACCTTCGCGGGTGTATCGAACTGCGGCGCAGCCGGCGCTGCGGTTGCGAGGAGGACGGAGGCGGCGGTGGCAAACAGGAGGGTGCGTTGCATCGAAACTTTTGGATCCCCTAATTCAGGCTGGCGAGAGACCCCTGTCTATCGCTGTGCAATCTGGTCCGCCAGAACTCCGACTGAAATCGCGTAGAAATTCGAACAATTATAATCGAGGATCGAGCGATAGTTGGTGGTGAGAAGGTAGGCCGTCGAATTCGGGCCGTCCGGCTCGATTAGGCTCGCCATCTCACTATCCGGAAGCGAACGGCCGGTAGGAAATACTCCAAGCGCTCGCCATTCGCGCATGCTGAGCCAGCGACTCATGCGTCGGTATACCTGGGGACAGCGCGGAGAGGTGATCCGGGAGACGATTGCCTGCCGGTCGAGGTTCGCCGGAGCTCGAACCGGAATTCCCCACGCGGTGTTGGGCTTCCACCCCGCGTCGCGAAGGTAGGCAGCGATCGACGCAAGTCCGTCGAGTTCGCTACGCCAGATGTCGGCATAGCCGTCACCGTCGCCGTCGGCCCGAAGCCTCAGTGCGACCGAGGGCATGAACTGGGGGTAACCGGTCGCGCCTGCCCAGCTGCCCTTCAGAACGTACCTCGGAACACCAAGATCAATCAGCTTCAGTGCGGCGACGAATTCATTCTCGAACAGATCCCGGCGCCTTCCGTAATAGCCGAGGCTCGCAAGCGTATCGAGGAGATCCGTGCTGCCGGTCACGGTTCCGTAGCTTGTCTCCATTCCCCAGATTGCCATCAGAACCGAGGGATCCACGCCATATCGCGATTCGATCCGGCGCAGCGCGTCGTAATTGGCGCGGTAGTTGGCCTGCCCGCGGATAATCAAAGAGCGCGTGACATGGGCTCGAAGATAAGGATCCAGCGCTCCGACCACCCCGCCGAAGGTGTGCGCTACCGGTTCCGTTCGCTCGAGCTGGATTGCGCTGTTGTCAATGTCGAGGCCCGGAACGTAGGTCTGGATGGTCGATTCCCGGACCCCCTGAAGGCGAGCGAGTGCTGCAAGTCGTACCTTGTATGTGGTCCAGCTGTAGTCCGACGATTGAAGAGCGGCGGCGGCAGCGCCGATCGCGATATCGCCATTGGTATTGGCGCTCGGAGCCGTTGCCGTCCCGAGCGACGCAGCTGATGCCCCAATCCAGATCCAACCGACCATCGACACTAACGCGCTCCTCCCAACTTTTGAGGCTAAGGTGAAAAACCCTTGTCCCGCCAGCTTGGTTCACCGCGCGCCTTGCACAGTCGGTCGCTCCCGACGATATGCAACTGCCGATCGCGGATGGGTGGCCGAGCGGTTTAAGGCACCGGTCTTGAAAACCGGCGACGTGCAAGCGTCCGTGGGTTCGAATCCCACCCCATCCGCCACTCCATGTCTGGCCAGTCCTGCTGGACCGGATCTTAGATTTGCAAAGGTGAACTAATGGAGCCTGCGTTTAACCAAGCCGAGGACATGCTCCGGCGGGTCTCCCCTGAAGGACGGGCGATCGCGCATCGCGAGCGCATTGAACGGCAGCGGCGAACGACCCGGCGACTGGCACTTTGTGCCGTGCTGGGCCTTTTCGCGTGGCTCGTACTGTTCGGCATCGCCGAGCTTGGATTCCACGTCGGCCAGACTGCCATTGCCGCGGCCACGCTGGCTGTGGTGGTAGGATGTGCCGTGATTTTCCTCGGCCTGCGGCCCCGGAAAGTAAGCGTGGCTTCGCTCCCGAGCCTTCCCCTTGCCGACGTCCCCGCCAAGGTCGCCGAATGGCTCGAACTTCAACGCCGGCTGCTGCCGGCACCTGCGCATCCATTGGTCGACAGCCTCTATCACAGGCTTTCGGCACTCGGACCGCAGCTGGAATCCGTCGAGCCGAACGGGCCGGGCGGCATCGCGGTGCGCAAGCTGATCGCCGTAGAATTGCCCGATCTCGTCGACCGGTACCAAAACATCCCATCGGCAGCGGAGCGAATGGAAGCGAACAGGCAATTGATCGATGGACTATCGATCATCGACGGCGAGGTCGGTCGGCTTACCGAAGACCTCGCGAGCGGTTCGTTCGATGCCCTGGCAACCCAGAACCGTTACCTCCAGCTCAAATATGATACCGGTCTGAACCGCCTCTAGCTGTTCACCGACAGTACGAACTGCGGGTCAGGGATCGAGTGCGACCCCGAGTCCGGCGTCGGAAGCACCGCCGTGCCGATCGCGAAGAATTCGATCACATGGCTCGACCAGCCGTGATTTCCTTCGTGCAGATCTGAGCCGATCACCCCTTCCGCTTCGGCCTTGGTGGCCTCGAGCTGCATCCGCTCCATCGCGAGTTCGCGCGCCTCGTAAAGAGCGATCGAGTAATTCGTCAGTTCAACATTCTGTCCGACGCTCATCAGCGATTGGAGCGGACCACGCCATGCGACGTGATAAACGCAGCTCCCCATCACAAGCTCGAGCGGCCGATAGCCTGAGCGCAGAAGCGTCCAGAAGTCCTGACCGGTTAGCGCGGAGGTGAACGGCTCTCCGTTGGGTCCCTTGAAGCCCGGATGGCCGCCCGCATGGACGATGCCCGTGCCGATCGCGACGAACTCGAGAACCTTGGGATCCCACTCCGCCTTCTTTACGGTCAGGCGTACCCCAACAACTCCGTCCGCCCCCATCTGACGAGCCTCGGCTCGCATACGTTCCATCGCCAGCGCTCGCGCTTCGTACATCGCGGTCGATAATACAGTAAGCTCGACGCTCGAGCTCAGGCGCGTAAACTGCACGCCCATTCGGTAGATGCAGCTGCCGACGCAAAGGCCGATGGGTTCGAACCCGGCCTTCCGAACCAGCAGGAACTCGTTGACCGAGAAGTCCGACGTGAAGACTCCGCCCGGGTGATTTTCGCGGCGCAGGCCCGCGAGCCGCTCCAGCGCGTGCGGCGGAAACGCATTTTCGTCACTCACAGGTCGATAGCCTTCTCTGTTTGGGGGTAAACGTTTCTGAGGCTCCCGGACGTGCGAAGCGGCGAGGAGTCGCGAAGATCGACGACGGTTTCGACGTCGAATTCGAGCTTCCTGTAGGGGCTCGCATCAACGGTCGTTCCAATAATGATATGTTCCCCCGCCCAGGCGGGCGGCTGTTTATCCTGTTCGATGCGGATGAGGCGGCTCTGTTGGCTATGCGCAAGGACGCCGTTGCCACGCGCGGACGCCGCGTGGTGAAGGTCGGAGATCGCCTCTCTGCGGATGCGCTCCCAGAACTCGGTAAGCTCGGTGATCGGCTGGCTGAACCAACTTTGCGACTGCCAGCCTATTCGCCGGGCAGCGCCCCAATTGCCCCACCCGCCATACCCACCGCCGTAGCCCGAATAGCCCCCGTACCCGTAGCCGCCGATCATGTCGCAGCTCACTCCGATGGCGACCCCGGTCGGGACGACTCCAGATTCGACCATGCGCACGAATTCGAGTGCCGGTACCGACGCGAGGACAGGTCGAGCCACTTGGGGCATTCCGGAGATCTTGACTGCTGTCCCAATGACCGAAAATTCAACGCCTCCCAAGCCGGAGTGTCGTCCCTGGCTCGTCAGTCGAAGGTCGAGGACGGCGCTTGCGCCCGCAGCTATGGCCTCCTGCTCGACCCGGGCCAGCGCCGTCTGCCAACCCTCGGCGTGCCCTTGGGCAAGCCCGAATAGCTGGGCTCCGTAGGTGATCTTCATCCAGCAATTGCCGGACACGGTCGCAATTGGCCGGACGCCATGCGTTCTGGTGATGAGCAACTCGGCCGGAGTCATGGTTGAAACCCAGGCCGAGCGGCCCGATGCCGCCTCTTGCAGCCGGTCCGCGACGAAATCCGGGACGCCGCCCTCGTAAAGCGCCGCTTCCCATGCGGCGACGCGCGCGGCATGCTCCTCGTCGCTCAACGTGGCCTGTAAATCGGGCAAACTGCAGCCTCCCAAGCCCTAATGGAGCACAGTAAGGTTGAGCTTGCTAGCGGATTTCTGATCTCGCTGGCGCGACCTTACCAGCGACGACGCCAACCGCCTCCCCAGCCCCCGCCGCCGGCCCCGCGAAGCAGCCTCACAACGAGAAGCAGCAATATTGCACCCACAGTTGCGTTGACGATCGCGCTGAGAATTCCGTCGCCAAGATGGATGCCGAGCCGCGGCAGCAGCCAGCTTCCAATGAATGCACCGATCACTCCGAAAATGAGGTCGCCAATGATTCCGAACCCGGCTCCCCTCACCAGGTGACCAGCAAGCCAGCCCGCAACCACACCCACGAACAATATGACCAATAGGCTTTCATTTGACAGATGCATTGATCACCTCCGGAATTTGCGCCGACAAATCTGGACGCATACTGACCGGCAACGTTTCCGTTTCGCCGCCGTTCCTTGGTCGAACTGCCTGACATGGACACCTTCAGCCGCCGGTAGGTTTTCTGGACCCTTCCGTCGAAGCGAGACGCGCCGATCCTCGAGTCTGCTGGACATTCCGCTTGCATTAACGCTACAAATGTAGCACTCTACAAATGTAGCGTAGCGATTCTGCTTCGCCGAATAGGATTTCGAAATGCTCAGCAAGCTTCCACCGCGTGAACGTCAGATCGTCGACATCCTCTATGAGCGGGGACCGGTGCTCGTCGCAGAGATTTGCGACGCGCTTCCCGACCCGCTGAGCGGCTCGGCGGTCCGGGCGATGCTGAAAAGACTTGAGGACAAGGGCTACGTTCAGCGCAGCGAGTCGGAACGCGGCTATCTCTACAGTCCGGCAGTATCGGACACGGTCGCCAAGAAGTCGGCTTTGAGCGACATCGTGCGAGTCTTTTTCAACGGTTCGCCGGCGAGCGCCGCCAGCGCACTTCTCGGAATGTCCGAGAAGCTCAAGGAAGACGAGATTAACGAACTCGAGCAGATGATCGCTCGAGCACGCCGCGCCAAAGGAGGCAAGTGATGTCGATCCTGATCGCAATCGCGCTCAAATCGCTTCTGGTCGCCGGACTGACCCTCGGTTTCCTCGCGCTGATGAAACATCGCTCGGCGGCGGAACGCTCATGGGTCGCGCATATCGGCCTTCTCGCGCTCGTCATCATGGCGCTCGCTCCGATCGTTCTTCCGAGCTGGAGCATCAAGGCCCCCGCCCTCTTCAGCCCGGCTCCTGCCGTCGAAGCTCCGGTGGTCTCAGCGGCAGGCGCCGTCACCCATCTCGGCGTGCCTCCAAGTGCGGTCGCATCTGTGCATTCGGCAGCTCAGCCGACGATCAGCCCTGTTGCAGCAGCCTATGCAATTTACGCCGTGCCCGCCGCAATCCTTCTGCTCATCACGGCTCTGGCGCTCGGTCGCCTGATTGCGCTCCAGGCGCGCGCCGAGGTGCTGGTCGACGGGCATTGGCTGACGGCCCTTGCCCGCGCGCAGAAGCGCATGGGTTTCAAGCACGGTACGGCTCTTCTCACCAGCAACGCGCTCGCATCGCCGATCAGCTGGGGATTGATGCGCCCGGTGATCCTTCTCAACTCGCGCGCCGTCGAGGCGTCGGACGAAGCCGAGGCAATCATCGCCCATGAGCTAGCCCACGTCGCTCGGATGGACTGGGTGAAGCTCCTGCTTGCTCGGGTCGCAACTGCGCTCTTTTGGTTCAATCCGCTCGTATGGCTTCTTGCCCGCGAGGCACACCAGCTGCGCGAGGAAGCCGCCGATGACGCCGTTCTTGCAGCCGACATCCCGGACACCGACTATGCGCAATTGTTGGTCGGCGTTGCTCGCCACGAATGTCCCGGCCTCCTGCTCGGAGCTCACGGAGTGGCCCCGTCCAGAAGCTCGCTCGCGAGGCGCGTCGCTCGAGTGCTCGATGGCAAATCGGTCCGTGGCCCAGTTGCTGGCGGCTTTGCCATCGGCGTATTTGTCGGAGCGGTCCTGGTCGCAGCGCCGCTCACCGCGCTCACTCTGACGCCCGCTGGCGCCGACACTCGGTCGAATGGTCGAGGAAGCACGGTTTCGGCGAGCGAACCGAGTTCCGCTTATTATCCTGCCACTCCCGAAGAGCCGACGGACCTTCCGCATATTATTGCCAAGGGTGTCTCGACATCCGTCTCGAGCGCAGTAGCGGCAGTAGCTCCCTCGGTTACGGTGGCCGACAACGGCCATGATTTCCAGGTCGTCGGCCCCAACGGAGCGACAGTCAGCAGCAGGCTTGGCACCACCATCGCAACAAGCGCCAATGGGGCGACGGTCACGGTTTATCCGCCCGATCGGACCGGGCGCAGCAAGGTCGTGTCCGTGGCCGCGAACGGCGCGACCGCTGTCAGCTATGCCGATGCAGCCGAGGCTGCGGCGATGGCCGCAGAAAAGGAGGCCAGTCGCGGCCAAAGAACTGCCATTGAGCAGGCCATCGCGCTCAAGGTCGTCGGCGTTACTCCTGAATATGCTGCTTCGATGAAATCGGTTCTCCCGCAGCTTCGACTGAGCAGCGATGATCTGCTCGAGCTCAAGGCCGTGGGGGTCACGCCCGAATTCGTCCAGGAGCTGGCGCGCGAAGGGTATAGGGGTGTCAAAGCCGACGATGTCGTCGGTGCTTATGCCGCCGGAGTGCGACCGGATTACATCCGCGGAATGGCAGCCGCCGGATATTCTCGAATCCCCCTCGAAGAGCTCACACAATTGAAGGCCGTTGGAGTCACCCCGAGCGATGTCGAGCGATTTCGCCGGGCGGGGTTCGCCCGCCTTGATGTCGATGAGCTGATCCAGGCAAAGACGATGGGGCTTACTCCCGAGGAGATCCGCGCTAGCCGCGACGACCCTTAAGCTACGCTCACAAGCGCTCGTCTGACTGCAAGAATCGAGAATTTCGAACGCCTCATCGGAGGCGAACGGGCAAGCTTTGCCCAGCGGGTTGAAAAGGAGACGATCAATGAACCGCTTCTTTGCTCTATTAGGTGCCCTCCTCCTTGCCTTCATCAGCGTCTCGTCGGCGTGCACTGCAGCGCCCGTGGGCTTGCTCCACTTCACCCTTGAGCCAGACCATGGAAACGACGGGATCAAGGCGAGCTTTCGAAACGAAAACCGCCCCAATCACGACAACAACTGGTCAACCGGGTTTCGCCCATCTGAGCTCGTTGGACTCGACCTTGCGGGGTTTCGTGGCGCCGGCAGCCGCCCCTTACGCTTCTCCGTGATCCGCGAAGCGGGCCGGCTCGACTGTTCGGGCCACGGCGGCGAATCCTATGCCGCGGGCGACTGCAATTTCACTCGCGACCCGGCTTTCGCGCAGCTTCTCAGGGATCGCGGAATTGGCAACCCAACGGATGAGCAGGCTCTGGGTCTCATGGCCGTGAATGCCCGACGCGACATCATCGATGGCGTTGCAGCGGCTCGCTATCCCACACCCACGATCAACGACCTGATGGGACTTTCGGCCCTGGGCGTCGATGGATCTTATATCCGCAACATGGCGGCTGCCGGCTACCGTCCCGGAACGATCGATGCGCTGATCCAGTTCAAGGCGCTCAACATCACTCCGGCCTGGATCGGGGGCTTCGCGCGCATCGGTTATGCGAGCCTGCCCGCCGACGAGCTTGTGCAGCTCAAGGCGCTCGACATCACTCCCGAGTTCATCGCCGGGTTCGATCGGCTCGGCTATGGCCATCTCAAGGTGGATGAGCTCGTCCAGCTCAAGGCGCTCAACATCACTCCGGATTTCGTCCAGAGGGTCGCCGCAGCGGATTCCTCGCTGCCGCCGGTCAACAAGCTCGTTGAACTCAAGACTTTCGGAAGGAAACGCTGAGACCTGGCGTTGCCGGACAGTCCCGTCCCCCTTACTTTGGTCTGCGGTCCGACGGTGGCCAAGGCGCAAGGAAGCGACTAAAGAGCCCTGCAAATTCTTACATCGCGGGGACAACAAGTTGGCGACTTCACGCATCGCGGACGCTCAGCATGACGAGGCGGGGCATCACGAACCAAAACTGCTGCCGTTCAGCTGGCAGGATCCCTTCGACCTCGATCACCAGCTGACCGATGAGGAGCGGCTCGTCCGCGATACTGCCGAAGCCTATTCCCAGGAAAAACTTCAGCCCCGGGTGACGTCGGCCTATCTGGACGAGCGCTTCGACCGGGAGATCATGAGCGAGATGGGAGCACTTGGGCTCCTCGGCGCGACCGTCCCGAACGAATATGGGGGAGCGGGCCTTGGCTACGTGAGCTACGGACTGATCGCCCGGGCTGTCGAGCGGGTCGACAGCGGCTACCGCTCCGCAATGTCGGTCCAGTCGAGCCTCGTCATGTATCCGATCCACGCCTACGGATCCGAGGAGCAGCGCCAAAAATACCTGCCTCGTCTTGCGACCGGCGAGATCGTCGGCTGTTTCGGTCTCACCGAGCCTGACGCCGGGTCTGATCCCGGGGGCATGCGGACCCGCGCGGAGAAGACCGCGAATGGCTACCGCCTCTCGGGAGCCAAGATGTGGATCACCAATTCCCCGATCGCCGATGTGTTCGTCGTCTGGGCGAAATCGGACGCCCATGGGGGCAAGATCCGCGGTTTCGTACTCGACAAGGGACTCTCGGGGCTGAGTGCGCCCAAGATCAAGGAGAAGCTGTCGCTTCGGGCCTCGATCACCGGCGAGATCGTGATGGACAATGTTGAGGTCGGCGAAGAGGCGCTTTTGCCCAATGTCGAAGGCCTCAAGGGACCGTTCGGCTGCCTTAACCGAGCCCGTTACGGGATCGCATGGGGATCGATGGGAGCTGCTGAATTTTGTTACGCCGCCGCTCGCCAGTACACGCTTGACAGGAAGCAGTTCGGGCGCCCCCTTGCTTCGAACCAGCTCGTCCAGCTCAAGCTCGCGAACATGACGACTGAGATCACGCTGGGACTGCAAGCGGCGCTGCGGGTTGGCCGCCGACTTGAGGCTGGCGAACTCGTTCCCGAGACGATCAGCCTCATCAAGCGCAACAATTGCGGCAAGGCGCTGGAGATTGCCAGGATCGCGCGTGACATGCACGGCGGAAACGGCATTTCGGCCGAATTCCAGGTGATGCGCCACTCCGCGAACCTTGAAACGGTCAACACGTACGAGGGCACGCATGACGTCCATGCGCTGATCATGGGCCGAGCGATTACCGGGCTTTCCGCCTTCTAGCGAACAGGCGCAAATCCCCTTATGTTCGCGAGCGGGCTATCGGGGGAACAAGAATGATCGGTTGGATCGTCCTGGGCGTAGTCGCCCTGGTGCTTCTCTACTTCGTCGCGATCTACAACCGCCTGGTGCGGCTTCGGGCCCTGGTCAAAGAGGCATTCAGTGGAATCACGGTCCAGCTTCGTCGCCGTGCCGATCTCATCCCCAACCTCGTCGAGACCGTGCAGGGATATGCAGCCCACGAGCGCGGGGTTTTCGAAGAAGTCTCGAAAGCCCGGGCGGCATCAGTGAATGCGGGAAGCGTTCAAGCCACTGCACAGGCTGACACGCAGCTGACTGGCGTTCTTGGCCGTCTCTTTGCGGTTGCCGAAGCTTATCCCGAGCTCAAGGCTAACCAGAATTTCCTTCAGCTGCAGGACCAGCTCGCGGGGATTGAAGGCGAGCTTCAAGGGGCGAGGCGCTATTACAATGCGACGGTTCGCGACCTGAATTCCACCATCCAGAGCTTCCCGCCGGCCTTGATCGCCCGTCCGATGGGCTTTGCCGAGGAGCCCTTCTATCAAGACGATGATCCGGCGATCCAGACCGCGCCGAAGGTGTCGTTCGCGCAGCCCGCCGCCTGAAATGCGCGCACTATGGGGCGCGGTTGCCGCCCTCCTTCTCACGATACCCGCAGCTGTCCGCGCCGATGAGCGGATCCTTCGTTATCTGAGCGATATCCAGATCCAGAAAGACAGTTCGATAGACGTATCGGAGACCATTGATGTTCGGGCGGAGCATGACCGGATCAACCACGGTATCTACCGCGACATTCCGACCCGATATCGCGGCCCATACGGCACCCAATTCCAAGTTCGGCTTACCCTGGAAGGCGCGACCCTCGACGGAAATCCAGTCAAGGCATCAGTCCAGCCGTCCGGTGTCGGCGTTGAGATCAAGCTTGGGGATCCCAGTACCTTTGTGGCGGTTGGCGAACACGAATATGTAATCCGCTATCGCGCAACGCGCGAAATCGGCCGCTTTAGCCAATTCGACGAACTCTACTGGAATGCGACGGGCACGCAGTGGGTCTTTCCGATTGACGAGGCGACCGCCCGAATTCGCCTGCCCGAGCCGGTCGAGTTCGGCCAGCGCCATGTCTATACCGGTCGTTCCGGATCAACTTCGACCGACGCCCAGGTGATTGATGAAGGACCGGGCGAGATCGCGTTTCAGACGACGCGGCCGCTTGGACCCTACGAGGGTCTGACGGTCGCCGCCGCCTTTCCCAAGGGGGTGGTCGCGAAGCCAACCTCGGGCAGCAGGCTCCTCGACGCGGCTGCCGACTATGGGCCGCCGCTTCTTGGTCTTTTGAGCCTTCTTGGGCTTTGTGGCTTTTATTTTGTTGCCTGGGTCAAGGCGGGGAGAAATCCGCGCAAAGGGACTATCGTCCCGATTTTCTCGCCTCCGGACGACCTTAGCCCTCCGGGCATGCGCTATGTGACAAGAATGTCCTCCGATAACCGCACCTTCGCGGCAGCGCTCGTCGACATGGGAGTTCGCGGACATATCAAGCTGGTCGAAGTGGATCGCGGCTGGCTTTCGGGAAAGCAGATGCACCTGGAGCGGCTGGCTGGGAAGGAACCGCTTCCAGAAGAGGAGGAAGCTGCCCTCGATTGTCTTTGCAGGCCCGGCGAGCAAATCGTGATGGAACAGAAGAATCACGAAAATTTCTCGTCCGCCCAGAGCGCTTTGCAGGGGGTCTTGAAGGTTCGCTATGAAGGCAAGCTGTTCAAGCGGAACATCGGATGGGCGGCTGCCGGACTCTTCGCCTTCATCGCCTGTTTTTGGGTTGTTTGCGCCGCCATCGACCTGTCGACCGGAGGCGCGCTTGTGTGGCAGGTCGGTGTGGTTCTTGGCATCCTCGTCGCCTGCGCTCTCCTTTGGCTCGCGTTTCATGACTCCGCGACAGGAAAATGCCTCCTTTCGGTTCTTGGCTTTGTGGCCGTCGGGACTGCAGTTGCTCTTGGCATGCCGATTTTCGCGGACGCTCTGAACAGCGGATGGTGGTTGCCCCTCGCGCTCCCGCTCGTGGCCGCGCCGATCGTCCTTTCAGCCTTCTGGTGGATTGGGGCGCCGACCCCTGAGGGACGCAAGGTTCTCGATCACATCGCCGGGTTCAAGCAATATCTCTCGATCACCGAAGCCGAGCGACTCGACCGGATGACTCCGCCCAAGGAGACTCCTGAGCTCTTCGAGAAATATCTACCATTCGCAATCGCGCTCGCCGTCGAGAATCATTGGGCCAAACGCTTCGAGGGCGTTCTGGCGGCGGCCTCAGCCCAGCGGCAGCAGACGTTCGTCTGGTATTCCGGGTCGAGCACGCCCTGGAGCAATCCGACCGGTTTCGTCGGCGACGTCGGCTCTTCGCTCTCGAGCGCGGTGGGAGCTGCTTCGACGGCTCCAGGGTCTGGCGGCGGCGGCTCGTCCGGCGGCGGCGGAGGTGGCGGCGGCGGAGGAGGCTGGTGAGTTACGACTGGCCGGGCCGGCGATAGAAAGCGATCGCCGAACCGCGATATTGCGCATCGTCCTGCCGGACGAACCCCAAGCGATCCGCAAGCTTCATCGAGGCCGAATTATCGAGGTCGATGATCGCTGGGTAGGAATCAGCGCGAATCTCGCGATCGGACCAGGCGAGAGCTGCGTGACAGGCCTCGAATGCGATCCCCTGCCCGTGAACCGAGCGGTCGAAGATCCAGCCCATCTCAGGCTCGTTGAGGATTGGCGGCGTCATGTCGCGATGGAACTGGAAGAAACCGCAATGGCCGACCATGCGCCCATCCGATTTCCGCTCGACCGCCCACGGCCCCATCCCGGTCAGCGACCACATGCCGACGCCTATGAGAAGCCGGCGCCATGAATCCTCGCGGCCGAGGGGCTTGCCTCCGATGTGCCGCATGATCTCTTCATCGCCGAGAGTCGCCGAATGCGCGTCGAGGTCGCCGGCACGAAACTCGCGCAGGATCAGTCGCTCGGTTTCAATCCGCGGTGCTTCGCGGATCAAACGGCTTATTTCTTGCCGAGGGTCAGACCGCCGAAACGCTTGTTGAAGCGTGCGACCTGGCCGCCTTCATTGACGAGGCGCGTATTTCCGCCGGTCCACGCGGGATGCACCTTGGGATCGATCTCGAGGTGCAGCGTGTCGCCTTCCTTGCCCCAGGTCGAACGGGTCTGGAACTTGGTTCCGTCGGTCATTTCGACGGTGATCATGTGATAATCGGGGTGGCTACCGGACTTCATGTGATTTTTCCTTGGGTTAGCCGCTGGTTTCCGACCAGCAGCATCAAGTCGAGCGGCGCCTCTACTAGGAGAGTGCAAAAGTTGCAACTTGCATGGAGGTTCAGGCGGGCTGCGCTTCTTCTGCCCTCAGCTGCGGAATGAGGAGCTCGGCTATACGGAAGCCGCCGAACAGGAGGACCGCGTAGAACAGGTCGCCAGCAACCGTGTTCTGGAAGAATGGGACCGCGGCCGTGTAGCAGGAGACCAGACCGGCGAAGGTCACCGGATAGAAGCCGCTGAAGAGCCACATTCCAAAGTTCGTGATCACAAAGAAGGTGACCGAGCTCGCAACTGCAGCAACTGCAATGCGAAGCGGCGTCCGCCGCGACGAGAGCCACCAGCCGATGACGACGATGAGGGCAACGGTCGCATAGACGGTTGCGACACCGTGGTAGAAGCCAAGCACGGCATCGCTCAGAAGAAGCGCTGCTAGCGGAGCGACAAAGGCAATTGATCGCCTTCCAAAAAAGGCCCCGCTGAAGAGCGCCATGGCGTCGATCGGGCTGAAGTTTGGCGGATGCGGGACGAGCCGCAGCGCGGCGGCGACGAGGATGGCGGACAAAAGCGCGGCAAGACGGCCATGATTGCTGCTCATGGAGCGGTTCAATAGCCATGCACGCGCCAATTTGACAGCCCGCAGAGTAGCGACGTAGCACCGCCTCAAGATCAGGGTGCCGCCCACAGGCGCAAGCGCTTGGCGGGGGCGGTTCAATGGGAAGCCGGTGTAAATCCGGCGCTGTGCCCGCAACCGTGAACGCCGGCGGCTCCTTGGCCAAAGGCAAAGTCGGGAACCTGCCTTGGTCGGTCGTCCGTTTCCCCGGCCGGGACCAGCCGCGGGGGCGTGGGCTGCCGCCCTCTGTGACGACGTTCGTCGCAGGAGGATTTATGCCCGCATTGCCCATCGATACAGACCAGATCGTCATTACCGCCTCCAGGGCGCCGGAGACGCAGGCCCAGAGTCCGGCAAGCGTCACCATCATCGACAGCCAGGAGATCGACCGGCTGGACGAGCCCCTCGTCGCGGATCTCCTCCGGTTGACGCCGTCTGCCGCCGTTACGAGCATCGGTCCGGCTGGATCGCTGAC
>DATAPR010000005.1:0-1716 GCA_036265105.1 Sphingomicrobium sp.
CTCCGGTCGAATTGGATGCGCGCCTGGGGGCGTGGGCGCGGGCACTGCAGGAGGCAGCTTCCCAGTGAGCGCTACGACCTCTTTGATGGACTAAGTCCTTTCACCGTCTCGAGGCCTCGAACATTCTTTAGGACTGCACCATCGAGATCGGTGTCTGTGACATCCGCACCGGTCAGATCGGCGCCGGTCAGGTCGGCCCCCGACAGATCGGCTCCCGCCAAATCAGCACCGCTCAGATTCGCTCCAGTCAGATCGGCAAACCGCATCAGCGCGCGGCCGAGATCCGCTCCGGAAAAGTTTGCTCCCGACAAATTGGAGCCGGACAGGTCGGCCCTCATCAACCCCATGGACTGGTTTTTCATATCGGCGCCCATCTTCGCATTGGCGAAATTGGCGCCGCTGAGCCAGCCGATTCACTGGCATCGCCTTCTGCTGCGCGCGCAGACCGCGCGGCGCCAACGTCGCGTCGAGCATCAGCAGTATCAACTCGCGCCGTTTCATTCGATGACCTCGTCGGCGCGGACGAGGATCGACGGCGGAACGGTCAGGCCAAGTGTCTTGGCCGTCTTAAGATTGTGACGACCAACTCGAATGTCGTCGGTTGCTGGACGGGCAGATCGGCGGGTTTTTCGCCCTTGAGGATTCGCCCAGCGTAGAAGCCTAGCTGACGTTCGACAGTGGTCAGGTTCGCCCATAGCTGATCAAGCCGCCGGCAGCGGCGAATATGCGCCACGGGTAAATCGTTGGAATGGCATATCGCGACGCCAGCCCTACGAGCTGCTCGTACCGACTGTCAAAATGGATCGCTGCCAACAAGGAGAGCGTCGGTGTGGGCGAGTGTCGCGAACGCAGGGGCGATCTCGGCTCCGGTGCCGGCCTTCAGGATCGCGAGCTGCATCCCTTTCGCGTGCGCCGCTTCCTGCACGCCTCGGATGACCGATTCCGTAAACGAAAGGTTTGGGTTGACGAGCAGGGCGATCACCTTCGCGTGGGGAAGCAAGTCGGAAAGCAGTTCGAGCCGCTTGGGATGCAGCTCGACGAATAGAATGCTAACCCCGGTGAGATTACCGCCCGGGCGGGCGAAGCTGGCGACCAGACCATCGCTCACTGGGTCTCCGCCGGTCATGAAGACGATCGGGATTTTCGAGCTCGCGTTTTTCGCCGCCAACGCCGAAGGGCCGCTGACCGCGACGATCACGTCGACCTTGCGGCTGACGAGATCGGTGGCCAGTGCGGGCAACCGATCGTATTTACGCTCAGCCCAGCGGTGTTCGAGCGCCACATTTTCTCCCTCGACATAGCCGGTTTCCCGCAACCCTTGCCTAAACACAGCCAAGAACGATGATTGCGAACCGGGTGATGCAAAGTGGAGGTAGCCGATCACCGGCATCGTCCCCTGCTGTGCGCGGACCGCTCGTGGTACTGTCATCGCCACAGCCAGCAGGAACATCAGCTCGCGACGTGTCATTCGATCACCTCGCCTCACACCTCGCTGTCACCATATTTCTCAGAGTAAAGCAAATCGGGGTGGCTTCGTCAGAGATAAGGAAGACCTTGGGCTGAGCATTACTGGCAATCTCTTTGGCTTGAAATCAGGGCCTTGGAATTGGTTCGATATCTTTCATCGGCAATTTGGCGGCTTCCCACCCGTCGGTGCCGTCGCGGTACCAGTAGACGCGCTTGTATTGCCAGCCCGCCGCGCGTTTGGCCGCGTTC
>DATAPR010000006.1:0-33068 GCA_036265105.1 Sphingomicrobium sp.
CGCCCATGTCGAGGGCGTAGATGGTCGCCCCCTTGAGCACCTCGGGAACGTCGCCCTCGATGATCTTGCGAGCAAGGCCCTCGGCGATCGCAGTCTTGCCGACACCCGGATCGCCCACATAGAGCGGATTGTTCTTCGAGCGGCGGCACAGGATCTGCACAGTGCGGTCGACCTCGGGCATGCGTCCGATGAGCGGATCGACTTTTCCGGCCCGGGCCTTTTCGTTGAGATCGACGGTGAACTGCTTGAGCGCAGATTCCTTCTTCCCGCCTTCCTTCTCGCTCTTCTCCTCGGTCCCTTCAGGCGCTCGGGGCTCAGCCGCGGTCTCGCCCTTGCCGACGCCGTGGCTGATATAAGTGACTGCATCGAGCATGCTCATGTCCTGCTGCTGCAGGAAATAGACGGCATAGCTCTCGCGCTCGGAGAAGAGGGCGACGAGCACGTTGGCACCGGTGACTTCGTCGCGGCCCGACGACTGGACGTGCAGGATCGCGCGCTGGACCACCCGCTGGAAGCCGCTGGTCGGCGTCGGATCCGTGGCGCTGTCTGCAACCAGCGCCCCGAGCTCATTGTCGAGATATTGCTTGACGCTGGCGCGAAGCTCGTCGCGGCTGACGCCGCAGGCGGTCATCACCTTCGATGCATGCTCATCATCGATGAGAGCGATCAGGAGATGTTCAAGGGTCGCATACTCGTGCCGGCGCTTGCTGGCCTCCCCCAAGGCATTGTGGAGGGTTTGTTCGAGTTCGCGAGCGAAACTAGGCATTTAGACAACTACTCCCCGCCCTCTGAAAAGCCAGCGGGCTTTGATAAAGAATGTCATACGCAGGGACGCGGCAATCAAGGGGCCGCATCCGGCTTTTCCCCAGATTATCGCTTGAAGAGCTGTTCGGCCGCTGAACGATGATCCTGAGCACGCTTCATATGCGCTTCGACGCGGCGGATCTCCGCCTTCAGCGCCTCGACCCGCGCCAGCAACTCCTCGATCGACATGGGGTCGAGGTCCTGCTTTGCAAGGGCGACGAGTGGATCGTCGGGCTTGCTTGGGAAGAGGTCTTCCAAATCCACGTCCGAATCGTTGACCCATGGGAGCGCCAAGTCAATAAGCCCGGGCTCGTGACCAAACTCCCCTCCTCGATGAAGGCGATCGTCGCCCCGCCGACCGACGGGAGGGACGAGCTCGTCCTGGTCGAGCGGCCTCTTCCTGGGTTCGGGAGAGACGAAGTCTTGGTCAAGGTGGCCGCCGCGGGCGTCAACCGACCCGACATCCTTCAGCGCAAGGGACTTTATCCCCCGCCCCCGGGGGCGCCGGACATCCTCGGATTGGAAATCGCTGGGGAAGTCGTTGACGGTCCGGTCGAGCTCATCGGCCGCAACGTCTGCGCTCTCGTCGCGGGCGGCGGCTATGCCGAATATTGCGCCGCGCCGGTTGGGACCTGCTTGCTCGTGCCGGACGCGATTTCCCTTATCGAAGCGGCCGCGATGCCCGAGACTCTGTTCACCGTCTGGGTGAATTTGTTCGAGCGCGGCTTTGCGGCCGATGGCGACTGGGTGCTCGTTCACGGCGGAACCAGCGGCATCGGAACGATGGCGATCGCGCTCGGCCGGCTGTTTGGATTGAAGGTCATCGTCACCTGCGGCACCGACGAGAAATGCAGGCGCGCACTCGAACTCGGCGCGGAAGCGGCGATCAACTATCGTGAGCAGGATTTCGTCGAGGAAGTCCATCGCGTGACCGATCGGGCTGGAGTCGACGTCATTATCGACATGGTGGGCGGCGATTATCTGCCTCGAAATCTGGCGAGCCTGGCGAAGGACGGACGCCATGTTTCGATCGCTGTCCAGCGGGGTGCGACCGCCGAGATCCCGATCTTCGATATCATGCGCCGGCGGCTGACATTGACCGGCTCGACACTTCGGCCCCGAACCATCGAGTTCAAGACAATGGTCGCGGACGAGATTGCAAAGACGGTCTGGCCCTATGTCGAGGGTGGTCGCCTGAGGCCAGTCATCGACAGCACTTTCGCACTCGATGAAGCTGGCGCGGCCCAGGCGAGGATGGAAGCGGGCGAGCACGTCGGAAAGATCGTGCTAGAAGTGAGCTGATCTGAAGGAGTGGACATGACCGAGCGCTGCGTGCTCCACGAATATTCGGCCTCGGGAAATTGCTACAAGGTCTGCCTCACCGCCGCTCTGCTCGGAATTTCCATCGAGCGCCGCGAATATGACATCATGAACGGAGAGACTCGGACAGCCGAATTCCTCCAGAACGTCAACGCGAACGGGCGGATCCCCGTGCTTCAGATCGGCGAGCGGTTCATTCCGGAGAGCAATGCCGCCTGCTATTTTGTGGCGGACGGATCGAATCTCATCCCCACTGAGCGTTTCGATCATGCCGATATGCTGCGCTGGATGTTCTGGGAGCAGTACAATCACGAGCCGAACATCGCGACCCTGCGCTTCTGGATCCGCTGGGTAGGCACAGACAATCTATCCGACCTTCAGCGGCTTCAGATGAGTTCCAAGCGCGCTGCCGGAAACGCGGCTTTGAAATTGATGGACGAGCATCTCGAAGGTCGCGATTGGTTCGTCGGCGATGGACTGAGCCTCGCCGATATCTCGCTCTTCGCTTATACCCATGTCGCGGGCGACGCCGATTTCGATCTCATGAGCTATCCAAACGTCGCGGAGTGGATCGAGCGCATCAAAGGCCATCCGCATTACCTCGCGATGGACGCCTAACAAGGGTTGCCGCAAAGACGGTGCAAGACTAGATCGGCGCCCAAGCCGGCCGCTCCGTGAGGGGCGGCCCTATTCGTTTCTAACTCCGGGAGAATTCCAGTGGCCCAGCCCCTGATGCCCCATGCGACCGCCGCATGGCTGGTCGACAACAGCTCGCTGACCTTCGAGCAGATCGCGGAATTTTGCGGTCTCCACATTCTCGAGGTTCAGGCAATCGCCGATGATACCGCGGCCACCAAGCTGACCGGCCGCGACCCTATTCGTGCCGGCGAGCTGACTCATGAGGAGATCGAAAAGGGACAAAGCGATCCCGATTATCGCCTCAAGATGTTCAAGGCGCCCGAAGCGGTGCGACGAACGCGCGGCCCCCGGTATACGCCGGTCAGCAAGCGCCAGGACAAGCCTGACGGAATCGCTTGGATCATCAAGAACCATCCCGATGTCAGCGACGGGCAGATCAGCAAACTGATCGGCACGACCCGCACGACGATCGCGGCGATCCGCGATCGAACGCACTGGAACATGACCAACATTACCCCGAAGGACCCGGTGACGCTTGGCCTCACAACTCAGCGCGAGCTTGATGCAGCGGTTGCCAAGGCGGCCAAGGCTGCAGGTCTCGCCGCGCCGACCGACACAAGATTGGAAGGCGACCGCGAGGCGCTGATCGAACAGCTCCGCCGCGAACGCGAGCAGCATGTCCGCGACGCCGAAGCCGCGCTCGCGGGGGCTGGCGAGGAAGCGCTCCGTGACGAAGTCGTGCCGGGTATCCGCGATCCGTTCACGAACCGGCCGAGCGAATAGCCGTTCGCTTGATTTGAACCTCAGCGCGGCTCAAAACCCCGCCCATGGCTACAGCCGAGACGAGCAATGTCGACCAGCTGAGCTTCGAGGACGCTCTCAAGCGACTCGAGGAGATCGTGCGCGCGCTTGAGAAAGGCGAGGCGCCCCTCGACCAGTCGATCGAGCTCTATCAGGAAGGCGACAGGCTTCGACGCCATTGCGAAGCGCGTCTCAAGGATGCGCAAGCGCGGATCGAACAAATTGCATTCGGCAATGACGGCAAGCCGGCGGGGCTCAAGCCTTTCGATGCCGGTTGAGACGATCGACCGGCTCGCCCACGAGCTGGAAGCCGCGGCGAAAGCTGTCTCGGCCGATGTCGACCGCTTTTTCGGCACGCTGCTTGCCCCGACGGGAGACAGTCGCGAGTGTTTCTATGAGGCGATGCGCCACGCTGCGATTGGCGGCGGCAAGCGGCTCCGACCCCTCCTCACCGTCGCGGCCTCACGCCTGTTTGCAATCGACCGGGAACGGGCACTTCGTGTCGGTTGCGCCATTGAGGCGATCCATGTCTATTCGCTGATCCACGATGACCTGCCATGCATGGACGACGCCGAATTGAGGCGAGGCAAGGCAACTGTCCACAAAGCATTCGGCGAGGCTGCCGCGGTGCTCGCCGGCGACAGCCTCCATGCGCTTGCATTCGAGATCCTCGCGCATTCGGCGACTCACGAGGATCCGTGGGTTCGCTCCGACCTGGTGCTCGAGCTGGGACGCGCTGCGGGCCCGAACGGCATGGCCGGTGGCCAAATGATGGATCTTGCAGCCGAAGGGCAGGAACTCGACCTGACATCCATCACCAGGCTGCAGCAGCTCAAGACCGGAGCGCTGATCGAATATGCTGTCGATGCCGCGTGCATCATGGTCAAAATGCCTTCCGAGGCGCGCACTCCCTATCGCGGATACGCGCGCAATATCGGACTTGCCTTCCAGATTGCCGACGATCTCATCGACCATAGCGGCGACGAGGTCGCGGCAGGCAAGCCGACGGGGCGCGACGCGAACGCGGGCAAGGCGACG
Organism: Sphingomicrobium sp.; assembly: GCA_036265105.1. GTDB lineage: Bacteria > Pseudomonadota > Alphaproteobacteria > Sphingomonadales > Sphingomonadaceae > Sphingomicrobium. Next base: position 4,603 of record DATAPR010000006.1, read on the forward strand.
TTCGTCTCTCTGCTCGGCGAAGACCGGGCTCGCCAGCAGGCGGGCTTTCTCGTCAACCAGGCGATCGAGCACCTCTCGGGTCACGGCAGCGAGGCCGACCTACTTCGGGCGATCGCTCGCTTTGCGATAGAAAGAGATCACTGATGAAGGTGGCAGTCTATCCCGGGACCTTTGATCCCATCACTCTCGGGCACCTCGATATCATCCGCCGTGGTGCGCACCTCGTCGACAAGCTGGTGATCGGAGTTACGACCAACCCATCGAAAGAGCCGATGTTCACCGTCAACGAGCGACTGGGCATGGTTCGGCGCGAGATCGCCGAAATCCCCGGAAATATCGGCGTCGTCGAATTTGACAGTCTGCTCATGGACTTTGCGGAAGGACAGGGCGCGTCGATGATTCTTCGTGGCTTAAGGGCGGTCGCCGACTTCGAATATGAGTTCCAGATGGCCGGAATGAACCAGCAGCTCAACGACGATATCGAAACCGTCTTCCTGATGGCCGACGTGTCGCTTCAGCCGATCGCATCGAAGCTGGTGAAGGAAATCGCACTGTTCGGCGGAAGGATCGATAAATTCGTAACTCCGGCGGTCGCCGAGGACGTTCGGAAACACCTCAACGGCGGTTCACGCTAAGGAAAGCGGCGCACAGTCATTCGCGCCCAATTCGGGGAGGGATATGAAGCTTTTGATTGCGTTGTTGCCGCTGATGGCCCTCGCGCTTGCTGCGGCCAGTCCTCCCACTCCGCCCGAGCCAAGCATCGCCGCGCCGGCCGATGTGGCGGCCAACCCAATGAATCATTTGTTCCTCGACCTTTCGAACGGAGGAACCATAGAGATCGTGCTTCGGCCGGATCTGGCCCCGCATCACATCGAGCGGATCCAGACGCTGGTTCGAAAGGGCTTTTACAATGGCCTCACCTTCCACCGGGTCGTCCCCGGCTTCATGGCTCAGGGCGGCGACCCGAAGGGCACCGGCGAAGGCGGCTCCGACCTGCCCAACCTCAAGGCGGAGTTCACTCCGGTACCATTTCTTCGAGGAACGGTCGGGGCGGCACGGTCCGAAAGCCCCGACAGCGCGAACAGTCAATTTTTCATCATGTTCGTGCCCAATCCCAGCCTCGATGGCCGCTACACGGTGATTGGCCGGGTGGTGAAAGGGATGGATGTGGTCGACAAGATCGCGCCCGGCGAGCCGCCGCCGGACCCGACCAAGATTGTGAGGGCCTACCTGGGCAGCTAAGCGGCCCGCCGTGCGCGTCGCCGATTTTGACTTCGACCTCCCCGCCGAGCGGATCGCGCTAAGGCCCGCGCGCCCGCGTGACAGCGCGAGGTTGCTGATGATCCGGTGCGGGGACCTCTCCGATCACCAGGTGGCCGAGCTCCCGGATTTGCTGCGCCCGGGCGACGTGCTCGTCTTCAATGACACTAAAGTCATCCCTGCGCAGCTCGAGGGCAGGCGAGGGGAGGCCAGAATCGGGGCGACCCTCCACAAGCGGGAAGGAAAGCGTGAGTGGCGGGCCTTCCTCCGGAACTCAAAGCGGGTTCGGCCGGGCGAGACGATCGATTTTGGCGAAGGCGTGGCCGCCTCGGTGGTCGAAAAATCGGAGGATGGTTCGGCGCTGCTCTGTTTCCATGGCGAGGAGCCCATCGAGTTGCTTCTCGAGCGAGCAGGGCGGATGCCGCTTCCGCCCTATATCGCGTCGAGGCGCGAAATCGACGAGGCCGATCGCGACGATTACCAGACGATGTTCGCTCGCGAAGAGGGTGCGGTCGCAGCTCCCACAGCCGCGCTCCACTTCACCCACGAACTCCTCGAGGCGTTGGAGTCTCGAGGGATCGGCCGCGAAACCCTGACGCTGCACGTCGGCGCTGGAACCTTCCTTCCTGTGAAGAGCGAACGGATCGAAGAGCATAAAATGCACGCCGAATGGGGCAGGATCGATCCCGAAACTGCCGAACGCTTGAACTTGGTTCGGCGTTCAGGCGGGCGCCTCATCGCGGTCGGAACGACCAGTCTTCGCTTGCTTGAAAGTGCAACGGGGGTGGATGGGAGCATCCGACCGTTCGAAGGTGACACGGCAATCTTCATCACCCCGGGCTACCGATTCAGGGCAATCGACGGACTGATCACCAACTTCCATCTGCCTCGCTCGACCCTGTTCATGCTGGTCAGCGCCCTCATGGGTCTGGAGGTCATGAAGTCCGCCTATGTCCATGCGATCCGGACGGGCTACCGATTCTATTCTTATGGTGACGCGAGCTTGCTTCTCCCTCGCTCATAGTCATTCAGCTGCACTGAGGCTTGGCTGCGCCGCCGCCTGCCGCGAGACCTCGCGCCGGTTCGTCTCTGGGGGTCGAAGCTCGAGCCAGTGGCCGAGGTCGCGTCCGATGAGCTTTCCAAGGCGATCCATCTCGGGCTTCAGCTGTGAGCGAATTTCTTCCTGAACCCTCAGCGAAGGCAGCTGGTTTCGTGCAGGTACCCGGTTCCAGTGGAGGAGGCGCTTGCGGATAGCGAAGACCCTGTCGAGGCCCGGGCTCTTGGAATCCTCGCCGTCGAGCTTTCGTTCGCGCTTCTGTTGATAGGGCCCGGAAAGCAATTTCCAGAGCGGCTTGGGCGGTCGTTTGAGCAGGCGCTGAAGCCAATGGAAACGCACTCCATAGCTTGCGCGTCGCGGCGCGAAACTCACCGTTTCTTCCGCCGCGGGCAGATCGAGGAAATCCATCAACCGGCGATATTGGCCGCCCGGATCGGCCACCAGATCATCAAATAGGAGAACGAGACATCGCTCGCTTCCAACAGTGTCGAAGAGGCGCTCGACATAGGTCGCGTAAAGGCCCGCCTGATCGTAGCGTAGCCAGCGGGGCTCGATGCAGCTTGGAGGAATACGCTTGCCGGCGGCGCGGTCGGGGACTGCGTCCCACGCATCGTCGAAGCTAGTCAGTGTTTCATCGCCCATCGAAACCAGTCGCTGATGGAGCGAAGGGATCATTTCCATTGGATCGCGCAAGGTCACAATGAAGCGCGATTTGGGCCAGATGCGTAGTGCCGGTTCGAGCTGTTCCGGCGCGTAGAGATAGGAAACGGAGCAATCGGCCGCGAGCTCGGCGTGGCTTGCCGAATGGGGAAAGAACCGCGCGAGATATCCTCTCTCCAATTCGTTTCTAAGCTCGGTGTCAGTTAGTCCCCTAAGGTCGTGCTGTACAAAGAAATGCGGTTCCTTGAGGATCGGAAAGCAGACGTCCGGATGCGGCTTCAGGAAGTTCGCAAGGCTGGTCGTGCCGCACCGCGGGGCCCCGACGACGAACGCAAATCTCTCGATATCATTTATTTGTGGCATGCCGGAGAACCCCTATCAGACGAGGGCAGGTCCTCAAGAACTCGATTTCGTCGAAGTTGCGACGCCTGGAGGAGTCGCTAAGCGCCGCTCTGTGAGCAGATTTTCATTTTCCATCGCCGCGCTCGACGGGCCCGCACGCTCAGGCCGCGTCGCCATGCGGCGGGGAGAGATCCGAACACCCGCCTTCATGCCCGTCGGGACCGCCGCAACGGTCAAGGCGATGCGTCCAGAGGAGGTCCGGGAGAGCGGCGCGGACATAATCCTTTGCAACACGTACCATCTGATGCTGAGACCCGGCGCCGAGCGGATCGAGAAACTCGGCGGACTTCACAAATTCATGGGCTGGGAAAGGCCGATTCTCACCGACAGCGGCGGCTATCAGGTGATGAGCCTTTCCAAGCTCACCAAGGTGACCGAAGAGGGTGTCGCTTTCGCGAGCCATCTCGACGGCTCGCGCCATATGGTTTCGCCGGAACGATCCATCGAAGTTCAGCGGTTGTTGGGCTCGGATATCGTGATGCAGTTCGACCAGCTCGTGCCGACCACTTCGAGCCGGAAGGACCAGGCCGAGGCGATGGAGAGATCGATACGCTGGGCCAGGAGGTCACGCGACGAGTTCGATCGGGGCGGCGAGCACGCCGCTCGATCGGCCATTTTTGGTATCCAGCAAGGCGCACTGGACGAGAAGCTGAGAGCTGCTTCCGCAAAGGCGCTGATGGATATCGGCTTTGATGGCTACGCCATCGGGGGCCTTGCAGTCGGCGAAGGGCAGGATGCGATGCTCGGGTGCCTCGATTTTGCGGTCGACATGCTTCCTGGCGATCGGCCCCGCTACCTGATGGGGGTCGGCAAGCCCGACGACATCGTCGAGGCTGTCGTTCGCGGAATCGACATGTTCGATTGTGTTCTTCCGACACGGTCAGGCCGCACCGGTCAGGCGTTTACGAAGGATGGGCCGCTCAACCTGCGAAATGCCCGGTTCTCGGAGGATTGCGACCCCATCGAGCGTGGCTGCCCATGCCCCGCCTGCACGCGGTACGAACGGTCCTACGTTCACCATCTCGTCAAATCTGGAGAAATCCTCGGGGCGATGCTGATGACCCAGCACAATCTCTGGTTCTACCAGCAAACCATGGAGGGCCTTCGAGATGCAATAACAGGCGGCCGCCTGAAACCCTTCGCAAGCGCGTTCCTCGAGCGCTATCGTTCCTCCTCGCAAGGATCGTAGAGAGATAGAAGTTCCAGACCGATCGCTCGAGATCAGATCGCGTCATCCCTGACCGCTGCCAGATCCTCTCTTGCCGGGGTTCGCTCGATCTTGTCTTCGGTGGAAAGTTCAAAATCACTCGCATCGTGACGCTCGTGCAGCTGTTCGGAGGGATCGCCCGTCATCTTGTTGACGATCCGTCCGCGCCGCACTGCCGGACGCGCTTCAATCTGCTTGGCCCAGCGCATCACATGCTCATATTCGTGCGTTGCGAGGAACTCGTTTGCGCCTTCGTAACTGCGGCCAAGCGCGAGGCCTCCATACCAGGGCCAGATCGCGATGTCGGCGATCGTATAGTCTGAGCCGGCTACATATTGATGTTGTGCAAGCTGGCGATCGAGAACGTCGAACTGTCGCTTGGCCTCCATTGCGTAGCGGTTGATCGCATATTCGATTTTCTCTGGCGCATAGGCGAAGAAATGCCCGAAGCCGCCGCCGAGAAATGGCGCCGCCCCCATCTGCCAGAACAGCCAGGAGAGTGTCTCGGCGCGTTCGGGTCCGGATTCGGGAAGAAATTCGCCGAACTTCTCGGCGAGGTAGAGGAGGATCGCGCCGCTCTCGAAAATCCGTACCGGGCGGGCGCCGCTGCGGTCGACCAATGCGGGGATCTTGCTGTTGGGGTTCACCTCCACGAAACCGCTGGAGAATTGATCGCCTTCACCAATTCGGATTGGCCAGGCGTCATATTCGGCCTCTTTGTGCCCGGTCTCGAGCAGTTCCTCGAACAGGATCGAGACCTTCTGCCCGTTGGGTGTCGCGAGCGAATAGAGCTGGAATGGATGCCTGCCTACCGGAAGCTCTTTCTTTCGGGTGGGCCCGGCGACCGGCCGATTGATGCTCGCGAACTGGCCCCCGCTCGGTTCTTCCCATTTCCACACTTTGGGGGGCACGTACTGGGTCATGCTTCGTCCTTTTCCGCTCGGGAACCGGAGCTAGGAACGCATCACCGACCTTTCCAGTGTCAGCTGTGTAACTAGGCGGCGCTTACCGAGAGGAAGCTCGGGAGGGGGCCATTCCAGTCGCCCTTGATATCTTCGACGACCGTCGACTTCTCGGATCCGGACGGCCTCTTCTTGATGGGGCTGCCTTCCTGTGCGCCGGTTTCGCTCGCAGCTTTCTCCCCGCTCGAACGCTCTTCTCGGGGCCCTCGCTCGGCGGTCTTCGCTTGAGCTCCGACCCTTGCGATCTTCTTGCCGGTCAGTTTTTCAATCCGGTCGATCAACTCCGCTTCAGCCCTGGTTGCGAGCGTGATCGCGATCCCTTTCGCTCCCGCTCGACCGGTCCGGCCAATGCGGTGCACATAATCATCGGGCTGCCACGGAACGTCGAAATTGAAGACGTGGCTCACGCCTTTCACATCGAGACCTCGCGCAGCGACATCCGAAGCGACAAGGACATTGATCTCGTCGCGCTTGAAGCGATCAAACTCCGCGATCCGCTCGGACTGCTCCATGTCTCCATGGATCTGGCCCACGGCGAGCTGCGCGCGTTTGAGGCTTCCGGTCAGCTCACGGACAGTCGACTTGCGATTACAAAAGACGATGGCATTTTTTACCTCGTCCCCTCGAAGCAGATCCTTGAGGGCGTCCTTCTTCTTGTCGGCAGAGACTTCGACCAGACGTTGCTCGATATTGACGTTTGCGCTCGCCGGCCGCGCCACCTCGACCCGTTTGGGTTCGTTGAGGAACTTCGACGCAAGCTTTTCGATCGGCGGCGGCATTGTTGCCGAGAACAGCAGTGTCTGACGGCTTTTCGGAAGCTTTGAGCAGATTTCCTCGATGTCAGGTATGAATCCCATGTCGAGCATCCTGTCGGCTTCATCAATCACCAACAGCTCGCAGCCCGTGAGCAGAATCTTGCCGCGCCCGAACAGATCGAGCAGCCGGCCCGGGGTCGCGATCAGAACGTCGACGCCCTTCTCAAGCGCAGCGATCTGGTCGCCCATCTGCACGCCGCCGATAAGGAGCGCCATCGAGAGAGGATGGTATTTGCCATATTTCTCGAAATTCTCGGCGACCTGCATCGCCAGTTCGCGGGTCGGTTCAAGGATTAGCGAGCGCGGCATCCGAGCCCGGCTCCGGCCATGGTGGAGGATATCGATCATCGGCAACACGAAACCCGCCGTCTTCCCGGTTCCGGTCTGAGCGATCCCGACGAGATCGCGGCCCATTAGTACCGAGGGTATCGCGGATCGCTGGATCGGCGTCGGTTCGCCATAGCCGCTGTCGGAAACCGAACGGAGCAATTCATCGGAAAGGCCGAGATCGGCAAAAGTCATTGATTCTTCCGGATAAAGGATTGACCAGCAGGGTCAGTCGCCACTTCAGCGATTGCTGTGCGAAGCCTGTGGACTTGTCAAGAAATGTGGGTGTTCGGGAGCCAGAATCCAACCCTTCACTAATGAGGGATGCGGATCTTCGGGATCAGCTGCCTGAACTTTTCTATCGTGCAGCTTCCACCCATCCGCGAGTGGATCGCGTCGCGCCCGGCACACAGACGGTCGTCTTGGGTTTGCAGGTAAAAATCGCCGTAAAAATCGATCGCCGGACAGTCTTCATCAATCTGGGCACGAATTCGAACATGGTTGGCGAGGATGAAATCGAGCTGCTGAGGTCCGGACATGAGCGCTCGTCGAAGCGCTGAAACCGGGATGCACTTCGGGCCTTTTCGCTCGATCCAATCGACCTGAGGCATCAGCGGTCGAGGCTGCACGGGGACCCGCAGGATCACTTCATCTTGAATGACGAGGCGAGTGACCGTTTGCCCGACCATGACTGGCTGTGCGGCAAACAACCCAAAAAGCAGGGGCACGAGCTTGAGGATCGTCCCAGGGATCATCTTCCGCCCGCCGCCATTTTGGCTCGCTTCGCAGCGAAGCGTTGAATGATCTATGAACTAACGGCCGTACCAGACGGCACTTGAGGGACGCGGCTTGCCTAACGTGGACAAGGCCAATAGAGCCCCCTCGACAATTTGCCGGCGGCCGCGCGGGGAGCGTGGCCACAGTGCCGGCTCCAGGAGAGATCATCGATGGCGACTGCCGCCCCGACTCAAAGCTTACCGTTGTTCTACAATGCGATAGAACCGCTCAACGGGACGCAGCACAATAAGATGAAGGTGCGCTCGATGCTGCGCATGCCGCAGATTTCGCAGACCCACGCGATCCCGGTGACGGTTGACGAATTCACTCTCGTTCAGAGGCATTATCCGATTGTATTCTCGGTCGGCGACAGCCCAATTCCGATCGCGCTTTTTGGCCTGAACGAGGGCGTGAACGTGTTCCTCGACGAGGATGGACGTCCGCGCGACGCCAACATCTACATTCCGGCCTACGTCCGGCGCTATCCGTTCCTGCTCGCGCGCCTTCGGCCCGACAGCGACGAGCTTTCGCTGTGCTTCGATCCGACCGCCAACGCGGTCGGCGATTTCGACGAAGGTCAGGCGCTCTTTGACGGTGACGAGCCGAGTGAAGCGACCAAGGCGATCCTTCAGTTCTGCGAGCAGTTCGAGGCCGCCGGGCAGCGGACCGCAGCCTTCGTCGAAGACCTGACCAAGGCCGACCTGCTGATGGACGGCGAGGTGGCGATCCAGCCGGAGGGCTTCGAACAGCCTTTCGTCTACCGCGGCTTCAGGATGGTCGATGAGGAGAAGCTGAGGAACCTGCGCGGTGACGAGCTGCGGCGGATGAACCAGAACGGAATCCTTCCGCTCCTCTACGCGCACCTTTTTTCGCTAGCTGAAATGCGGAACGTGTTCGGACGCCAGATGCAGCAGGGCAAGGCGCCCGCGCAGGTGCCGCAGCCGGCTCCCGCAGGCGCCTAGACACGCATATTATTCGGCAGCGGTCGCGAACTGGCGGCCGAGCAGCGCTTCGCCAAGTTCTGTCACCAGGGCTTCGATAAAGGCCGCCAGACGATCGAACCCGCCGCCCGGATCCCTCAGGGCTTCGTCGAGATAGCAGCGGCGATCGACCTCGAGCTGGAGAGCGTGGACGTTTCGGCCGGGACAGGCGTGTCGTTCGATCACATGACCACCCGCAAAGGGATCGTTGAGCGCTGCCTCGAGTCCGAACCCGCGAGCGATCTCAACCGCATCGCAGCTGAGCCAAGCATCAGCAGTTCGGCCGCGGCAGTCGCCAAAAACAATCGGCGGGGTTCCGCTGGGCGGCGGCGGCATCGAATGGCAGTCGATCAGCAGCGCGCATCCGAAACGCTCTAGAAGTAGCGAGATCTGGTCTTCGATCGCGCGATGATAAGGCCGGTGCGCCTGATCCAGTCGCTCGAGCAGCTGGAGCGGAGTGATCGGCCGACGCCACAGATATCCATGCTGTTGGGTTCGTGACGGGACGATTCCCAGACCGCCACGCGCTCTGGCGGTTACGCGTCCGCGCCGAGCACCATCCACGACGGAGGGGTCGATATCGTCTTCGGCCCGATTGCAGTCGATGGCTGCCCTTGGAGTGCGGGCGACAACCGCCCCGCATCCGCGCTTGAGTGCTCGCCAGACCAGCCGGTCGACGAGGGGGTCCTCGAGCATTGCGAGCGCGGGTCGGCCGGCTGATGCGTTCTCAACGAGCCATTCGGGATAGTCGCGCCCAGAATGCGGGACGGACAGCACCACGGGGAGGGAACCGCGCGGCTCATGGATGATTGGGGAAGCAAGCGGCGTCACAATGAGCTTTCGCGCCAATCCTTACTTTTTGTCCCAGTTTAGGACTGGTGTTGAGGGGCTGCAACGCATGAGCCGGATATTCGCTTCTGGCAAAACGCAATTCGTGAGCGCATAGAGAGGCAATGGCAAGAATACTTCTGGCCGAAGACGATACGTCGATGCGCGAATATCTGCAGCGCGCGCTGCAGCGCGTCGGATATGAAGTCGAGGCTGTCGGCTGCGGCACGGAGGCAATGCCGCTGCTCGAAGCGGAACGCTTCGACTTGCTGCTCACCGATATCGTGATGCCGGAGATGGATGGTATCGAGCTTGCCCAGAAGGCGAGCGCGATCGATCCATCGATCCGAGTGATGTTCATCACGGGCTTTGCCGCTGTTGCCCTGCAGGGCGGCCGTACGGCGCCCGAGGCGAAGCTGCTGTCAAAGCCGTTCCATCTCAAGGATCTCGTGATGGAGGTGGACCGCATCTTCCAAACCGAGGACCAGCACGGGCGGCTTTAGCCGGTTTAAAGCCTGTTGCGCCTCGCGCCTCAGCTCCCTAAATGCCGCTTCTCCAAGCCATATCGGCTGACCCGGGTGGGCGTGTAGCTCAGTGGTAGAGCACTGTGTTGACATCGCAGGGGTCGCAAGTTCAATCCTTGCCACGCCCACCATTTTTTCGTTTTAAAATAGTATCTTATAATAGAGCAGGGTGTTGGCTGCGCAGGTCCGCTCGGTTCGCTCGAAACCTGTCGCTGCGCTCTCTTTCGTCAATCAAAAACTTGCCGCACATGAAAATTTCTGCGTGGCAAGCCCGCTAAAATTTTGAAGCCGTCGCATCGTCAGTCGGGGCCGCTCGCGTTGATCGCCAACCTTGCCGCGATCAATCCGTCAGTACTGGGTTTGGAGCCGATCGCGCGCCGGCCGCGCCGCGCTCGCGCAAATGGAAGGCGAGAAGCTCGGCCAGCGGATGCTTCCTAAATCCGACCCGCATGAAGCGCTGGAGGATGTCCAGATCTGGATTGCCGTTGCCCTCGATGAAAATGGGTCCATCCGCCAGGATTGCTACGTCCCATCCCACGACAACTCGATCGCCGAAATGGCCGTGAGCATCGACAGCTGCCGCCTTGGCTTCTTCCCAGCGGGGAACGGCCTTGCCTTCGATTGGTTCGCCCGTATCCGGATGCGCCGAAAACCAGCCGAGCCGCGCGTCGGAGCCGAGATTGCTAGCTTTCGACAGCGTTCCGGAGGCGACGTCGACAAGAGCTCCGATGCCGCCCGCATGGAGATTGTCGACGGTTTTGTTTTCACCGAACGACATCCGAATCATCGCGGCCATCACCGTGGGCTGACCACGCGTGTCGAGGCAGGTCAGGATCCGCGTCGTTGGAAGCGCGCCGGAGGTGACGGACGCAAGATCGGGGTGGGGGTTCATTCTTGGCTGGACGATCAGCGGCCTGTGTTTTGAGCGATCGACGAGCCGTTCCAGAAGCCTTTCGCCCGAGAGCTGCTCACCTCCAGGGCCGGCGAAAGTCGAGGGTCCGACATTGTCCCATCGCTCCGCGCCCCGGCCTCCCCGGCCAGTCGTCGGCTTGACGAAAATATCCCGGTCCGGAAGCGGCTGACCGGGATCCTTCCCGTCGAGGTTCATCAGTGTTTGGACCGTCCGAATCCCGTGTTCGGCGCAATATTCAGCAAAGCGGCGCTTGTCGTTGAGCGGCGTGCCCTTGCGCGGCTTGAGAAGCCGGAAATAGCAGGTCTTTGTCTCGAAGCGCTGGATGAACGTATCAGCCCGTTTCTCCCCTTCGTCGTGAAGCGAGAAGATATAATACCAGGGCGGAAGAACTCCGGCGGAGAAATAGAGACTTAGCTGCTCGCGAACTTGCCCCGAAAGACGTTTGCCAAGTCGCTGTTTGGTTACCGGCCCATTTCGCCAGGTGAACCATGCCGAGGCGAGAACGAGCCCAAAGGGCCACAGCAGAATCCCGGCAAGAAGTTCGACCCATTCGCTGGCGCTCTCCGGGTGCCAGTAGCGCCGAGCGAACGCAGATCGGAGCGTGTCGTCGCCAGCGGCGCCGTAGGAGCCGACAAGAACCCCGAGCGCGACCGGCAAACCGGCGGCGCGATAGACCAGTCGTTCGGCGCTATCGGCTAAGGGCATAGGCCGGGCTGGGCCTACACCGCTTCCGCCAGTTTGTCGCTTCCCGCTTCGACGACTTCCTGGCAATCGGGCAGGGACATCGGAGCGCCGACAAGCCTTTCACGAAGGCCGGTTCGTGCGACATCCACCTCGCTCAGCCTGCCCCGGAACGAGCTGTCACGAAGCCTTCGCAAATCCGTCACCCATTTGTCGCCCCCCTGGGTGACAATGACTGGGTCCTCGGGAAGGGAAGGCTCGATGACGGAAACGATCACGCGCAAGCGCGGGAAGGCTGCAGCGCAGCTTTTTCAGCATGCTCCAAAGTGGATGGACGAACCGATTCACTTCGAGCCGCATCGGCCGAAGCTGGCGGTCCGAGCCGCCTTTATCTCCGATACTCACCTCGGCACAGCCGGCTGCAATGCGGAGCTTCTGCTCGATTTCCTGAAGTCTGTGGAATGCGAGATTCTCTATCTCGTCGGCGATATTATCGACGGCTGGCAGCTGAGGAAGGGCTGGTACTGGCCGCCGCGTCACAACGACGTGGTTCGCTGCGTGCTCAAGAAAGCCAAACATGGGACGCGCATCGTCTATGTTCCCGGAAATCATGACGAGGCGTTCCGCGACTATGTCGGACTGAACCTCGGCGGCGTCGAGCTTCTTCAGGAGACGATCCACGTAACCGCCGACAACCGCAGGCTTCTGATCCTCCACGGCGATGAGTTCGATGGCGTCGTGCTGTACGCAAGGTGGCTCGCCTTCCTCGGGGACAGTGCCTACACTCTGCTTCTCAAACTCAATCGCGTGCTCAACTGGATCCGGCGCAAGCGCGGGCTTCCTTACTGGTCGCTCTCATCGCACCTCAAGAAGAAGGTGAAGAACGCCGTCCAGTTCATTTCGAGCTTCGAGGAAGCAGTCGCACATGCCGCAAGCGAACGCGGTGCCAATGGGGTCGTCTGCGGTCACATTCACTCGGCCGAGATCCGGCAGATCGGAGCCGTCACCTATTACAATGACGGCGATTGGGTGGAGAGCTGCACGGCCCTGGTTGAACATGCCGATGGCCGGATGGAGATTATCGATTGGGCGGAGCGCAAGCGCGAGGAGGCGCTGCAGCAAAAGGCTACGCGCAAAATGAAGGAAGCAGCCGCCGAGTGAAGATTGCCCTCGCCACGGACGCGTGGCACCCGCAGGTCAACGGAGTGGTCCGGTCGCTCTCAATGACCGTCGATCAGCTGCGCCGCCTCGGTCACCAGATCGAGGTGATCGAGCCTTCCTTGTTCCGAACGATTGCCTGTCCGACGTACCCGGAAATCCGGCTCGCGCTCGGCTGCGGCCGTTCAGTCTCAAGATTGCTCGACAAGGCGCAGCCGGACAGCATACATGTGTCGACCGAGGGTCCGATCGGCTGGGCGACCCGCAGCTGGTGTCTGAAGAACGGCCGTCATTTCACCACCGCGTTTCACACTCGATTTCCGGACTATGTCTCGATCCGGACGGGAATTCCGGCGGAATGGATCTGGAAGATGATGCGCCGGTTTCACGGAGCGGCGGAACGGACTTTTACGGCGACGGCGACGCTATCGAGCGAACTCCAAGCTCACGGGCTTTCCAAGACGCATCACTGGCCTCGGGGAGTTGATCTCGACCAGTTCAACACCGGGGTGAAAGCGCATCCGGCAATGGCGAAACTGCCCCGGCCCGTTCTTCTCAATGTCGGACGCGTGGCGGTCGAGAAGAATATCGGCGCGTTCCTCGACCTTGACGTGCCTGGAAGCAAAGTCGTCGTGGGCTCCGGTCCGGCGCTCGAGAAGATGAAGCTGAAATATCCGAACGTTTCGTTTCTCGGATCGAAACAAGGATCCGAGCTCGCATCGACCTATGCGGCCGCCGACGTCTTCGTATTTCCGAGCCGGACGGACACATTCGGGCTGGTCAATATCGAGGCGCTTGCCTGCGGCCTCCCCGTTGCTGCTTATCCCGTGCCGGGACCACTCGACATACTCGGACCGAAGGGGCGCGGGATTCACGGCGGCAAGTGGCCGATCGGTGCTCTCGACGAAGACCTCGCGGTCGCGATCGAGCGGGCACTTTCGGCCGACAGCAATGCCGCCATGAGGGAAGCCCGACATTATAGCTGGGAAGCCTGCACTCAGCGGTTTCTTGACGGGCTGGCCGTCGACGGCGCCCCTGAGACGTCACGATTGGCCGCCTGAGCGCACTTGGCGCGCTGGGCGCCTCACTCCCAACTCGGAACGGCGCTCCTGATCCGAGCGTTCGCGTTCGCTAGCGGCGCGATTTCACCTTGAGGAGCAGACCATGAGCGCGAGCGGACTCGACGTTTTCGACAGGACACTGGAGACGACCCACATCTGGCTGAACGAGATCTGCGACGATCTGGGCCCGGACAAACAGGTCGCCTGGAAGGTGCTCTCAACCGTTCTTCACAAGCTTCGCGATCGGCTCACGGTCAATCTGGCGTCGCATCTCGGAGCCCAGCTCCCGCTTCTGATCCGCGGCATCTATTATGATCAGTTCGAGCCCGGACACATGCCGAGCGATCATCGCAGCCGCGAGAATTTTATCGAGGAAGTTGCCGAACGGCTGAGCGATACGCGGCCCGTCGACGCCGAGGAGGCGGTTCGTTCGGTGCTGAGACTTCTTTCAAGGCACATCTCGGAAGGGCAGATCAACAAGGTACGAGACGCGCTGCCCAAGTCGCTGCGACGGCTGTGGGAGGAGGCGGAGGATCCGACGATCCTTTCCGAAAGGCCGCTGATCCTTACGGCGGCCATGGAAGTCTGAAGACCTAGAGGCAGGCCTCCAGGTAGGGCTGGTCAAAGCCGAACTGCTTGGCTTTCTCGAGCGTATAGGGACGAAGTCCCATCGAGCGGAATTCGCCGATGATCTTCCCGTCGGGGGTCTCATCGAGATATTCGAATTTGAATAGCTCCTGGGTGACGATCACGTCGCCCTCCATCCCGATCACCTCGGTGATGTTCGTCGTTCGGCGAGAGCCGTCGCGGAGACGTTTGACCTGGACGATCAGATCAACCGAATCCGCGATCTGGCGGCTGATCGCTTCCTTCGGGATCTTGATGTCGCTCATCATCACCATGTTCTCCATACGAGCGAGGCATTCGCGCGGAGAGTTGGAGTGGAGTGTCGCCATCGACCCATCGTGGCCGGTGTTCATCGCGGCGAGCAGGTCGAAGCACTCACTGCCACGAATCTCGCCCAGGATGATCCGGTCAGGACGCATACGAAGCGCGTTGATGACGAGGTCGCGGATGGTGATCGCGCCTTGGCCCTCAAGGTTGGCGGGCCGCGTTTCCAGTGGCAACCAGTGAGGTTGCTGCAGCCGAAGCTCGGCCGCATCTTCGATCGTGATCACGCGCTCGCCCGGATCGATCATTTTCGAAAGAGCGTTCAGCATGGTCGTCTTACCGGAGCCGGTACCGCCCGAGATGACGACATTCATTCGCGATGCGCCGGCGATCTTGAGGATCGTCGCCATCTTCTCCGACATCGAGCCGAAGCCCTTCATCATGTCGAGCGTGATCGGCTTTTCGGAGAATTTGCGGATCGAGATCGCCGTCCCGCGCAGCGAAAGCGGCGGGACGATGACGTTGACGCGGCTGCCGTCCTGGAGGCGTGCGTCGCAAAGTGGGGTCGTCTGGTCGATGCGGCGACCGACCTTGTTCACGATCCGCTGCGCGATCTGGAATAGGTGTTCTTCGTCGCGGAACTGGATCTGCGCGATTTCCAGCTTGCCCTTGCGCTCGACGTAGGTCTGGTCGGGTCCGTTGACCATGATGTCGCTGACGGCAGGGTCGGCCAGGAGCTCTTCAAGCGGCCCGAGCCCCAGAAGTTCATCAACAAGAACTTTCTCAAGTGCGAACTGTTCGCGCCGGTTGAGGGTGATTTTGAGTTCGGCAAGGACTTCCGAGATGATCGGCCGGAATTCCTCGGCAAGTTCGTCCTTGCTGAGCGTCGCGGCGGCTTCTGGATCAACGCGCTCAAGGAGGCGCGGAAGCACCTGCTCCTTGATTCGATGGACCGAAGCTTCGAACCCCTCGGACTTGCTGCTGCCCTGTTCGCCGCTCCCGTTCTGACGAGCAGTGAGGCGGTCCATGGCCGCCATGGAACCGGGATTGTCGGACGAGACGGGCGCGTCCACTGGCGGCGTGAGTTCATCGATTGGCGGAAATTGTTCGCCGCCCTCAAGCGCAGCGGTTGGCTTGACGGGCGCAGCGCCCGATCCGCCCTTCATCGGCTTCGCGACGCCGAAGCTGGGGCGTCCGCCGCCCACTCCGCCACGCTTTCCAAATGCGCTCATGCCAATGCCTGCGTTTGCTGCTGAATTACCGGCAGGGTGAATAGGAGAGAAACTTTTAGAAAAAGCTAATTGCGGCGATTGTCAGCGGTCTTCTCGAGGCCAAGCGCGAGGGAAAAGCGCATTTCCGCTCGGATTAATGCTCGTTCCTAAGAAGAAGGTAATGAAAGCGGCAGTTCGGTTCAAAGGCGGCAGTAATCCGGGCCCTTCAGCTCAAAGTTTGGCGCAGCCCGGCCCGCCGGCTCGCGGAAACAGATGGTAAGCCCGATAAGATCCGAAGCCGACGTTTTCGCGCACCTCATAGGCTGCCTCGAACATCTGAACCCAGGCGCCGTATTTGCGCTCGTCGACGAGGATCCAGCCGGGGCGTCTGTACGCAATCCCGCCGCGGCAGATGAAATGCGTGACCAGAGCTCGCGGAAGGGGCTCGAAGTTGGCCATATTGTTGACACCGGTCCAGCCTTCGCCGACGCCGTGGCGGGGGATGATCTTGTTTTCGTCGACGAGCACGACCGCGCCGGCATTGCGGCTTCGCAGATAATCAAGCGCCCTCAATGCATCGGACGAAAGCATCTGTGGCTCGGTGCCCGGCTGCGGGGTGAATTGAGCGATGAGCCGCGATGGCCCAATGTTCAGTAGAGCGCCCGCGCGCGCGCCCTCGCTCCAGGACGTCCACCCGGCGGCAGCGATGAACGCAACCATCGCAGCGAGAACGGTTCGAACGAATGCATCAGTGAAGACAGGCACGGTTGGAGGCCGGCCGTCGGTCTGCAGAGCGGCGATCAGCAGAACGACAAGCAGCGGAAACAAATTGAGGATGTTGTTATCGTGGCTTCGGCTGAGGAAGTAGGTGCCAGCGGCGAGGAAGCCGAGCAGGCAGACATAGAGAGCCCGCCCTCGCATTGATCCGGCGGCGCCGACCAGCGCGTTCAGCGCCAGCAGGATCGCTGCAAGCGCCAGCCAGACCGTCCCCACGGGATTAATCGGCAGTGGCCCGGGCGGGTTGAGAATATAGGCCAGAAAATCCTTTGGACGCATCTCACCGGCGGAAAGCAGCCATAGAAAAGCCGAGAGGAGGATGAGACCGGCCGCGAGCGCAATCAGACCCCGAAGCGCGCCGCGAAAGAGCGCGATCCACGCTTCGCGGGATGTGGGAGCGCTCGCTGCATCGCGCATGGCAAGATAGGGCCACCACATGAGCGTACCGAACAAGGCACCTTCCGGTGACCAGAAAAGGTCGCACAGCCAGATCGCGTGTCCGATCCAATCCCGGTGTCGACCACTGCGTTCGGCGCTCAGAATATAGAGGAGCAGAAGCGCTATTGGCAGAAAGCGAAGCCCCGCGACCGAGGGCGTCATCGCCGCCGAGCCAAGATCCGCGGGAAAGGCCGTCCAGACAAAAGTCGCGCACCACAGCGCTGCGAGTGCAAGCCAGCGTAAGCCGCGCGACGCACCCCCGGTAAGAAGAACGACGCAGCCACTAAGCGCCGAGAAATAGAGCGCATTGGCGAAAATCGTCGTGTCATAGAGGCCGCTCCAGCAATCCGAGCCGCAGACGCCTGCCAATAATGCGGTAGGACCTATTCCGTACTGGACCGGAAAGTCCCGATACGGCAGGCCTCCGGCGAGCCACGCCTCAACCGGTGCAAGGTAGGCGCCCCAATGGTGCCAGGCGAAATAGATCGGTTCACGCGAACCGAACGGTGCGGTGAGCAGCCCGACCGCAAGCCCGATGAGCGTAGCGAACGCCATCGTCCGCAGGATCAAAGGCGCACCCGTCTTTTCAGTGGGGGCAGGCAAGAGGCCCGGCAAATAGGCGGCGCCCGCCCCGATCAAGATGAAAAGGCAGGTCGCGGCCGTGCTCAGGTGCAAATTGGGCGACCACCAAGTCACTGGAGCGAAGAGGAGCACCGCCGCGATGCCGCCAAGAAGAGCATTCTGACCGAGGCCCAGAAGCGGCAGCAACAATATGAGGCTGAGGATCGAAAAGGCGCCGTGACGCGCGGCCGTCAGCAAAATGCCGGAGCCGACGAGAGCGGCGATAATCCACCGGTCGCTGGCAGCCGGCGTCTTGCCCCGGGTTGCGTAAGGCATCACGAGCGCAATCACGAGGATCGCGGCATAAACCAGGTTCGGCAGCAACTGGCTCGTCACCGTACGGGAATTGGCTGAAACCGCTCGAGAAAGGCTTTGATTGCTTCAGTCATGGCGCGAAGCTTTCGTAAGGCCGCTCGCTTCGGGAACTACCCACTTTCGGTCCCAGCACCTTTCCGGATCGGAGCGTCCCGCGACAACGGGCACGTCGCGCAGCCGCGTCGGAAGCGTCGAGACCGGAGCAAGATAGGTCGAATAAGGAACGATCATATTGTCCTGCTTGTACCAGGCTCCGACCAACGAGCAGAGCGGTGGCGGCGAGGGACCGTTCACCACCGCCCGTCGCACTTCGAGCAGGGGGGTGGCCGCACCCAAGATGATGGCGACGAGCGCATAGGCAATTACGGCTACGCGCTCCGGCTTCTCCTTCAGGAGCCTGGAGATCCACTTTGCAAAGTAGATGGAGAGGAGGGCCAGCGGCATGATCGATGCCCGCATCTGGAAATCCGAATTCATACCGATCTCGACGAGCGGCATCAGGATGAGGAGGAGCAGGATCAGGCCCACCACAGGCCGGTCGGCCACCGGCGATTCTCGATCCCGAAGAAGTGGCCATGCAAACGGCAGCACTTCGAGAGCCAAGCAGAGAAGCCACGCCCAGGGATGGGCCATGCGCACGTGCATGCCGACCTTTTCCGCGTCGAGCTGGAGATAGAGCAGCGCCGGAAGAGCAACGGTGCAGGCGAGCGCTGCGAGTGCAACATCCTTGAGGTCGACGGCGCGGCGCCTCAACAGCTCGAGCCCTGCGAGCATGGCGAACGGAATTGCGCCCATGATCGCCAGCGGCGACCAGATCGCAACCAGCGGGATCGTCGCAGCGAAAAAGCCAACCGGGACAACGCCTTTGCGCCAGAGCAAGAACGCGACGGCACATGACCAGCCGGCAATTGCGTGCTGCGGCACCCAAAAGGCCTGGGTGACGTTCGAGCTGTACTGGTAACTGAAATTCCAGCGCTCGATATGGTCCCAGGAAAGATGGGCGCCCAATGCCGAGTAGATCGCCGTTCCCAACAGGTCCCATCCGCTAAAAAGGATGAAGACCGTCAAGGCGATGACGCGCTCGCGCTTGGCTTGGAACAGGTGCCAGGCAAGCGTCAGAAGAAGGGCTAGCCGGAGCGAGTTCGAAATCAGGAGAGCCAATTCGGCGTGCGCTCCGAACAGGGCCGGCAAGAGGTAGGTTCCAAGCGGCGCCCTCAGGAAATATCCCGCTCCATGAATGTCGTAAGCGAAAGGCCAGACATTCGTCGCCATGTCGTGCAAGACCGCGTCGCGGATCTGCCAATCAGTATTGGCGTAGAAAAAGCGGCCCTCTCCGCCGAGCGCGAATAGCGCAAGCGATATGACGAATGCAGCCGCGAATGTCCGAAAGGGAACCGGTGGCAGATTGGCGGAAAATCGGCCGACAAGAGCAATAATCGCCGTTCCGGCACCGAGGATCAGTCCGACGGTGAGGGGGAGGGACAGGCCCCAGAAATGCAGCAGAAGGATGTTGTCGACGGCAAATAGGCCGAGCAGGCTAGCGGCCAAAGATCCGACCGTCAGTCCAGTTCGCGCAACCGGGCGGTCCGCAGCGATGGCTGCTGCCGCACCTGTCATGCGGCGTCCGCTACCCTCTTTTGAAGCTTGTGGACGGGATTTGCCGACGGCGCAGCACCCATGTTGAGGCGCTCGCGTTCGACCACTAGCGGCCGGTTGCGCACCTGGCTGTGGATCGAAGTGACGTACTCACCCAGAATGCCGATGAAGGTCAGCTGCATCCCGGAGAGGAAAAACAGCGCGAAAATTATCGTCGTCATCCCTCGAGGCGCAAGCTCAGGCCGTACAAACCAAACCCCGAGCGCAAAGATCGCATAGAGGAAGCAGAGTATCGCCATCGCCACGCCCGCGAATGTGCAAAGGCGCATCGGCACACTGGTGAAGGAGAAGATCCCGTTGAGTGCCTGGTCGACGAGGCGAGGGAGGTTGTTTTTCGAAAGGCCGCGTTGCCGTGCCTTCCAGGTATAGGGGACAATAACGCGGCGAAAGCCGACCGAGGCGATGATGCCCCGGATATAGGGGTAATGGTCGTCGTGCTGCACGACGGCCTGCCACACTTGGCGGTCAATCAGCTGAAACTCGCCGACGTCCACTGGAATATCGACGTCCGAAAGAGACCTCACGAGACGATAGAAGACGGCTCGGCAGGCGCGAAGAGCGAGGCTCTCCTGTCGATTGGCGCGGGCGCCCGCGACCACCTCGACGCCGCTTTCCCACAGTCTCACGAACTCCGGGATCATCTCTGGCGGATCCTGAAGATCGACTGGCAGGAATACGAGGACGGCGTCGCCGGTTGCCGCGCGCAAGGCGTTGAAATTGGAGCGGAAAGGCCCGAAGTTCCGAGCATTAAGAATGACTTTGACCGACGGGTCGGTCGCTGCCAGTTCGCGCAGGATTTCAACGGTCCCGTCGCTCGAAGCGTTGTCGGCAAAGATATGCTCGCAGCGATACCCCGCAAGCGGCGCACCCTTTGCAAACAGCGCCTTCACGGCATCGCTGCACGCGCGAACATTATCCGCCTCGTTGTAGCAGGGACTAATGATCGAAATCGTCTTCATGCCCCGTTCTTTTTCCGGAGGAAGCATACTGCTCATGCCGCAATCCTGAGTTCGTCGACCACTTGCCTGAGGCCCTCGCCGAGCGGCACTTGGACGGACCAGCCGGTCGCATCCCGAAGGCACCCGTTGTCGCCTTCGAGATGCATGATCTGGTCGTCTCCGAATGGAATGTCGCCGAAGCTCAGGTCCAGTCCGGGAGCGGCAGCATCGCGCAGCATCTCGACAATCGTCCGGACATGAACCGCTTCACCGCTCGAGAGATTGAAAACGCCATTTGCATGATGGTTGTTCGCGACGGCGAGCACGCCCTTGGCCACATCGTCGATGTGGAGGTAATCCCACTTCTGGGTTCCCGCCGTGCATTGCGGCCGCACTCCGCGCACGAGCGAGGCTGCGGTTGAGGGGATCAGCCAGTTCGGGTTGTCGCCCGGGCCATAGACTGAAAACAGTCGAAGCCACGCGAACGCAACGCCGGCCTCGCGGCAGCGCTGGGCAACCAGATGGTTCGCCGCCAATTTCGCAGCGCCGTAGAGCATGGTCGGCTGCGGGAGATCGCTTTCAAAGATCCTGCGGTCATAGCGGCCATATTCGGCCTGCGAGCCGATGCCCACGAACTTGCGTGTCCCGGCGGCGATTGCGGCATCTGCAAGCGCAACCGTTGTTCGAATGTTGTCGAGCTGGATGTCGTCGCTGCGTAAGGCTCCGCCGATGCCTTCCCAGGCCGAGTGAACGACCACTTCTGGCCTCACCGAGCCGATGCAATCGGCAATGCCGGCCGCATCGGCGAGATCCACCCGTTTCAACGCGATGCTCTTGGCAATTGCCGCGAGCCGCGACGAGCCGCTCCGAACGAGAGCGATGACTTCGTCCCCTTGGGCGACCGCGGCTTTGACAATCGCTGCGCCAACGAAGCCTCCGGCTCCGGTGATGAGGATGCGCTTGCGCTCCATCAAGCCGCCGCCTGCACTGCATCAGTCGCGAAATAGCGACGGATCTGGGCGAGACACAAATCGGCGGCAGGCTCTCCAGCGAGCTGTGCACGATACCAATCGGCGGTCCAGTCGACAGCATCGCGGAGCGAGAGCCGGGAAGTCCATCCGAGCTCGCGCCTTGCCATACCCGAGTCGAGCGTCAGGATCTCGGCTTCGTGCGGATGATTCCCGGCTTGAGGGCTGAAGTCGCCCGCAAGACCCCAGTGGCGCGCCATCTGACTGACGATGGCCCCGACGTCGGCCACATCTTCGGCCGGGGGGCCGAAGTTCCAGCCCTTGGCAAATCGCTTTGGATCGGCGGCCATCCTCTGAGCCAGCAGGCAATAGCCGGTCACCGGTTCGAGAACATGCTGCCAAGGCCGAACGGCGGTCGGATTGCGAAGTTCAGGCTTGCGGTTCGTGCTCAGGGCACGAACGACATCCGGGACTAGTCGGTCGGCTGAATAATCGCCGCCACCGATGACATTGCCGGCTCGAGCGGTCGCTACGCCAATCGATCGATCCGCGAAAAAACTGTCGCGAAAGCATTGGGTGACCAATTCGGCGCAGGCTTTGCTGTTGGAATAGGGGTCGTGGCCCCCGAGCCTGTCATCCTCGAGGTAACCGGCCGAGCGCCCGTCGTTCGCATAGCATTTGTCCGTGGTGACCGAGACGATCCCGACCAGGCCGTCAATCCTTCGCGCGGCCTCGAGGAGGTTGGCGGTACCAAGGACGTTCGTGCTGATTGTCTCGAGCGGATCGAGATAGGACCGCCGAACAAGTGGTTGGGCAGCAAGGTGGAGGATAATTTCGGGTTTTGCGGCGGCGACGATGGCCTGAACCGCGGCAAAGTCCCGGATGTCGTTGATGATGTGGATGCAACGCTCAGCTCCGCCAAGTTGGCGAAACAGGGACTCGGTTTCCGGCTCTAGCGAAATGCCGGTAACCTTGGCGCCGAGGGTTTCGAGCAGCATCAGGAGCCAGCTGCCCTTGAACCCCGTATGGCCCGTCAGAAGAACTCGGCGGCCAGCCCAGAAGGACCGGTTCAGGCCCAGATTTTCCACGCGGCCTCCTGACGTTCCCACATACCTTCGAGCAGCTGGCGGTCGCGAAGAGTATCCATGGGCTGCCAGAAGCCGTCATGAAAATAGGAGCGCAGTTCACCTTCCGCCGCGAGCCGTTCGAGCGGCTCGCGTTCCCACACACACTCATCGGAGTTCCCGAGATACTGCCCAATCGAACGATGAAGGACGAAGAAGCCGCCGTTGATCCAGCCACCTTCATCGACAGGTTTCTCTGCGAAGGCGGAGACTTCGTCGCCAACCAAGGCAAGCTGCCCATAGCGGCTCGCGGGACGAACCGCAGTGACGGTGGCTTTACGTCCGTGGTTGCGATGGAATTCGATGGCGGCCGAGATATCGAGGTCGCTCACTCCGTCCCCGTAGGTCAGGCAGAAGTCCTCGTCGTCGCCCAAATATTGTAAGGCCTGACGCAAACGGCCTCCCGTCATCGTGTCGGGACCCGTATCGATCAGTGAGATTTTCCAGTCTTCGGTGTCGTTTCGATGGACCGTCGTCGTCCCGGTTCGAAGGTCGATGGTGACGTCCGACATGTGGAGCGCGTAATTGAAGAAATACTCCTTGATCATGTAACCCTTGTAGCCAAGGCAGACGATGAACTCGTCGACGCCGTGCTGGGCATAGATTTTCATGATGTGCCAAAGGATTGGCTTGCCGCCGATCTCAACCATCGGTTTTGGGCGAACCGATGTTTCCTCAGCGATGCGGGTGCCGAGGCCGCCTGCGAGAATGACCGCTTTCATGGTCGATCTATGAACAAAACGTGGTCAACAAACCGTTAAAGCGCGAGGCCGCCGAGCCGGTTCAGCATCGCCTGGCTTCCGACCTCGTCGCAAATTTCCGAAGAAAGTGCGATTGGCCGGATGCGAGCAGCGGCCTCGGTGCCGGCTACGCTCTCCGCAAGCCATGAACCAAATCCGCCGTCAGCAAGATGGTCTTCGAACGTCGTGACCTCGCTGTGCCGAGCAAGCTGCTCGGGCTGCCGGATCTTCGAGGCCATGCTCCAAAGTGGAAGCGAATAAACAGCCCGATTGCCGGCGCGGGCAATCGCCGCGCCAAGCGCGGCGCCCGTCGAGAGCATTACCGAACCTTCATCTCCTTGCCGGACGGGGACCCAGAATCCCGGAGTCACCGAGGGCGCGGTTTTGTGAAACTGCGGCTCTCCCGACTTTCCAAGGCGAAGGTAGGACGGGCCAGGGTTGGCGACCAGCCAGTTGAGGCAGGCTCTTGTCTCCAGGGGATCGCCCGGCGAAGCGATGGTCATGTTCGGCATTGTCCGCATAAGCGCGTAATCCTGGACGGCGTGGTGCGAATAGCCGAGCGAGCCATAAGCGACGCCGCCTCCGACCGCGACGATCGTTACCGGCAGCCGGTGGTGATCGACATCGTTCCGGATCTGCTCCGCGCAGCGAAAGGTCGGAAAATTTGCGATCGAATATGTGAAGACGTGGTAGCCTTCGCTGGCCATTCCTGCCGCCAGCCCTGTCATGTTCTGTTCGGCGACGCCGGCGTTGACGAAACGGTCCGGAAAGCGGTCTGCGAAGGGTTCAACGACATTGAATCCGAGATCGCCGACGATCAGCGCGATCTGCCCGTGGGATTCCGCAAGCTTTGCCAGTTCGTCGATGAACGCGTCACGCATGGCGGGCGCCCTCGATCTCGGCGAGGGCCCGGCCGAGGAGTTCGGGTGTTGGATTGCGATAGTGCCACTCGACCCGGTTCTCCATGAAACTGACGCCCTTGCCCTTGATCGTATGAGCAATCAGCATGGCGGGCTTGCCAGACGGCCAGGAGGATTCGTCTAGCGCCTCAAAAAGGGCCTCGTGATCGTGGCCGTCGACCTCCCGGACTGCCCAGCCAAATGCCTCGAACTTGGAGTGCAGGGGCTCCAGGCAAAGTGTCTTGTCGATGCTCGTGAGGCTCTGAAGCTTGTTGTAATCGATAATGCAAAGGAGGTTGTCCAACCCGTGATGGGCCGAGAACAGGGCCGCTTCCCAGTTGCTGCCTTCGTCCCATTCGCCGTCGCTGGTGAGGACGATGGTGCGCCAGCCCTTGGCCTGCCTTTTGGCTGCGAGCGCCTTTCCAGCCCCGAATGGCAGCCCGTGCCCGAGGGCGCCGGTTGAAAACTCGGCGCCCGGAACCTTGTGGCTGATGTGCGCCATCAGCTTCGATCCGTCGGTTCCGTAGGTTTCGAGGAGAGCAGGGTCGATGAACCCGGTTTCGGCTAGCGCCGCGTAGACGGCGACGCAGGCGTGTCCCTTCGACAGGATGAACCGGTCGCGCTGCGGATTTCTGGGCGCTGTCGGATCGACCTTGAGAATTCGGCCGTAGAGCACGGCGATGATGTCCGCGATCGATAGGGCGGAGCCAATGTGGGAGGCTCTTGCTCGGGTGACCATTTCAAGGGCCCGGCAGCGAATTCGCAGCGCCAGGTCTTCAGTGGATGCAGGTCCGGCAGCAGTGAGCGAACAATGATGCATGTCCCGACATGTCGCGACATATGGTTAACATTCGCTCAACCCTCTTGGGCTAGTCGGGGTCTCATGAAACATGCAACGATCGAAGCAGCCCTTCGCACCTGTCCAGTTTGCGGATCGGGACAGGACGAGAGCGAGCCTTTCCTTTCCGATACCCGTGACGAAAGCCAGATGAGCGCTTCGAGCTTCGCTTCGCGCAAGACACCAGAATTTATGAGCCATGCGATGGTGCGCTGCCGCGCCTGCGATCTTGCTTACGTCGACCGCCCGCCAAGCGTCGAGGAATTGGCAGCCAGCTATCACACCGCAGATTACGACAGCGCCGAGGAAGCGGAGGACGCCGCAGACGCTTACGCTCGCGCGATCCTCCCCATGCTCGCCAAACTTGGCAAGCGAAGCGCGGCGCTCGAGATCGGTACCGGGACGGGCGCATTTCTCGAGCGTCTGTCTTCATTGGGCTTTCTCGATCTCGTTGGGATCGAGCCCTCGACTGCAGCAATCGCCGCTGCTCCGGCCCACCGCCGGGCCTGGATTCGCGAAGGCATTTTCGAAGGCCGTGACTTTCCGCCCGAAAGTTTCGATCTCATCTGTTGCTTCATGACGCTCGAGCACGTCCAGAATCCAGGGGCACTCGTTTCTGCCGCCTATCGCCTGCTCCGGTCAGGCGGGGCGTTCGTGGCTGTTACGCACGATCGGCGCGCATGGCTGAACAGGATCCTCGGTCGCCGCTCTCCAATTGTCGACATCGAGCACATGCAGCTTTTCTCCGCAAAGAGCGCGATGGGCCTTCTTACAAGGAACGGCTACGTCCATGTCGAGGGCACAAGCTTCTGGAACCGCTACCGGCCAAGCTATTGGCTTCGACTGGTTCCGATAAGCCGCCCGGTGAAGGACTGGCTGACCCTCAAACTGCGCGGATCGTGGGCAGACAGGCGACGTATCTCGATCAATGTCGGAAACTTCATGAGCTGGGGATTCAAGGCTTAGAATTTGCCCCTCGATCTGGCGCGATCAGGAAGCACTTTCCGCGAGCACGGTCAGCCCCTTTTCACTGACTTCGGCGAACCCTCCCGTGACGGGAATCCGCTCGGGCTGCGCGCCCTGACTTCGATAAACGGCGATCTCGCCGTTCCTTAGCGTCGTCATGTAGGGCGCGTGCCCAGCCATGATGCCGGACTCGCCCTCGGTGCCCGGAATGACGACCATGTAAACGTCGCCGGACGTGACCATCCGGTCCGGAGTCACGAGCTCGAAATGCAGATCGGCCATCATTTCCTGCCTTCAATCGACCTGTCGAATGCGGAGGCCGCCGCTTCGAACTTGTCCCGGCATCCGGTGTTGCAAAAGCCGACGACCTTTCCCTTGTAGAGTGTCAGGCTGTCCGCGCTGACCGGCTTTCCCGACCAGGGGCAAACCTCGTTGACGCAATCCTCGAGGCGAAGCTCGTCGGCCAAGACTCAAGCCTCCTGCGCCAGCTTTTCGGCTTTGGCGACCGCTTCGTCGATCCCGCCCACCATATAGAAAGCAGCTTCCGGGAGATGGTCGTACTCGCCGTCGACAACGGCCTTGAACGAACGAATTGTATCCTCGAGCTGGACGAACTTGCCCGGGATTCCAGTAAACACTTCAGCGACGTGGAACGGTTGGCTGAGGAAGCGCTGGATTTTGCGAGCCCGGCTGACGGTCAGCTTATCCTCTTCGGAAAGCTCGTCCATGCCGAGGATGGCAATGATGTCCTGAAGGCTCTTGTACTTCTGAAGGGTCGCCTGAACCGCACGGGTCGTTTCGTAATGCTCCTGTCCGACGACGCGCGGCTCGAGCACCCGGCTTGTCGAGTCCAGCGGGTCAACCGCCGGATAGATCCCGAGCTCGGAGATGGCCCTCGAGAGCACTGTCGTTGCGTCAAGGTGAGCGAACGACGTTGCGGGCGCGGGGTCGGTCAAGTCGTCGGCCGGGACATAGATCGCCTGGACCGAGGTGATCGACCCCTTGTTCGTCGAGGTGATCCGCTCCTGGAGGGCGCCCATGTCCGTCGCGAGCGTCGGCTGATATCCGACGGCCGAGGGAATTCGACCAAGAAGCGCGGACACTTCCGAGCCGGCTTGGGTGAAGCGGAAGATGTTGTCGACGAAGAAGAGGACGTCCTGTCCTTCCTGATCGCGGAAATATTCGGCGATCGCGAGACCTGACAAAGCGACCCGGGCGCGGGCACCCGGCGGTTCGTTCATCTGGCCGTAGACCAGCGCGACCTTGGAGCCCTCGGGCGTCGGCTTGCCATCCTCGCCCTTGGCGATGACTCCGGCATCGAGGAACTCGTGATAGAGGTCGTTGCCCTCCCGGGTGCGCTCACCGACACCGGCGAATACCGAATAGCCGCCGTGGCCCTTGGCGATGTTGTTGATCAGCTCCTGGATGAGCACGGTCTTGCCGACGCCGGCGCCGCCGAACAGCCCGATCTTGCCGCCGCGCGCGTATGGCGCGAGCAGGTCGATGACCTTGATCCCGGTGACGAGAATCGACGCTTCGGTCGATTGGTCGACGAAGGGCGGCGCTGGGGCGTGAATCGGAGCGGTCTGGTCGGCGCCGATTGGGCCGAGTTCGTCGATCGGTTCGCCGACGACATTCATGATCCGGCCAAGTGTCTTGGGCCCGACCGGAACGCGAATTTGAGAGCCGGTCGAGCGCACTTCCTGACCGCGGGTAAGGCCGTCGGTCGAGTCCATCGCGATCGTCCGAACCACGTTCTCGCCGAGGTGCTGGGCGACTTCGAGAACGAGGCGGTTGCCTCCGTTGTCGGTCTCAAGAGCCGTCAGGATGGGGGGGAGATCGCCCTCAAACGCGACGTCCACGACCGCTCCAATCACTTGGCTGATGCGCCCGACAAGATTGCTCGGGGAAGTTGCGCTCGCGCCTGCCTCGCCAGTGGTGGAAGTCGCGGTCGCCTTGCGGGCTCGGCTTCGGGGTTTCGTCTCAGCGGCGGTGGCCATGTCTTTCTTCCTTGCGTTCAAATGCGTGCGTTTAGAGCGCCTCGGCGCCCGAAATGATTTCGACGAGTTCGGTGGTGATCGCCGCCTGGCGGGTGCGGTTATATTGGATAGTCAGGCGGTTGATCATGTCCCCGGCATTGCGGGTCGCATTGTCCATCGCGGTCATCTGCGAGCCGTAGAAGCCGGCCTGGTTCTCGAGCAAGGCGCGATAGACCTGGACCGCGATGTTGCGCGGCAGCAGGTCGGCGAGGATTTCCTCCTCGTCCGGCTCATATTCGACTGCGGCGGGAGCAGCCGCCTTCGGCTGCGCGGCTTCTTCGGATTGGCGGGGCACCACCGGGATGATCTGCTCGATCACCGGCTCCTGCACGAGGGTCGAGCGGAAGTTCGCATAAGCGAGGTGAACGACATCGATGCCGTCGGTCACGTAGCGGTCGATGATGTCCTTCGCGATCGCCTGCGCCTCAGCATA
>DATAPR010000007.1:2500-163542 GCA_036265105.1 Sphingomicrobium sp.
TACGACCCATGCCCCGAGGAATTGTCGAGGGATGGGCCGGCATCTCTGGGAGCCGTTCCTGCACAAAATCACAAACTGGTGTGTTTGCGTTTCTGAGACATACGAACGGCTTAAATTTTGCCGATCGACCGATACCCAGAGGTTATCGGTGACCGGGCCGCCGCCCACATGTCCCTTCATCTTCAACCGACAATGTCAAAGAGCCGACGCACATCCTCGCCCGGTTCGAGTTGTTCCGGGCATCGGTTACACCGACTAAGAAGAGGCGCGAAACGAACGCGAGACCCCCGCAGGAGGCCGCGTCCGCTTGCTGGAGGGGCATATATGTGTGCCCCCTCCGCGCGTCAACCTGGTTTTTTGCACTTATGTTGCAATTTCCCGATGACCCGCCCCAAGACCCGACAGGGTCCTCGTCGAGATCCTTCAGGATCGGCCGGCGCAATCCATGTTCAAGGCGTATACTCTTGCAATCGCTCGGCTTTATTGCGGACGATCACGCGCTTTGGATATAGACTCGCATGGCGTCGGCTTCGGCCTCGATGCGCTCCATCCGGAATTTCACCAGGTCACCGATCGAAACGATCCCACGAATTTCGCCGTCCTCGACGACCGGAAGATGGCGGATTCGGCGCTCGGTCATCAGGGCGAGCGCCGAAAGAACATCCGTTTGCGAATCGACGGTGATCGCGGGCGAACTCATCACGCTTCCGATCATCTGATCGAGGGCCTCGCGCCCGTGTTCGCGAAGCGCGTAGATGACGTCGCGCTCGGAGACCATCCCGACAATGCGTCCATCCTCGACCACAGGAAGCGCACCAATCCTCTTTTCTCCGAGCCTTCGAACGGCGTCGAAGACCGGGGTTTCAGCAGCGATCGTCTCGACCGCCCTGCCCTTTTCCTGAAGTACTGCTGCAACAGTCATGGCTCGGCTCCCGACAAAAAGGACTCGGCCCGGTGGTGTGCTTGATAGTCCCACTTCGCGCGGCCAAAGGGAAGCCGTGCCGCTCCATGACTCCCTGCCAAGCCCGCGGGCTTCGATGAAGCGTCGCTTCTGGCGGATCTTCCGGCTGCTCGCTCTTCTCGCGATCGCCGTTGCAGCAATCGCGGCGATCCTGGTTAGCAGGGGCGATTCGACGCTTCACGTCAACATGCTGATCGCGACCGCGCTCGGAACCGGCCTGACCGTATTGTTGGGAACGTCGCTGATGGTGCTCGTCTTTCTTAGCGCCGAGAGCGGCCATGACGACGCCGCCGCGGCGCCCGTCCATCCTGAGGAGAAGGAATGACCGACCTCGTTCGTGAGCCAATCTTGCGCGTCATGCCCGGGCCCGCCGACATCAACGCCAATGGACATATCTTTGGCGGCTGGGTCCTTAGCCAAATGGACATCGCCGCGGGAATTGTCGCGTCGCAGCGGGCGGAGGGTCCGGTGGCGACGATCGCGATCGAAGCCATGAAGTTCATCGCTCCCATTCACCTTCGCGACCTCATTTCGGTCTACGCCCACGTGGAGCGCATCGGCCGAACGTCCATGGGGGTTCGGATCGAGGTGATTGCTCACCGCGACCTTGGAGCAACGCAGGTGAAGGTCACCGAAGGGTTGTTCACGTTCGTCGCTCTCGGCGCGAACAACCGTCCGCGGTCCGTCGACCAGGCCTAGGCGGCCGGGGCCACCTCCTCGTCACCGTCGGTCGGACGCTGGGCTCGTGACCGACGACGCGGCCGGCGAGGCTCTTCTTCGACAGCGGCTTCCTCCTCGTCGCGGCCGATCGCCGGCGGGAGAGCATCGAAGGGGATAGTCTCGCCGTTCACCCGCGAAGCTTCGCGCTCCTCGCGCTCCGAACGGTCCTCGCCCTCGTCGCGGTTCGGGCGATTGCGCCGACCATATCGATCGCCGCGCTCGTGTCGTTCCTCGCGCTCCGGCTGATCGTCGGAAGCTTCAACGTCGACCAGCTCATCATCGCCGTCGTCGTCGACATCATCGTCGCGATGACGGCGCTGCTGGTTCTGCTCGTCGAAACGGGCACGGCTCTCGCTCAGCACTCGAAAATAATGATCGGCGAACTGGAGATAATATTCGGTCTGGACACGGTCGCCCGCGAGCTGAGCATCGCGCGCCATGCTCTTGTATTTCTCGAGCAGCTGCGCGGCGTTGCCGCGCTGGCGATTGTCCTGCCGGTTCCCCGGCTGTCCACCGAGGTTCTGGCCCCGCTGTCCCCCGCGGCCGCGCCGGCGGCCACCCTGACGATTGTTGATCAAATGCCTACGTCCTTACGCAGTGTCGCTATCCCCTTGGGTCCTCGGTCGGGCAGGGCCGCGCGATGAAGCGAAGCTCCTGACCCTCTCGTTCCGGTCTTGCGCTTCCTAAAAGCGTCAAAGAACGGCCGATTGCGTCGGGGGTTGGAACGGGACGCGCTCAGCTTTTCTAAGGGAGCAGGGCCCGGTCCAGGACACTGATGTAGTGCGCCCGGGCTCGGATGCCAAGCGCTTTTCTGTCAAACCCAAGTTAGCAACAGCGCACGGTCTCTCCCGGCAAGATCTTTCGCGAGCCTCGCTTCGAGGCCGTCGCGAGCCACAAGTCCAGTGACGACCTCGGCCTGATCAGGACCGATCTCGATCACCGCAAGACCTCCCTGACTGAGCAGCCTTGGAAGCTGGGGGGCGAGTTCGCGATAGGCGTCGAGACCCTCGCTCCCGGCGAACAGAGCTTCGTCGGGTTCGAATTCGCGAACGCCGGGTCCGAGCTCCGCATCGTCGGCGATGTAGGGCGGATTGCAAAGAATGAGATCGAACCTTTCGAGGAGCCCCGCCGCCCAATTCCCCTGCAGGAGCTTGGTCCGAGCTTCAAAGCCAAGCCGGCGCGCATTGGCCGAAGCGTAGGACAGCGCTTGGCGTGAGAGATCGATTCCGAGCCCCGTTGCGTCGGGCCAGATATCGAGCCCCGCAAGGAGGAGCGTCCCGGGCCCAGTGCCGAGATCGAGGATCCGGGTCGGCCCGGTCCCGCCTGCGAAATGCTCGATTGCCGAGGCAATCAAAACTTCCGAGTCAGGCCTCGGGACGAGCACCCCGGGTCCGACGTGAAGCTCAATGTTCCAAAAGGCGCGGCGTCCAGTGATGTAGGCGACCGGCTCGCCCTCGGATCGGCGTCTGACCATGTCCCAGAAACGCTCCGGCACCTTGCGATCCGGCGGCGCGAGTAGAAGGCGGTCCCGGTCGATATGCAGCGCCTCGGCCATCAGAAGTTCCGCATCTAGCCGCGACGTGTCGCTGTTTTTACTGAGCTGGCGCGTTGCATCATCCAGCGCGCGGGCGATCGGCTTCACGCCTCCTCCAGCCCCGCGAGGCGTTCCGCTTCGTCCTCGGCGACGAGAGCGTCGATGATCTCTGTCAGGCCCGGCCCTTCAAGAACCTCGTCGAGCTTGTGAAGCGTGAGGTTGATCCGATGATCGGTGACCCGCCCCTGCGGGAAATTGTAAGTCCGGATCCTCTCCGAACGGTCGCCCGAACCGACCATCGACCTGCGTGCTCCGGCGCGCTCGCTGGCGAGACGCTCGCGCTCCATTTCGAAGAGGCGCGTGCGGAGCACCTTCAAGGCCTTCGCCTTGTTCTTGTGCTGCGACTTTTCATCCTGCTGAATGACCACAAGTCCCGTCGGAAGATGGGTGATCCGAACTGCGCTGTCGGTCGTGTTGACCGATTGGCCGCCGGGACCGGACGAGCGGTAGACGTCGATTCTGAGGTCCCTGTCATCGATCTGGACGTCGACATCTTCGGCTTCCGGAAGCACCGCGACCGTTGCCGCCGACGTGTGGATCCGGCCTCCGCTCTCGGTCACCGGCACTCGCTGGACGCGGTGCACTCCGCTTTCGAACTTGAGTCTGGCGAAAACGCCCGCGCCGTTGATGGAGGCGATCGCCTCTTTGTAGCCGCCGAGCTCGGACGCGCTCGCCGAAATCAGCTCGAACCTCCAACCCATCGCTTCAGCAAATCGCTGGTACATGCGTAGCAGACTGCCCGCGAACAGCGCCGCTTCATCGCCGCCAGTCCCGGCTCGGACTTCCAGCATTGCTGCACGTTCGTCGGCGGAATCACGCGGCAGAAGCTGGATGGCGAGCGCTCGCTCGGCATGAGGGAGCTTGTGGCGGATCTCTTCGGCCTCCGCGGCCGCCATTTCCTTAAGTTCGGGTTCGGCCGCGGGATCGACGATCATTCCGCTCAAAACCTCGAGCTCGGCGCGAAGTCGCCGAACTTCGCGCGCCGCCGAGGCGACAGGTTCGATCGCGGCATAATCCTTCGACAATCGAACGAATTCGTCCGGCGAGATGTCGGCGCGCGCCATGGCCTCGGCAAGCTCGTGACGCCGCGCCTCGATCGACGCGATCCGCTCCGACGAAATCTGGGTCACCGGCCGATCGCTTCCGCCAAACGTTCGAGCGATACCGAGCGTTGCTCGCCGCTCGCGAGATCCTTGAGCTGCGCTTCGCCGCGCTCGAGCTCGTCGTCGCCGATGATCAGCGCGAAGGCGGCTCCCGCCTCATTCGCTCTGCTGAGACGTTTCTTGATGTTTCCGCGATACGCCATGTCGGCGACGATTCCCTCCCGCCGAAGCCCTGCGAGTATGCCCTGAGCCCCGAGCTCCGCGCGGGGCCCGAGAGGGACGATGACGACTGCCGGCCGCTGCGGTTCGGGCGCTTCGATCATCATTGCCAGCCGCTCTATGCCCGCGGCCCAGCCGACCGCCGGAGTATGCGGCCCGCCAAGCGCCTCGACCAGGCCGTCGTAGCGGCCGCCGGCGAGGAGAGTCCCCTGCGACCCGAGGCGATCGGTCACGAATTCGAATGCCGTGTGGCGGTAATAATCAAGGCCGCGCACGAGCCGCGGCGCACGCTCCCATACGATCCCGGCCGAATTCACGGCTTCCGTGACCCGAGAGAAGAATTCCGCTGCCTCCGCAGTTAGAAAGTCGTCGATTACCGGCGCGCTATCGATGACCGGCCAGTCCTGGTGAGCCTTGCTGTCGAGGATCCGGAGCGGATTGCGCTCGAGCCGGGCTTGGCTGTCATCGCTAAGCTCGGAAGCATGGCCACGAAAATGCTCATACAGGGCATCTCGCCAGGCGGCGCGCGTCTCCGGATCGCCGAGCGTATTGAGCTGCAGGATCGCTCCTTCAATCCCAAGCTCCCTCAGCAGCTGGTCGGCAAAGGCGAGCAGCTCGACGTCGGCTTGCGGCTCGGCAGCACCGATGATCTCTGCATCGAGCTGGTGGAATTCGCGGAAGCGTCCTTTCTGCGGCCGCTCATAGCGAAAGGCCGGACCGTCAGTCGCGACCTTGAGCGGGGCGAAACGCTGCCATCCCTCGCTCAGATAGGCTCGGCAGATTCCGGCGGTGAACTCGGGCCGAAGAGTGACCGATTCGCCGCCGCGGTCCTCGAACGAATACATTTCCTTGGAAACGACGTCGGTCGTCTCGCCGATGGTTCGGGCGAACACTTGCGTATGCTCGATGGTCGGCACCTCGACACGCTTGAAACCGTAAATTCGGCGCACGCGATCGAAGGCTGAAACCACCGCCGCAAGGCGGTCGGCCTCTTCTCCAAGAAGGCTTTGGGTGCCCCTTATGGGCTGGACTGGCGTCATGGCCGCGCGGCTAAAGCATAAATTGCCGAATTGGCAAAAGCTTCCTCACCGCGTCATGGCTGCTGCGATTGCTGCTGCTCGAATTTCTGGAGTTGCTGCTGATAGAAACTGCTCGGCAGGAACTGCTTTCGAAGCGTGAGCATGAACGTGCGGCCCAAGGGATCGAGCATCGAGGCTTCGAAACCGCTCGGAACCGCGCCTTCGCGGTTATGCACTTGTGGCAGACTGTTGAAGATATTTCCGACCTCGAACCGCACGGACGCACCTCGAAGCCACGGATGACGACTGACGATCGGCAAATACTGGCCGACATTTGCAAACAGACGCAGATCAAAGGTCGCGACGGGAGAGAAATGCAACGTGTCGCCTAACACCGAGTCGACGTTCGTCGCGCTTCGCCAGTTGGCACCGAGCCTTGCGCCGAAACCGTTGTTCGACCAGCCCGCCTGCGCCTGAACCTGATGGCGAGGCTGACCTCCGGTCTGGCCTACGGGCGCCCCGTGGAGATAGTCGAGTTGCGGCAGCCCCTGCGCGATGACCGCTCGATCGACCATCGTGATGGTGTCGGTAAGCGAGAAGGTCAGTCGTCCGTTGCTCGATGGAATGCTTCCGATCGACCCTGGAGCGGCGCTCACCGATGGAGTCTGGGGAACCGCGATTCCGGCGGCCTTGGCACGATCGACCGCGCGCTCGACTTCGGAATTGGTGACCTTGTGGCTGCGAAGCGCCTTGGTGAAATCGAACCCGACCAGGAGCGTGTCGCGATGGGCCGAAGCGAAATTCACCGGCCTGAGGTCGACGCTGAGAAGATTTCCCGCCGAATCCCTTACGAACCGATCGGGGAAGGCTTCCTCGATCTCGGGGAAAATCGTGATGTCGGAGATCGGGCGATCGATCGTGACGTGCGCATAGTCACCCCGAAGCCTCAAATTGATAGCCTGGAACGGCTGCCACTCCGCGCTCAGGTCGAGCGTGTCGCGGGTATCCGTTCGAAGGTCCGGATTGCCGCCGGTTACGACCGAGACCCTGTTCACCAATCCGTTGGTGAAGTCGAACATTCGAGTGCCCGGCGTTTCGACGAACGGATCGCCGAGCTGGCGGACGCTCGGAGCCCGCTGAGCATGGTCCCAGCTTCCAACCAGATTGAGATTGGTGAAGGGCGACCAGTTCGCGCCGGCCCCAACCCTCGTCAGCGTTCCGAAGTCGGACAATTGATTCACTTCAGCATTGCCGTTGACGGTGAAATTGCCAAGCGCCCCGAATTTCGCATGGCGATGAGAAATCGGAATGTCGATGCTCGCGGCGGTTGTGGCGGTTGCGCGACTGGTCGAACCTGCCGGCGGAGTTGCGAAATGCTCCTGGTCGATGTCGAGATATTCGCCCGACGCTGACGTACGAAAAGTGACGTCCGCACTCCCGCCCGGCGTTGGAAAGATCGGGCCGTTAAGCGTTGCATCGAGATCGCCGGCCGCATGCCTCGACTGAGCATTTCCAGGTGCGAACACCTGTCCTTCGTTGGTTGTCGTCGTCCGATTGCGATCAAGGTCCCCGTTCGCGGAGACGTTCCAGTGCCATTGCTCCTGGTCGCCGCTAAGTGACGAGCCGAGGTGAAAGCTGTCATTGAGAGTGCGACGGCGAAGTGCGGCGGGAAGCTGTTCGGAAAGTCCGCTCAAAAGATGGCCATCGCTGTGCGCCACTTCGACATTGATGGTTTCATCGACGTCATGGGGAAGCGCCCGGTACCAGGTGCCGGTGCCGCGAACTCCGAGCTCGGGCGGAAGAAGAAGTCCGGTGGCGCCCGTTCCGACGCCTTCATATTGCTGCTCGACAAGGCTGCGCTGCGACCCCCTCAATATATCTTCGGTGCCCACATGAAGATTGATCGTCGTGCGCTGTTTAGGGGTCAGCTTGATCCTGGTGACGTCACCGCCTCCGCCGGCGTAGCCATCATGAGCCGCCTTGTTCCCGGCTGCCTGGCCGACGGTCTCGACGAAGCGGTTCTGAAGGACGACGTTCACGACCTTCTGGTCGGGCGCAAAGCCATATTTAAGCGCGACTTCCTCGGGAAGGATATCGACCCGCGAAACCGCCTCGATCGGGATGTCGCGAAGTTCGCGGTAGCTTGAGACCCGGCGGCCGTTGAGGAGAACCAGGGGACGAGCGGCGCCGGCCCCTCGGGCAACTCCGATGTCGGGCGCGATCGCGTCCAGAAGCTCGTCGAAGCTGGTGGCTCCGGTCGCCTTTACGTCGCGCGACGTGAGGACGTTGACCGGTGGAATGTCACCGATGACCGACCCTCGAGGAGGCTTGCCGGTGACGACGATGTCATCATCATCGGAATCGGGCGAGGGCGCGGGAGCCGTCGCGCTCGCCGCTGGCGGCGGCGGGGATGCAGAGCTGGCCGCGGGCTGCGCGACTGCAGCCGTGTGTGCCGTGGCGGAGGACGCTCCAAGGAGCAGCAGGAAACGCAGGCTGGATTGCATGGTGGCGCTCCCCGTGGGGACGGTCGGATGAACCGCGGCTTGCCTCAACATGAATTCGCTCCGCGTCAGCCTTGCGGCCTGCCCTGCTGCTGCCGCATCTCCTGGAATTGCCTGCGGAACCAGCTTGGATCAGGAAGGAACAGTTTTCTGAAGCTGATCATGATGGTCCGGCCGAGCGGATCGAGCAGGTCGGGTTGGTAGCTGATCGGGACATTGCCGCTTGCATCGTGAACCTTGGGCCTCGAGTTGAACATATTGTCGAAACGCAGCTGCACCTGGCTTCCCCGCAGCCATGGGTGCTTGACCGCGATCTCCGGAATGTCGCCGGGATTGGCAAATAGCCTAAGATCGAATGTCGCAAGCGGCGAGAAACGTAGATTATCGCCGGTCAGGGTGTCCACTGTCGTACCGCTTCGCCAGTTGGCGACAACGCGCGCCCCGAGACCGTTGTTGTAATAGCCCCCCTGCGCCTGGACCGAATGCCGCGGGGTTCCGCCTGTCGAGCCGGCGGCATCGCCATGCAGATAATCGACGATTGGAAGCCCCGGACCGACCGACACCTTGTCGACGAACGTGATGGTGTCGGTGAGCGAGAAGGTGATCCGTCCACCATTCCGGCCGCCAAAAAAGCCGCCCCCGCGTCCTCCTCCGCCGCCTCTCCCGCCAAATCCGCCGCCTCCACCCTGAGAGGCGCCGCCGCGCGTCGACGAAGACGCTTGGTCTCCCCCGGTCGGCGGCGGCGGCCCACCTCCCGGTGGGCCCCCGCCCTGAGCCGAACCGGCGGAGGGCGGAGCGGGCTGTCCGGAGCCGCCATCGCGGGCGCCGCGCGCGCCGGCTCCGAAGAACTGCGATCTCATTTGCTGGATCACGGCCTGTGAGGGTTGATGGGATTTCAAGGCATGGGTGAAATCGAAGCCGACGCGCATGGTGTCGCGCCTCGATTCTCCGAAATTGACCGGCCGTAGATCAACGCTGACGAGCTCGCCGGTCGAATCCCGAACGAAGCGGTCGGGAAATGCCTCTTCGATTGTCGGCGTGACCGTGATGTTGGAGATCGGATGGGCGATCGTCTGATGCACATATTCGGCGCGAAGACGGAGATCGATTTTTTCGAATGGCTGCCAGTTTCCACCAATCTTGAGCACGTGGCGAAGATCCGACTGGAGATCCGGATTACCTCCCGTGATGCTGGTCGCGAGCACCGTCTGGCCGGTCGTGAAGTCGAAGATCCGGGTTCCGGGCGTGATGAGCTCGGGATCACCCAATTGGTTGATCGTTGGCGGCCCCTCTTCGCGGGTGAAGCTGGTCAAAAGGTTGAGCCGGTCGACGGGAGTCCAGTTCAATCCTGCACCAAGGGTCGTCAGGGCCCCGAAATCCGACAATTGGTCGACTTCGGCGTTTCCGTTGATCGTGAGGTTGCCGAGTGCGCTGAAGTCGTGATTCTTGCGCGAGATCGGGATGTCCAGGTTCATCGCGGCTTCGCCCAGTGTTCGGCCGAGCGAATGCGAGTTGCCAAGCCCCATGCTGATGCGCTCGCTGTCGAGGTGGGTCGTCGTTCCAGCAAGGGTCACCGTCGTGGTGGCATCGCCAGCGGGAAGCTTGAACAGGTTCCCGTTCGCGGTCGCCTTGACGTCTCCGGATTCGGTCGTTTCGCGCGAGCGGTCGCGCGGAGCGTCCAATACGTCCGTGTCAGTGCCTGTAAGGTCACGCTCAAGGTCGGCGTCGCTGGTCAGAGTCCAGCGCCAGTTCAACTTGGTTCCGTTGAGCGTCAGTCCGGCATGCGCGGTGTCGGTGCTCGTGTTTCGGGCAAGCGGTTCAAGAAGGGTTTCTCCAAGCCCAATCAACGCTCGCCCATCGACATGCTCAAGCTCGGTGTTGAGAGTTGCAGAGACGTCCCCGAGGACCTGACGGTTGAAGGTGCTCGAGGCCCGGATGTCGCGCCGGCTTCCGACCAGCGAGCGAGCAGCCAGCTCCTCGTCCGTCGTCACTCCATCGGGAGGCATCTGGCTCAGCAGGATGCTTCGTTCGGATTCGGTTAGAAGGTTGTTGCCTTCGGCGTGAAGATTGAGCGTGGTGCGCCCGTTCTTTTCAATCAGGAAACGCGTGAGATCCGCAGTTCCGGCCACATAGCCGCCGTCGCTCGCAGCGGTCCCGCTCAGCTGCGCGGTGGTCGAACGGAATCGCTGCCGAAGGACGATGTTGACCACCTTCTGATCGGCGCGATAGCCGTATTTGAGCGCCACTTCCTCGGGTAGGATCTCGACCCGTTCGATCGCTTCTGGCGGAATGTCCCGCAACTCCCTGAAACTCGCGATCCGCTGGCCGTTAAGAAGTAGTACCGGCTGTTCGCCGCCGCGCCCCTGGGTGCTTCCGATCTGAGGCGCGAGCGCGTCCAAAAGGTCGCTGATGCTGGTCGCCCCGGTTGCGCGGATGTCGCGGGAATCAAGAATGTTCTGCGGCGGGATGTCGCCGACGACCGATCCTCTCGGACGTGTTCCCTGGACGACGATTTCCTCCTCGTCGCCATAATCATCATTGACTGCCTGAGCGGCAGCCGTGTCGGACTGCGCTGTCGACGAATTGGCGGGCTGCTGCGAGCCGGTTGTGGGAGGCTGCTGCGAGCTCGTTGCGGGAGGCTGCGTCGAACTCGTTGAGTCCGGCTGGGACGGCGGCGCCTGCACCTGCTGTGCGAACGCCGGCGGAGATGAAAGGATGATGGCAGCGCTGGCGAGCAGCGTAGGGCGGCAATTCATGCGGGTTCCGTTACTGGGGCGAACTGAATGACTGCTGACAACGCAGTGAACTTCGACAAAGTGCCAACAACTATCTGCAAACGAGCGCCGGCCATTGTCCGCTCGGCTCGATTCTCGTTAGAGGATTAACTTGCCTTTCGTTAGTTCTTATCAGGGGAGTTCGTTCGATGCGCCGAGCTGCGCTTGCAATTCTATTGTCCACCTGCCTGGCGAGCGGAGCCGCGGCGCAGATCGTTCCGCCGCAAAACAGCAAACCTTCAGCGACCCCCAAGGTCAATACGATCCCGGCTCCGCGCGACGTCGCCTATCCCGGGACGATCCATCTGACGGTCGATGCAAGCGACGTTACCCGAGCGATCTTCAAGGTCCACGAACACGTGCCGGTCAGTGGCGCGGGCGATTTCGTGATGCTCTATCCCAAATGGCTTCCGGGCAACCACTCACCTTCGGGCCAGATCAACAAGGTCGCGGGATTCCGAGCGACCGCGAACGGACACGAACTCAAGTGGGTTCGTGACGACCTCGACGTCTACGCCTTCCATATCGACGTCCCGCAGGGCGCCAGTGCGA
Source organism: Sphingomicrobium sp. (assembly GCA_036265105.1). Lineage (GTDB taxonomy): Bacteria > Pseudomonadota > Alphaproteobacteria > Sphingomonadales > Sphingomonadaceae > Sphingomicrobium. The sequence continues at coordinate 13,944 of DATAPR010000007.1, forward strand.
TCGACGTCGACTTTCAATATCTCTCGCCGACCGCGAACAACCAGGGACGGGTCGTTGCCACTCCCGATCTTGCGAGCATCGAGTGGATCGCGAACTCGATGTACCCCGCGGGCTATTATGTGCGCGACATTCCGGTGCAGCCATCGGTGATCGTTCCTTCGGGCTGGCATGTTGCAACCGCGCTTCGGCCGGGCGGAATGACCGCCAACCGAGTCGACTATCCGGTGACCAGTTACGAGATTCTGATGGATTCCCCGCTGATCGCCGGGCCCTATTACAGAGCGTTCAAGCTTAGTCCGGATGTCACTCTCGATGTGATCGCCGACAATGAACAGGAACTTGCGGCAAAGCCCGACCAGATCGCGGCTCACCAACGGCTCGTCGAGCAGGCGGTCAAGGCTTTCGGAGCGCAGCACTACGACCATTACGACTTTCTCCTCACCATCTCGGACTATCTTGGTGGGGAGGGTCTCGAGCATCATCGTAGTTCGGAGGACGGGACTGGCCGCGGCTATTTCACGGACTGGGACAACCGGCTCAGGGACCGCAACCTCCTGCCGCACGAGTTCACCCACAGCTGGAACGGGAAGTTCCGCAGGGCCGCCGACCTTTGGACCCCGGATTACCGGACGCCGATGCAGGACAGCATGCTCTGGGTCTACGAGGGCCAGACGCAGTTCTGGGGCTATGTTCTTGGAGCAAGGTCGGGCATGCTGTCGAAGCAAGATACGCTCGATGCGATTGCAGCTACCGCGGCTGCGTACAGCCTCGGGACTCCTGGGCGCGTCTGGCGTCCGCTGATCGATACCACCAATGACCCGATCATCGCCCAGCGCTCCGCGCAGCCATGGCGAAGCTGGATGCGGAGCGAGGATTATTACAGCGAAGGTCAGCTCATCTGGATCGATGTCGATCGGATCATCCGCGAGCAATCGCACGGAACGCGCTCGATCGACGATTTCGCAAAGGCCTTCTTCGGCGTTCGCGACCGCGACTTTGGCGAGCTCACTCACACGCTCGACGATATCGTTGCGACTTTGAACCGGGTCCAGCCATACGACTGGCGCGGATATCTCGAACGCAAAGTCTATGCGATTGCACCCGAGGCGCCGCTCGAAGGAATCAACGACGGCGGATACAAGCTCGTCTACACGCCAGAGCCCACCAAATGGATCAAAAGCGCGGAGAAGAGCGGGAAGAGCAACGACCTCACCTATTCCGGAGGCTTCGTGGTCGGCAATGACGGCAAGATAGCGAGCGTCTTGTGGGACAGCGCGGCGTTCAACGCGGGGCTGACGGTTGGCTCGCAAATCATCGCGGTCAACGGCCGGAACTTCGATGGTGATGCGATCAAGCAGGCCATCCGAGCCGCTGCGAACGGCGGGGCTGCCCCTCAGCTGCTCGTTCACGACGGCGACATCTATCGGACGTTGTCGCTCGATTGGCACGGCGGCCTTCGCTATCCAACGCTTGAGAAGACGGGAAAGGGGCCCGGCACGCTCGACGCCCTGCTCGCGCCGCGCTGATCGACGGAAGGAGGGGCTTCATGCGCAGTTGGATCATCGGTTCGGGAGCGCTTGCAGCGCTCGCCTCCGCCGGCCTCGGATCGGCGCAGTCGAAAGGTCCTTCGGAGGTGAACGTCCAATCGGCACTCAACCGGCTCGCCCAAATCGACCCTCGGATCCACTCCGTCATTGCCGTCGATCCAACAGCGATGGAACAGGCGAGAAGGGTTGATTCCGGGGCGTTTCGCGGGCCGCTCGCGGGGCAGCCGGTACTGATCAAGGACAATATCGAGAGCGCCGGGCCCCTTCCGACGACGGCGGGTAGCCTTGCGCTTTCCAACAATGTCACGAACCGCGACGCGCCGCTTGTCGCCCGGCTCCGCTCGGCAGGAGCAGTCATCCTCGGCAAGACCAATCTTAGCGAATGGGCGAACATCCGCTCGTCGCATTCGATCTCGGGCTGGAGCGCGGTTGGCGGCCAGACACGCAATCCCTGGGCGCTCGACCGCGATCCTTGCGGGAGCTCGAGCGGAAGCGGGGCGGCGGTCGCGGCTGGCATCGTGCGCTTCGCGATCGGAACAGAAACCGACGGCTCGATCACCTGTCCGGCATCGATCAATGGAATTGTCGGGCTGAAGCCGACCGTCGGCCTCGTCAGCCGGACCTACATCGTTCCGATCAGCCACAGTCAGGACACCGCGGGACCGTTGGCCGACAATGTTCGTGATGCCGCCCATTTGCTGACGGTCATCGCCGGCACCGATCCCAGGGATCCTGCGACGGCCGATGCCGACCGGCACAAGACCGACTATTCGGGCAAACTTGACGCCGCCTCGCTCAAGGGCAGGCGGATCGGAGTGATGCGCTTCGCGTCGACTGACCAGCTTAACCCGGCATTCGAAACCGCACTTGCCATTCTTCGCAAGCAAGGTGCCATTCTCGTCGATATCAAGACGTTCGACGACCGAAGCATCGGTAAGAACGAGAACGTCGTTCTGATGACCGAACTCAAAGTCGACATGGGCAAGTATCTGAAGGGGAGCCCGGCGCCGATCCGACCGCGCAGTCTCGCCGAGCTGATCGCCTTCGACAAGGGTCATGCGCGTCAGGAGATGAGTCTGTTCGGGCAGGAGCTGTTCGATCAGTCGGAAAAGACAAAGGGTCTTGAAGATCCAGCATATCTCAAGGCTCGCAAGGCAAGCTTTGAGGCGGCGGGCCCCAACGGGATCGATCGTCTTTTGAAGCAATATCGCGTCTCGGCGCTGGTTGGTCCCACCGCGGGCCCGGCGTGGAAGATCGACGCGGTCAACGGCGATCAATTCTCGGGCGGCGGGGCGGGCGGCCTGGCGGCTGTTTCGGGCTATCCGCACCTAACCGTGCCCATGGCCCTGGTGCGCGGGATGCCGGTCGGGCTGAGCTTCATGGGTCCAAAATGGAGCGAGGCCCTGCTCCTGTCACTGGGCTACGCCTACGAGCAGGCTCGCGGCCCCTTCCCGGCTCCCAAATTCTTCGGCTCGATCGAGGGCGAGGACCCCCAGGTCTCGCCTTATCTCGAGCCCGCTCCTCGCTAGGCGCCACGGATCGGCGCCTGGAAGGCGTAGGTTCAATCGGGCTGCGGGACCGGCCGCCGCTTCGTACCCGACAGCTCCTGGTCCATGTAGCGAATCTCGAAGGCGGCAGAACGATCGCCAATTGCCCAGTCGGGATGAAGCGCCTTGAGCCTGGGCGTCACCTCTTTCGCGAGCTCATCGTCGTTCAGACCGGCCTTTTTGCCCTTGGCGACGAGTTGCCGAAGGTCGAGCAGATAGGCGCGGAAGTCTTCAACGTCCTTGAGGTTGGCGACATCGCCGTGCCCCGGCACAAAAGCAACGTGCTTGGCGTCGTCCATTCGCTCGAAATCCGCATCGGTCGCGGTCCACTCTCTGACGGAACCGTCAATCAGATTGGGAGGAATTTTCCGCCACAGCATATCGCCAGTGAAAAGGACCTTCGCGTCAGGAACGAAGATCGTGAGGTCGCCCCCGGTGTGACCGAGTACGGTTCGGACCACCACTTTGCGCGATCCTAGCCAGACGATGAGGTCCTTGTCCGTGACGACGTCCGGCAGCGGCAGAACCTCGATCGCTGCCTTCATCTCGGGCGTGATGCGATCACCAAGGAGATTGATGTTGTTGGTCCGCACCCAGCCGCGGACATTGCGATGGGCAATGATGATCGCGCCCGCATCGCGAAGCGCCTGATCGCCGCCCGTGTGATCGACATGATAATGGGTATTGACGAGATAGCGGATCGGCTTCGGCGTCACCCGGTGGATCTGTGCGACGAGCGCCCGCGCAGCCTCGAGGTTGAAGAAGGCGTCGACCACAAGGACTCCGTCATCGCCGACGATGAAGCCAGCGTTGGAGCCTGACTTGTGCTCGGGTCCGTCGATCGCAGCATAGACGCCGGGGCCGACCTGCTTCAAAATGAATGGAAGTGGCGCGGGCGATGGAGCCTGCGCTGCTGCTCCCCCGCCAAGCGCTGCAAGGATCGCGAAAGCGACAATAAGCTTGCACATCGAACGGTCCCCCCAAGCTATTTCAGGATTTACCGGCCCGGTCTCCATATTCCCACTCGTAGGGAACTCCGGTTTCGCCGAGGACGAATTTCACGAGATCCTCAAAGCCCGCCTCCGCGCGCACGTCGTTCGAGAGGATGAGAACGCAATCTTTTGTTCGTTCGACGCACACCATCGTGTTGCCGGTCTGTTCATCGTGCCCACCCTTGAAGAAACCAGGACCTTGGGGACCATTGAACACGACAAGTCCAAGGCCCGCATAGAGATCCTTGCGCTGACGCCCGGGCGGCAGCTCGAGCCCGAAGTTCGGGAATTGTGTTGCTGTCGAAATGTGGAGCTGAGGCTTCACCATCTCGGCATAGGAGGCTTCGCTGAGGCCCTCGTGGCGGCTGAGTGCGGCAACGAACCGAGCGAAGTCCGCGATCGTCGTGTCCATCGACCCGGCAACTCGAACCTTTGAGCGCTCGTCGTGGGGAACTGCTTTGCCCTGGTCATTGAAGCCGTCGGCAAGATTGGGACGAAAATCGGGACGCCACTGGAGACTGGTCCGGGTCATTCCAAGCTTGTCGAAATTGGCCTTCGTCAGCGTTCCAAGGTCGAGTCCGAGACCCTTGTCCTTGCGTCCGTTCTCGATAACGAACTGCAGGAGGATCATTCCCTCTCCGGAATAGCTGAACCTCGAACCGGGACTGAAATGGATGCGCAGCTTCTGGTCAGGCTCCATCCACCAGAAATTCGCAAAGCCGGTTGAATGCGTGAGCACATTTCGCGCCGTAATCTCTTTCCATCTCGGGTCAGCCGCGAGATCGCGATACGGAGCATATTTGTTGGGATAGATCGCGTTCGTGTCATAGTCCGGCAGCGGCTTCTCGAGATAATCGGCGAGCGGCGTATCGAGCGACAGCCTGCCCTCATCGACAAGCTGAAGGACGGTGTAAGCAAAGACGGTCTTGGTGAGCGATGCCCCGTACATGACCGTGTCGGTCCTTAGCGGATCGCCCTTGGAATTTCGTACTCCATAGGCTTGGACGTAGCGCACGTTGCCGCCCTCGATGACGGCAAGTGCCATTCCCTTCGCGCCGGTCCTGGCCATTGATCTTTGAACCGCAGCGTCAATCGAAGATCGAGGAGGCAGGCCGCGGGCCTTCGTTGCGGCTGGAACGACGAGGAGAAGCGCCAACTGCCAGGTCCTCATCGACTTCTCAGGCCGTCACTCGAAGGGCCGAAATCGCGCCGACGATCGCGAGGATGAGAAGCAGGCGAACGGTACCGGCAGGCTCATGAAACCACAGAATCCCGACGATGACCGTGCCCACGGCGCCGATTCCGCCCCAGACCACATAAGCGGTCCCCATCGGGATCGATCGCGACGCGACCTCGAGCAGACCCATGCTGACCGCTACGGAGCCCAGGAAGGCAAGGGTCCAGGGCAAATTCCTGAAGCCGTCGACGAAGCGAAGCGAGGTCGTGAAACCGACCTCGAACATTCCGCCGACAATCAGCCACAGCCACGGCATCCTCGATCCTTTCACTGGACGGTTCGCGCCCGATCGTTAGGTTCCGGACCATGGCGGAGCGGCGCAGCATCGGCAACATGGTCGCTCCGTGGCGTTTCATCATGTTCATTCTCGTGCTCGCTGCGGCCATTTGGCCTGCGAGCTTGTTGTTAGGCAGCGCCCCACTTGGGATCATCGCTTCATTCGATCTGGCTGCGGTGCTGTTTCTCGTTTCATGCTGGACGATCCTCGCGATCACCGATCCACGGGCGATCGAACGGATCGCTCAAATGAATGACGCCAACCGAACCGTCCTATTGGTCATCACCGTGATCGTCCTGGCGGTTCTACTCATCGCCATGGCCGCGCAGACCAGCGGCGGACATCCCGATCCTGTCACCAAGGTCCTGATCATCATTACCCTGATCATCGCGTGGCTGTTCAGCAACAGCGTCTACGCGCTTCATTATATGCACATGGCCTATATCGACCCGCCCGCAGGCTGCGAGGGTTTCAGGTTCCCTGGAACCGAGGAACCGGTCTTTTGGGACTTTGTCTATTTCGCCTTCACCTGCGGAATGGCGTTCGCGACTTCCGACGTCGAAGTTGCCAACCAGAGCATCCGCAAGGTCGTCGCCTTCCACTGCCTCGCAGCTTTCGCTTTCAACATCGGCGTGCTTGCATTCACAGTGAATTTGCTCGCCTCCGGCGGCGGCTAGGCGACGACGTCAATTTCGGGGAGAGGCGGTTTACTTCGGCGCGCGGCGAGCAGGCAGCCGCCGACGATGAGCAGAGCGCCCGCGAGCGTATAGAACGACACTCGTTCTCGAAAGACGAGCCAGCCGAGCACCGACGCCCACAGAAATGCGCTATATTCCGTAACTGCGAGATAGCTCGCTTCTCCTCGAGCGTAGGCCCAGGCAAACAGAAGGCCCCCCGAGGTCGAAAGGACCGAGGCGACGAAAATCCAGCTGACCTCGCCTTGCGGCCAGCTGGGGGCGCCGATCAACGGGAGAGCTGCGATCCACAGCACCAGCACCACGACCGACTGGAAAAAATTGATCTCGAGCGGCCTCGCTGCGAGCGCCTGCCAGCGCATCATCAAGATGTTGCCCGAATAGCAGACCGCCGAGCCGAGGATCGCCGCGATTCCAAGGAGAACGTCGGGCGCCACCTTTGCACGCGCTTGTCCGAGAACGATGATCACAACGCCGGCAAATGCGACGAACGCTCCAGCGATCGAACGTCCGGCGAGGCGTTCCTTCAGAAACAGTGGAGCGAGCATCATCGCGATCAGTGGAGCAATGAAGGTAAGTGCGATCGACTGAGCAAGCGGCACCCGGCCGATACCCCAGAAGAAAAGCACTGCCATGATCGTCACGACGATGCTTCGGCTCACGTGAATCCACAGCGTCCTTCGGCTCGGCCACTTTCGACGTCGGGGGAGGTAGAGGCCCGCGCTAAGGGCAAGGTTGAGCATGGCCCGCCAGACGCTGACGGAAAGGATTCCGATCACGAGCACGAGATGCTTCATCACTGCGTCCATGATCGACAGAACCGCGACCGCGCCAAGCGCGGCGACGAATCCCTGGACTGGATGGGCGACGCGTCGCACGCGTCAGCTGTAGCGGCTCAGCGCGCCTCGTCGAGGGTAGCGATTGGCGTTGACGTGGGATGGGAATCGATGAGGAGCGGCGGTTCAGAGCGCAGGGATGCAAGGCCGTTCGCGATCATTCCGCAAACCATGAGGATGAGCAGCACCTTGGTCACGGCGCGATGGTGCGCCGTCCAGGTGAAGAAAGACTAAACTATTCCGCCGCACTGAGTGTGTGTTCGGAGCCAGTCGCCGCTTCAATTTCCGCCGCCTTCGCTTCGACCAGCCTGACAATATGGTCGATCATGTCGCCGTCCTTCACGTGATGGTCGGTCACCCCGGAGAGATAAACCATGTGTGTGCCGTTGCCCCCTCCAGTGATCCCGATATCGGTCTCGCGCGCCTCGCCCGGACCGTTGACGACGCAGCCGAGCACCGAAAGCGACATCGGAGTCTTGATGTGCTGCAGTCGCTCCTCGAGCGCTTCGACCGTACGGATCACGTCAAAGCCCTGCCGTGCGCAGCTCGGGCAGGAAACGACCCGAACGCCGCGACTTCGGATACCGAGCCCCTTTAGGATTTCGTAGCCGACGCGGACCTCTTCCTCGGGCTCGGCTGACAAGGACACCCGAATGGTATCTCCAATTCCCGCCCACAACAGCGAACCGATCCCGATCGACGATTTTACTGTTCCTCCAATGAGGCCGCCGGCCTCGGTGATCCCGAGATGGAGCGGGCAATCGACTTGGCTTGCAAGCTGCTGGTAGGCCGCAACAGCAAGGAAGACATCGCTCGCCTTGACCGCGACCTTGTACTCGCGAAAACCATGGTCCTCGAGAATCCTGATATGGTCGAGCGCGCTTTCTACAAGCGCTTCGGGACAGGGTTCTCCATATTTCTCCAGCAAGTCCTTCTCGAGGCTCCCCGCATTGACCCCGATCCGGATCGCGCAGCCATTGGCACGTGCTGCTGCTATGACCTCGCGGACTCGCTCTTCCGAACCGATATTCCCCGGATTGATGCGAAGACACGCAGCGCCGGCATCGGCAGCCTCGAGAGCCCGTTTGTAGTGAAAGTGGATGTCGGCGATGATCGGCACCCGAGCGGAGCGCACGATGTCCTTCAGCGCGGCGGTCGAGTCCGCGGTCGGGCAGGATACCCGGATGATATCGGCGCCGGCCTCCTCGCAGCGGCGAATCTGGTCGATCGTCGCTTTCGAATCCTCGGTCGGAGTGTTGGTCATCGTCTGGACGCTGATCGGCGAATCTCCGCCGACCGGAACGGAACCGATCATGATCTTTCGCGACTTGCGCCGCTCGATATCGCGCCAGGGACGTATGGACATGGGGGTGCATATAGGGGCTCGGTTCGCTCGGGCAAAGCGAGCGGATGCGTCCGAACTAAAGTCAATCGCGACTCTTATCGCACTGTGTTAACAGGCTTAACCGGAACTCGCTGGGGGCGGCGGATGGCTAGGCTTGCCCGATTGCCGAGATTTGAAAGGACGGCCGACCGCCAACCGGCGGAGGGCCGGACTCCGCGGCTGCGCACGCGTTACTATGCCTTCCTCAGTTACAGCCACAAGGACAAGGAGCTTGCCGACTGGCTGCACCGGGAGCTTGAGAAATTCCGAGTTCCGAGCGCGCTTGCCGGCCGATTGACGGCCAATGGCGTCGTCCCGCGCCGATTGACGCCGATCTTTCGCGATCAGCAGGATCTGTCCGCCGGCGCCGATCTAGCCGTCGAAATCGAGGCCGCTCTTGCCGCATCGCAATTCCTGGTCGTTCTTTGCTCGCCGACTGCCGCGAATTCGCGCTGGACCAATCTCGAGATCGAATCCTTCAAGCGGACCCGGCCGGAGGGGTGCGTGCTTGCAGCCGTAGCCGCTGGCGAACCGTTCGCCAGCGACCTTCCGGGCCACGAAGACGAGGAATGCTTCCCCCCCGCGCTCAGATACAAGTATGACCGCCGCGGCCATCGCACGACCAAGCGCGCCGAGCCGCTCGCCGCGGATTTCCGCGAAGGCGCCGACGGCAGGCGGCTCGCCTTTCTAAAGCTCGTCGCAGGGATGCTTGGAGTCGGGCTCGACGAGCTCGTCCAACGCGAGCAGACGCGGCGGCAGCGGCGCCTTGCAATCCTTGCGGCAGCCTCGCTCGGCGGAATGGCCGTGACGAGCACGCTGGCTGTCACAGCGATCCGGGCGCGCGATGCCGCGCGCGAGCAAAGGCGGCAGGCCGAAAGCCTTATCGAATTCATGGTCGGCGATCTCAGGGACAAGCTGGAGCCGATCGGAAAGCTCGACGCGCTCGATGGCGTCGGATCGCGCGTGCTCGCTTATTACAGCAGGCAGGACACGAGCCAGCTTTCCGACGATGCGCTGATGCAGCGATCGCGCGCTTTGAACCTCATGGCAGAGGTCGCCTTCAATCGCGGCAATCTGATGGAAGCGCAGCAATTGTACCAGCAAGCGACGGCCGGCACGGCAGAGGCTGTTCGCAGGTCTCCCGACGATCCGGAGCGTATCTTCGATCATGCCCAGAACGTCTTCTGGATAGGTGAGGCTGCACGGTTCGCAGGAAAGCCGGCCGAATCGGAAACAGCGTGGCGCGAATACAAGCGCCTGGCAGACCGGATGGTCGCCCTCGCGCCCGACAATCTCAAGTATCGGATGGAAGTGCTCTACTCCAACGAAGACGTCGGCATTTCGCTCTATTTCCAGCACCGCTTCGCTGAAGCCGGCCGGCTGTTCGAAAGCACGGTCGGCCCGATGGAGAACCTTGCGTCCCTCTATCCGGCGAACACGACCTATGAGAAGGAAGTTGCCACCCTGTTCGCGTGGATCGCCGATGCGCAGCGGTCTCAGGGCAATCTCGACGCAGCCGCTGACGCACGCTCCCGACAGATTGCGGGGCTCGAGCATCTGCTTGCAACGGCGGCGGACTCCGACGCTCGTTCAAGACTGATCTCGGCCCATGAGGGATTGGCGATGGTGCTTAACGAAAAGGGCCAATCCGATCAGGCGATACGAGAGTTCCAGTCGGCCATAGGCGAAGCCGAAAACCTCATTCCGATTGAACCTCGCAACGCCCAGTGGAAAAGCATGGCGGCGGATGCACGCCTTCAACTTGCTTCGACTTTTTTCCGGCTGGGACAGCGCGACGCAGCTCAGCAGCAGGCCGCGACCGGCTGCGCTCTCGCTGCAGGTCTGCCCTCTTCATATGCCAAGGCCAAGGCGGCCGACGGAATGTACTGCGCAATGATGCGTGCGCGTCTTGCCCTCGCCGCAGGGTCAGCGGGCCAGGCAAAGACATTTGCCGAGCTCGCGCTGGCATTGGCGAAGGCGGAGCGGAGCGAAGATCCGGTCGCCGACCGCTACAAGATTGCCTTCTCGTACCGCCTGCTCGGCGACGTTCGAAAGGGCGCCGGCGATACTGCAGGAGCCGAGGCCGCATGGAATGCGGGCGCGGCCCAGCTTCCGAAAAATGTCGCCGAACGACCGGACGAAATGAACGATAGGCTGCAGCTCCTTCAGAGACTGGGCCGAACGGACGATGCGGCTGCGCTTTTGGCTCGGCTCAACGCGATTGGCTATCGGAACATGGCCTAGGCTACGCATAGACAGGGGAATTCAATGTCGAGACCAAAGGCTGTAATGCACCCAGTGCCCGTCCTTGCGACCAAAGACGCGGATGGCGAATATCATTTTCAACCGGAATCCGACCTTTGGAGCGACGCCGAGCAGGAATTCGATTTCCGCAAGGACAAGCACGGAATGAAGGCGCAGGACTACCACCTGATCGAATTCGTCCTCGACGATAGGACAGGGGATGGTCTCAAATTCCCGAAAGTTCCGCATGATGCGATGTGGGTGGCCGCTGGCGCCGAACGCGCGAGCCGCGTCTGCCCCGACATGAACACGGTCAACGATTATTCGGTGATGGAGCCGATTTGCGTGACTGCGGACCAGCAGCGCCTGATCGTACGCAACGACAATCCTCGAGAGGAAGATTGGGTATTTACAGTCAACTTCGTGAGGCGCGGTGAGGACGATTCCAACCGTCGTCGATACGTCAGCTGGGACCCCGGCGGCGCAAACCACAACGGCGGAAGCAGAGACTGAACGAATTCGAATTTGCTGGAAGGAGAATCGAGATGAGCCACCATGAGCGCGCGAAGCGCAAGCTCGGAGGGCACCAGAATCATCCCAAGGATGCGTGGGACGTCACCATCGACGTTTTCTTGAATTCTGTGGGCCCGGCCCCGGATTACGAAGCCGACTTTGACATTCAGTCGTGCTTGCCAGGCGAATGGGACGGGATCGATCCCAATCCGCAAATCTTTTTCTTCAACGAGGGTCGGCCCGGGTTCAACATCACGTTCAGGCTATTCGACAACACGAACGGCGGGGTGGGCAGCGGCTATCGCTTCCCGAAGACCAAGGATGACGCCGTCTGGTCGCAGCTTGGGGAGACCTGCCCAACTGAAGCGTGCGACGATGTCTTCCCCAACAAACATACCGTCGTGCAGGATGCGACGACCTTGGTTGTCTTCAACCCGAACCAGGAGGGTTGCCTGGGCGAGTTCTGTTATACCCTGAACGTTTCGATCGGGGGCGATGCGCCTTATGTCCACCTCGATCCGGGCGGAAACAATATGAACGGCGGAACCGGCCGTTGGAGCTAAGCTTGGCGACACTGTTGTCGGCGCGTAGGCCGTAGCCGGTGAACGCTCCGACCCCCGCAATCATCGACTCCGAGCAGCGGGAACGAGCGCGCGCAGGACCGCCCCCAATTCCGTTCGTCCTTTCCGTCGGCGTCACTGGCCATCGCGCCGAGGTGTTGGAGGAAGGTGATCCCGGACGGCTGCGCGAGCGCATCAGAGAAACGCTGATCTTGATCGCGCAGGCTGGGCAGGCACTCCTCGAGAATGAGACCGAATGCTTCGCTCCTGCGCCAATCCAGTTGCGGTTCGTGTCTCCGGTCGCAGATGGAGCCGACCAGATCGCAGCCGAGCTCGCTCTGGAGCTCGGCTGGGAGCTCCAGGCGATCCTGCCATTTTCGCGCGATGTCTACCGGGCAAGCCTTGCCAATGACAGCGCGAGGGAGCGGTTCGACGCACTCGTCGAACGCGCCGGAAGCCTCCTCGAATTACCCGGTGACCTCGAGGACGCCCTTGACGCATACATCATGACCGGCCGGGCGACCGTTGCGCATTGCGACGTGTTGATCGCAGTCTGGGATGGCAAACCGCCACGCGGTCGCGGCGGAACGGGGGAGGTCGTTCAGCTCGCTCTCACTCGGGGCACGGCGATCATCCACGTGCCGCTTGAGGCCGATCGTGAAGCCCGTGTCCTCTGGGCAGCATTCGACCCGACGGTGGTGACGGTCGCCGACGATCCCGGTGTCGCAAGGCCGCTCGATCGCCATGATGTCGATTCGCTGCTGACCGGGCTTTTGATGCCGCCGATCGACAAGCAGGAGCAGGCCTTCCTGAAGCGATTCTCAAGAGAGCGACTTCAGCAGTTCCGCGCTCGGATCGAATATCCGCTGTTGCTTGCGGCAACGGGCGTCAAACGGTTCAGACCTCAAGCCTACACCGATAGTTACAATGCCGCCCAAATCCGCGACGAGTGGCAGCGCTACCGCGCTGGCTGCGCGGATGCGCACAATTTGGTCGCTCCGATCAGCCTGCTCGAAGAAGCCTATAGCTGGGCTGACCGGCTGGCGACCCATTTTGCGCAGACCTATCGAAGCGGACACATCTTCAACTTCGTTTTGGGCGGCGTCGCTGTCTGCCTCGGTCTTAGCGCTTTCATGGCACCGCACCTCAAGCTCGAGGAAGCGCTGCTCGAGATGCTCATCACGATGGCGATCATCTTGAACGCGCATATCGGGACCAAACAGGAGTGGCATCGAAGATGGCTCGACTATCGCCAGCTCGCAGAGAGGCTGCGGCCGATGCGAACCTTGAAGCTGCTCGGAATTGCCGCGCCCGATCCGCCGGGCACCGACACCAATCCGATCCCGAACCGCTGGATCGAATGGTATGCCGGAGGGATCTGGCGTGCGATGGGTTCCCCTTCAGGAAACATCGATCGTGACTGCGCCGCCCGGCTCGCGCGGGCAATCGCCGACCACGAAGTCGAGCCTCAGGTCTCCTACCACGAGCGCCATGCCGAGCAGATCGAGAAACTGGATCACCGGCTCGAGCAGGTCGGAATGACCCTGTTCATCGCAACGCTTGTCGCCTCCACGGCGACGATCATCGCCTACTCGCTCAACCTTCCATATGTGAACGTCTATGGAAATTGGTTCACGCTGATCTCGGCGGGCTTTCCGGCGCTCGGCACGGCGATTTTCGGAATCCGATTCCAGGCCGATTTCGGCGGCGACGCGGTGCGCTCGATGGCCACCTCCAACACGCTCCGGCAGATCGACGAGGAAATGCGCAAGGATGTGACGCTTTCGCGGGCGGCGGATCTTGCCGAACAGGCCGGCCGAATCATGCTTTCCGACCTTGACGAGTGGCAGCTCGTCAACCAGCAGCGCGATCTTTCGGTCGGCTAACGCTTGACGAACTTTACGATCGCCCCGACGAGACCGGGATCCACGGGAAGCGAAGGGTCGCTGTAGGCGGCAAGATTTGCGGTTCGGTCGTCGCTTTCGATGTCCTTGAGAACGTGGTTCATCTCCGGCAGCATTACGAGCTTCGCCTTGGGCTGAGCGGCCGCAAGCGCCTTTGCATCGTTGATCGATACCTGCAGATCGCGCTCCCCCTGGACGATCAGCAGAGGCAGCTTGAGCGAGGCCGCAAGCTTTTGCGGATCCTGCCTGAACATGTCGATCAGGAAATCCTGGACCTGCGGGGCGAACAGTTTCTGAAGCGTCGGATCGAAGTGGGTGGCGTCGACGTGCTGTCCCCCTTCCAGCGACTTGAGTGCGTTGAAGGCAGAATCGAGCTCCGGTGCAAAAGCCGCGTTCGAACTCAGCTGGTCGCGGATCACGTCGCTGAGTTTTCGGCCAGCTCCGGAAACCAGGATGACACCGCAAATGCCTTTGGGCTGTTGGGCAGCCGCAAGAGCGACAAGAGCCCCCTCACTGTGCCCGAGCACCCAGACGCAGGAATTGCCGGTTTGCTTCTGGATCGCAGCCACCCAATTGTGAACGTCATCGGCATAATCGGTGATGGTCACCTTGTTGGCGTCTGGAACCGCCGCCTTGCTTCCGAACATCCCGCGCTTGTCGATGCGTACGCTCGAAACATCATTGGAAGCGAGCGCCTCGGCAAGGAGACGGTAGGGCGCTCCAGTTACGCCGAGCGGATTATTGCCGTCGCGGTCGGTCGGTCCGGAGCCGGGGATGATGAGGACAACAGGCGCCTTCTTCCCCGAATCGATCCAAGTTCCGGCCAGCGCTCCTTGCGGACCTGAAGCGGCGATCGGGATTGCCGTAACCGCGGCCGCGGCGATCAGAACTGACAACATCACTCCTCCTCTCCCCAGCGCCAGCGACATCCGCCCCGAGTCGTCCGGCAGCCAATCACAACAAAGATCACAATTGGCGGCACGAGTGATGCGGCCAACTGTACCAAGCGGTTCCTAAGCGCCAGGCAAAGTAGGAGAACAACCGCGACAAAGGCGATGGTCAATAGCCATCCCTTCCAGCTGACCGGAATCCCCGCGCCATAGCCGTAGCGCCTTGGCGCAAACCAATTTGAATCGTCGCTCACGTCTTCACCCCGCCGGGAGGGCGCCCGCGCTTGCGCGGCGCCGGCGCCTTCAACTTCACCCCGCGGGCGCCGAGCGCTTCACGAAGCAGGCACTCGACCTGCGCGTTGACGCTGCGCAGATCGGCCGAGGCGCAGCGTTCGACAGCCGCCCACAGCGCCGGGTCGACGCGTAGCGGATAAGCCTTGCGCTCGCCGTCGGGCACTCCTGCTTCGCCTATTGGTAGAGAGTGCCGGTGTTGACGACGGGCTGGGTGTCGCGCTCGCCGCAAAGCACGACCATCAGGTTTGAGACCATTGCCGCGCGTCGTTCGTCGTCGAGCTGGACCACGTTCTTCTCCGAGAGTGCATCGAGCGCCATCTCGACCATTCCGACAGCGCCTTCGACTAATGTCTGCCGAGCGGCGACGATTGCCTGCGCCTGCTGTCGGCGAAGCATCACACCGGCGATCTCAGTTGCATAAGCAAGGTAAGTGAAGCCGCACTCGTCGATCGTGATCCCGGCAACCGCAAGGCGAGCCTGGAGCTCCTTTCGAAGCTCTGCTCCGACCTCGTCGTGGTTGCCGCGAAGGGTCACTTCCTGGTGGTTGAAATCATCATATGGGTAGCGCGAGCCGATCGTCCGGATCGCCGCCTCCACCTGAACTCGCACGAACTGCTTGTAATCGTCGACGTCGAAGAGAGCCTGGGCCGTGTCGACCACTCGCCACATGATCTGAGCGGCGATGTCGATCGGATTTCCGCGAAGATCGTTGACCTTGATCTTTTCCGAAATGAAGTTGTTCGCCCGGACCGAAAGCTTCTTCTTGCCCATCCACGGCCACGTCCAGCGGAGCCCCGTGGCCCGATCAGTTCCGCGATATTCGCCAAACAGAGTGATTGCTGCAGCCTGATTCGGCTGGAGCATGTAAAATCCCGGCATGACGAGAACGAAGACCAAGGTGGCGAGGATCACGATCCACATGCTGACTGGACTGGGAGCCTTTCCGAGCCCTTGGATTCCATAAACGTCGGCGAGGATCGACAGGAGCAAGACGATCAGCATCAGATATCCGCTCGAGGTCGAGGCTCCCCGTTCGGTCGTCGCAGTGAGTGCAATGACTTTTCCGTCGGTCACTTCCGCTCTCCTTTAAATTGATATCATAATAATATGTCGGCCGCGTCGTCGTCAACTGGCGCCGCGATGGAGGCGCCGCTATGGCCGCGGCCATGAGCGAAACTCGATGGCGGCTGGTGATCCACGGCGGAGCCGGATCGATGCGCCCGGGACGACTTGATCCCGAGCAGGAGCAATGCGCCCGCGCGGGACTCGAGGCGGCTCTCGCGGCCGGCGCCGCGATCCTCGACAGACGCGAACGGGCACTCGATGCCGTCGAGGCCGCGGTCCGAGTTCTCGAGGAGGATGTGTGCTTCAACGCTGGACGTGGAAGCGTCTTGACGGCGACGGGCTGCATCGAGCTCGACGCTGCGATCATGGACGGGCGGACTCGTGCCGCGGGCGCCGTCGCCGGTCTGAGGACAACTCGCGCTCCGATCAGCCTTGCTCGAAGGTTATTGGAATGCGGCCCGCACCTATTCCTTTCGGGTAAAGGGGCGGACGAGTTCGCGCGCGAGCATGGGTTCGAGCAAGTCGCCAACAGCTGGTTCGAAATCCCTGAGCGACGCCGACAGCTTCATGAACTGCTCGGCGAAGGCGGATTCGATGACGAGATCAAATACGGGACCGTGGGCGCTGTTGCAGTCGACGTCGACGGCCATGTGGCAGCGGCCACTTCGACTGGCGGGCTGACCGCAAAGCGCTGGGGGCGAGTCGGAGACTCGCCCCTGATCGGGGCCGGCACCTATGCCGACGATGGCTCCGCTGCGATATCGGCCACCGGGTCCGGCGAGTATTTTATCCGTGCCGTAGCCGGCCATCAGCTCGCCGACCGGGTTCGCTTTGGCGGACAGTCGCTTCAGGAGGCGCTCGATGGCGTTCTTCAAGATGTCGCAAGCCTCGGCGGCAAGGGCGGACTCATCGCGGTTGCTCCAGGCGGCGAGGCAGCCTGGGGCTTTACCACTCCCGCCATGTACCGCGGCATGGCCGACTCGACCGGTCGAACCGTGCGTCTCTATTCCGAAGACGACGAACGGTAGGGAAGGTCATGGCGAAGCCACTCGGCCTCGTTCGAGACAGCTTCCCGTTCGGTTTTCAGGAACTCTGCGACCGCATCATGGAAGCTGCGGTTTGGGATAAAATGGGCGGACTTGGTGATTACCGGCTCGTAGCCACGGGAGATTTTGTGCTCCCCCTGGGCTCCGGCCTGGACCGAGCTCAGGCCATTCTGGATCGCCCACTCGATCGCCTGATAATAACAGAGCTCGAAGTGGAGGAACGGAACCTCCTCGATCGTTCCCCAATAGCGGCCATAAAGGGTATCCGGACCAATGAAGTTCAGGGCGCCGGCGATCGCAACTCCGTCCCGGCAGGCGACAAACAGGAGAAGCCGATCGGACATTCGCTCGGCCACGAGGTCGAAGAATTCCCGGGTGAGATAGGGATGGCCCCACTTTCTTGAGCCGGTGTCCTGATAGAAGGCCCACATAGAATCCCACTCGTCCCCGCCAATCTCCGAGCCGCGCAGAACGCGAATCTCGAGGCCTTCGCGAAGCGCCGCTCGTTCCTTCCGGATGGTCTTGCGCCTTCGGCTGCTCAGTGCACCAAGGAAGTCGTCGAACGAGCAATATCCCCGATTGATCCAATGATATTGGATCCCATGACGGATCAGCCATCCACGAAGTTCGGCGTCCGCTGCGCCAGCCTCGTCGATGAACGTCAGGTGGGCGGACGAAATCTCGTTCTGCACCGTTACGGCTTCGAGCGCGGTAAGCAGATAATGCGGACGGCTTCCGAGAAGCCTGCGACCGGGCACCGGGGTGAATGGAACGGCAATTTGGAGCTTGGGATAATATTGGCCGCCTGCCCGCTCCCACGCATCGGCCCAGCCATGGTCGAACACATATTCGCCCTGACTATCGGTCTTGAAGTAAGCGGGAGCGGCGGCAACCAGATGCGAAGCTTCATCCTCGATGAGGATCGGGGCGGGAGTCCATCCCGTGCCAGGCCCAACACTGCGCGAATCTTCGAGCGCGGACAGAAAGGCATGACTGAGGAAGGGGTCATCGCCGGCGAGGCGGTCCCAGGCACGCGCATTCAGCCCCGAGACGCCCGAGGCGATCTTCGCGATGATTTCGCTTTCTTGGTCGGCCATTCCTTTAGGTGGGTAAGCCGCTCAAAATGAACTAGGCCTTCACCGCAACAATCGCGTCGATCTCGACCGCCACTCCGAGCGGGAGAACGGCGACCCCAACGGCGCTTCGAGCGTGGCGACCGGCCTCTCCGAATACCTCCTGCATCAATTCGGAGGCACCGTTGGCGACCTTCGGCTGGTCGGTGAAATTGGGAGCGCTGTTGACGAATGCACCGAGCTTGACGATCCGCTCGACGCGGTCGAGCGAACCGAGCGCAGCCTGAATCTGCGCCAACAACATAATCCCGCACCGGCGCGCCGCCTCCGTCCCTCGCTCGAGGTTCATGTCCTCACCAAGGCGACCAAGGATGAGGTTGCCGTCCTCGCTGACGCTGATCTGTCCGGAGATGTGAAGCAGGCCGGCGCTTTCGACGGCCGGCACGTAGGAAGCGACGGGCGCGGCAGGCTTGGGCAGGGTGATGCCGAGTTCGGCTAGGCGATTGTCGATGCTCATGGAATCGCCCAAGCACCGGCGAGCGCTTGAATCAACCCTCGCGGCTGACTGCAAAGCCGGCGAAGCTCTGGCTGACCGGCATCAGCTCGACCGTGTTGATGTTAAGATGCGCCGGCAGGTTGGCGAGCCACCAGAAGAGGTCCGCGAGATCGGCCGCTGTCATCGGATTCATCCCGGCGTACAGCTTGTCCGACGCATCCTTATCGCCGCCGGTCCGAACGACCGTGAACTCGGTCTCCGCCATCCCTGGTTCGACCGAGGTCACTCGCACTCCGGTTCCCGCAAGATCGCTTCGAAGGTCGAGCGAGAATTGGCGCACGAACGCCTTCGTTCCAGCGTACACCGCTCCGCCTTTATACGGATAGGTCGCAGCAACGGACGACAGGTTGATGATCTGTCCCTTCCGTTCGATCAGCTTGGGGAGCAAGCTGCGGGTGAGTGCGACGAGGCCGGTCACGTTCGTATCGATGACGGCCTCGATCCGGTCCCAATCGGTTTTCTCGAGCGGGTCGGTCGGCGGTGCCAGGCCGGCGTTGTTCAACAAGAGATCGACTTCGCTCCAGGGCGGCGAAAGCCGAGCAAGGCCCCCGAGCTCGGCAAAATCGCGCATATCGATCTCGAGCGGCAAAAAGGCGTCTCCAAGCTGTTCCTGGAGACCAGCCAGGCGCTCGCCTCGCCGACCGGTCCCGATCACATTCCACCCCTCGGCGATGAACCTTCGTGCTGCAGCCTCTCCAAAACCCGCGGTCGCGCCGGTGATAAGGATGGTCTTCATCGTCTCCCTTCCTCGAGCTCGCGACGCGCCTCTACGAGCACATCGGGCGAAACGCCAAGTTCCTCGGAAACGCCGACGAGATCGGGCTCGTGCGCTTCCAAGAAGCGTAGGAGAGCGGCGAGCACCTCAGGATCGCCAGCCCGCCTGCGGAGTTCCTCTGTCCCGATTCCGGTCAGGTCGATGAACCGTTGAGCCCGCCGCTCGTCACCAAGCGTTGCCGCAAGGGCGGCAAGGGCAATAGCCTCCGGATCAGTTGGCGTATTTTGAAGCAAGGCCTTACGTTCAACACGAGCTAGTGGGGGTGAAAATTGGCGAAGATCCTGATCGTCGAGGACAATGCGCTGAACATCAAGTTGTTCTGCGATCTCCTTGCCGCCCATGGCCACGAACCCGAGGCGGTGACGGACAGCCGCAATGCTCTTGATGCAGCGCGAAGCTTCTCGCCCGACCTCGTGATCACCGACATCCAGCTTCCGCACGTCAGCGGACTGGATCTCATTCGGATGATCCGTGGTGACGACAAGCTCGCCCAGGTGCCGATCATGGCGGTCACGGCTTATTCCGCGCGCGGTGATGAAGAGAGGATCCGGGCGGCGGGCGCACAGGCCTATGTTTCAAAGCCGATCTCGGTCGCGAAATTCGCGCACACGGTCGAAGAGCTGCTCAGCGGGGCGCCCGAGGCAGACCCGGGCGGAGTTGCGCTGGAGAAGTCGGCGAACGAAAGCGAGAGTGGGCCGGCTCCGAACGGACCCCGGGGGGAGGAAATCTAAAGCCCCTCGAGAAGCTTACTTGATCTTCGCTTCCTTGAACTCGACGTGCTTGCGAGCGCGCGGATCGTATTTCTTGAAGCTCAGCTTCTCAGTCTGGGTGCGAGGGTTCTTCTTCGTCACATAGAAGAAGCCCGTGTCTGCGGTGCTGACGAGCTTGATCTTGACGGTTGCCGGCTTGGCCATCGGACGGTCCTGAACTCTTCCAAAAAAATAAAGCGGCCTCAAGCGCCGCTCGTTGCGGTGGGTTCCATGACGAACGAGGTCGATTCTGTCAACCGATTGAGGACCGTAACGAGCCCTTAACCAATCTGGGAGACCCTCCGTTTCAAAGGGAGGAGTTTATGGCTTCCGATCCGCTCGCAAACGTCAGGCTTCAGGTCGCTTCGCGTGTTGCCGAAATTCGAAACGCCGGACCGCGCCTCTCTCCCATGGACCTCTATGCCAAAATGGATGCCATCAGGCAGCTTGCGGTTGCCAATGGACTAGCGACACTCGAAGGCCTTGCACGCTGCTCTGCGCAACTTGCGCTCCTCCCGGGACACCGGATCGCAGTCCAGTCCTGTCTTGAACATGTCGACGTCGCGCTCGAAAGCCGATCCGAGGCCGATTGCAGCACGATCCTGGCCGCGCTCGCAGTCCGACTCCATTGACCTGAGAAACCGCAGCGTAGCAGGGTTCGTTTCGGACCCATGCGCGCTTTTTCTCAGCTGCTTGACGATCTCGTTTACACGCGCTCGCGCAATACAAAGCTCAAACTGATCGGCAACTACCTCAAGGAGGCGCCGGACCCGGACCGTGGCTACGGGCTCGCCGCGCTCACGGGAACGCTCAGCATCCCTGCGGTCAAGCATGCGGCGGTCCGTTCAATCGCCGAGGAGCGCGTTGATCCAGTCCTGCTCCACATGAGCCGCGACTATGTCGGCGACATGGCCGAGACTGTCGCACTCTTGTGGCCGACATCCGCAACCGGAGTTCCCGAGACAGACGATGCAACGATTCGCATCTCTGACGTGGTCGAGCGTCTTCGCAGCGCTTCACGCATCGAGGCTCCTCGAACACTCGCAGCAATGCTCGATCATCTCGATTCCTCGGGACGCTTCGCCCTACTCAAACTGGCGACCGGCGCGCTTCGGGTCGGGGTGAGCGCGAGGCTTGCCAAACAGGCATTTGCCGATGCGTTCGGTCTCGAAATCGAAGCGGTCGAGGAGGTCTGGCACGGGCTCGGGCCGCCGTTTACCGAATTGTTCGATTGGGCCGAGGGTCGCGCAGACCAGCCGACCTCGCGCGATGTGCCGGTCTTTCGCCCGTTCATGCTCGCTCATCCCCTCGAGGATATCCGAGTCTCGCTCGATGAATATTCGGCGGAGTGGAAATGGGATGGAATCCGGGTCCAGCTGGTTCATTCAGGCGGGCAGACAAGGCTCTACAGCCGCACCGGCGACGACATTTCTCGCAGCTTTCCCGACGTCGCCGAGGCGTTCCGGACCGTGGGCGTGCTCGACGGCGAGTTGCTTGTGCGCGGGTCCGGGCAAGGCCTTGCGGACGTTCATGGCGGCGCCGCGGCGAGCTTCAACGCGCTCCAGCAGCGGCTCGGCCGCAAGACCGTCAGCCAGAAGATGCTTGGGTCCTATCCGGCGTTCGTTCGGCTCTACGACATCCTGTTCGAGGGCGACGTGGATCTGCGCGAGCTTACGTGGAAAGAACGGCGGAAGCGGCTCGAGCGCTTCGTCGAAAGGCTCGAGCCCGAGCGCTTCGACCTCTCGCAGCTCATCGAGGCTCAAAGCTTTGAGGAACTTGAAGACCTCCGCTTGAACGCAAGGGATGTCGCGATCGAGGGAATCATGCTCAAGCGGCGCGACAGCGCTTACGTGGGTGGGCGCCGAGCTGGCCTTTGGTACAAGTGGAAACGCGACCCGCTAAGGGTCGACTGCGTGCTGATGTACGCTGCCCGCGGCTCGGGCAAGAGATCGAGCTATTATAGCGACTATACCTTTGGCTGCTGGACCCAAACGGGCGAGCTGCTTCCGGTCGGCAAGGCCTATTTCGGATTCACTGACGAGGAGCTGAAATGGCTCGACCGCTGGATCCGCGCCCACACGATCCAACGCTTCGGGCCGGTGCGCGAGGTCGAAAAAAGCCTCGTCCTCGAAGTTGCCTTTGATTCCGTCCACAAGAGCAGCCGCCACAAATCGGGTGTCGCAATGCGGTTTCCGCGAATCAGCCGCATCCGGATCGACAAACCGGCGGCTGAAGCCGACCGACTGGCGAACCTCCAGGCAATGGTAACTTGAAGCCCGGGCTGAACGCACGCTAAGCCTGCCCCTCTTGCGGGGAGAGGGGAACTCATGATCAAGCATCTGCTTGCCGGCGCGGCGGCGCTGGCGATGGGCACGGCGGCCGATGCCACAACGTTCGCGATCCAGGCGGGACATTTGATCGTCGATGCGGCCCAGCCGGAACGCGGCGCATCGACCGTCATCGTCGATGATGGTCGGATCACGCGCATCGACAATGGATTCACGACGCCCTCGGGCGCGATCGTCGTCGACGAACGAGCGCGGACCGTCATGCCTGGAATGACCGACGCGCATGTCCATCTCACCGGGACTTCGGGCGTCCCCTGGTATCAGGGCTTCACTCAGAAATATTCGGTGCCCTACGAAGCGACAGTCGGCCTCACCCACGCGCTCGAGATGGCTCAGGGTGGTTTCACCACCGTGCGCGACCTTGGCGGCGACACAAGCGCAGTGATTGCGGTCCGGGATGCCGTTGCTGAGGGCCGCTTCCCGGGCCCGCGGATCAAGGTCGCCGGAGCGCCGCTCTCGATCATCGGAGGCCATGCCGATCCGACCACCGGACTGCCGCCAGAACTTGCCGCAGCGATGGACGAAGCGCAGCTCGACCCATCGGTCTGCACCGGCGCACAGGAATGTCAGAAGGTGGTTCGGAAACTCGGCGCCGCTGGAGTCGACTGGATCAAGATCATGGCGACCGGCGGAGTCCTCGACCCCGGCACCCGGGGCCTGGAGCAACATTTCACCGACGAGGAGATGAAGGCGATCTGCGACATGGCTCATTTCATGGGTCTCAAGGTCGCTGCGCATGCACATGGCGCGAGGGGGATTGACGCGGCCGTCCGAGCCGGCGTCGATTCGATCGAACACGGCACCCTCATCGACGAACAGGGCGTCAAGGACATGAAGGCCCGGGGAACCTATTATGTCGCCACTCTGATGGCGTTTAGCGGCGTGGCCAACGCCCTTGGCAAAGGCGTGCTGGCGCCTGCCAGCGAGGCCAAAGCGCGCCAGGTCCTCGGCCTCTGGGGCAAGGGCCTCAATCTCGCCTATCGAAGCGGCCTCAAGATCGCGCTCGGCACCGACAGCGCGGTTGCACCGCACACTGAGGCCAACAAGGAGCTCGCCCTGATGGTCACGAAGGGCGGCATGAGCCCTCGGGATGCGCTGATCGCTGCGACCAAGGGCGGTCCCGATCTCATGAACCTTTCGACCGAGACCGGGACGCTCGATCCCGGCAAGTCGGCGGACTTGATTGCAGTCGAGGGAGACCCGCTCGTCGATCCGACTGCAGTTCAGCGCGTCGGCTATGTCATGGTCGAGGGCAGGCCCATTCCGTTGAAAGGACAATGATGCGCACTCTGCTCGCCCTCTCGATGCTGCTGTCTAGCGCTGCTTATGCTGCTGAAGAACAGCCGGCCGGAGATGTGCCGACCAAGGAAGCCAAGGCCGAGGCACCGAAGCTCGACGCTGATGCCGTCAAGGCGAGCGTCGAGGAGGATGCCCAGCCGGTCAGGCGGTCGATCCCATTTCACGGTCACACCCTCGCCTACACCGTCACTCCGGGACATCTCACGATTCGGAACGACAAAGGCGAACCGACGGCGAGCATGTTCTATGTTGCCTACACAGTTAATCCGGCGAACGGACGTCCGCGGCCCGTCACGTTCATGTTCAATGGCGGCCCCGGTTCGTCCACGATGTGGCTCCACATGGGCTCGGTCGGACCCATCAAGGTCGATGCGTCCAGTCCGGAGACGATTCCCGGACCGCCGTTCCGCTACGGACCCAACCCGGACACGTTGCTCGATGTCAGCGACATTGTCTTCATCGATGCTCCAACGACCGGTCTCTCGCGCCCGCTGGATAAGGCCGTGCCGAAGGACTTCTTCGGAGTCGACAAGGACCTTGACGCCTTCACCAAGACGATCGAGCGCTATCTCACCAAATATCAGCGCTGGAACAGCCCTAAATTCATCATCGGTGAAAGCTACGGCACGACCCGCGCGGCGGGACTTTCAAACTCGCTTCTGAACGCGGGTGTCCAGCTCAACGGAATCACCTTCGTCTCGACGGTGTTCAATTTCGCCGACTTCCAGGGCGACCAATCGCTCGTCGATTTCCTCCCGACCTATGCGGCCGATGCCTGGTACCATGGCAAGATTGCGAACAAGCCCCCGCTCGATGCTTTTCTCGAGCAAGCTCGCGACTTTGCAAGTGGCCCTTATGCCGCGGCGCTGCAGAAGGGAAACGCGATCGGCGACGAAGAGAAGCAGTCGATCGCCCAGCAGATGGCTCAGCTAATTGGACTCTCACCCGACTACATCCTTCGCTCGAACCTACGAGTGCAGCCGTTCCGCTTCCAGCGCGAGCTTCTGCGCGACCGCCATCAGGTCATCGGCCGGATCGATTCGCGCTTCGTCGGGACGGAACCGGACAATGTTGGCGAAGGAGCGGATTACGATCCCCAGGGGAGCGCGATCACTGGAGGGTTTGTCGCTGCTCTAAACGATTATCTGTTTCGCGATCTCGGATACCGGACACCGCTCACCTACCGCCCGAACAATTACGGTGGGATCGGCAATGACTGGGACCTCACTCACAAGGGGCCGAGCGGACCGCAGCAGATCGCCGACACAAGCGATGATCTATCGAACGCGATGCGGCAAAACCCGCGCATGAAGATCCTGTCCGTCAACGGCTATTATGATCTCGCGACGCCGTTCCACGGCGCCGAATATGAGTTCAAGCACATGGCCCTGGAACCGCAGCTCCAGGCGAACATCGAATACAGATACTATTCAGCGGGCCATATGATGTACATCGATCCGGACTCGGCGCGGAAGCTCAAGGCCGACCTTGCCGCTTTCTACGCAAGCGCGATGTAGGAAGGAAAAGGGCCGAAGGATTGCTCCTCCGGCCCTTCCGCCCCCTAGTTGAAACGTCAAACTGTCAGCTGATAGTCTGAAGGTTCACCGCCGCGGTCTTGCCCCGGCGATCCACCTCGAGTTCGAATTCGAGCCTGTCGCCCTCGTTCAGCGTCGGGATGCCGGCACGCTCGACGGCCGAGATGTGAACGAATGCGTCCGGCTGGCCGTCGTCGCGCTGGATGAAGCCGAAGCCCTTCATTGCATTGAAGAACTTCACTGTCCCACTGGCCTTTTCGCCTGTGAGCTGGCGCTGCGGTCCCCGCTCGGCGCGTTCGACCGCCATCGGCTCGCCCTCGATTCTGAGGTTCGTCGCCGAAATTCGGCCGCCTCGATCGACGAGCGTGAATTCGAGCGGCTGCCCGTCAGCAAGATCGGTGAGACCCGCCTGCTCGACCGCCGAGATGTGAACGAACACGTCTTCTCCGCCGTCGTCCCTGACGATGAAGCCAAAACCCTTCTGAGGGTTGAAGAACTTGACGATGCCCTTGCCTTCGCCAACGACCTGAGGGGGCATTCCTCCGCCGCCTCCGCCACCGCCGCGAAAACCGCCGCCGCCGCCGCCCCGAAAGCCGCCACCGCCGCCCCCGTAACCTCCGGCTCCGCCGCCTCCGTAGCCGCCGCCGCCACCGCCGCGGTCACCATAACCGCCGCCGCCGCCGCCACCGCCGAAACCGCCGCGGTCACCGTAGCCACCGCGGCCACCAAAGCCGCCGCGTTCCTGGTAGCCGCCGCCGAAGTCGCTTACATTTTCTTCGCCGAAACTCTCGCGCTTGTCACGACCGCGACCGCCGCGGTCTCCCTTGCGCCCTCTATCGAAACCCATGAACCATCCGAACTTGTTAGCCCGCCTACCTCTGAGACCGGTGCGCTCGGGCCGAATGGCGCAACCAGTCATCGCGCGTAATTCACTCACGCACCCTTCAGGCCATTACAGCAAAAATGAAGGCTCCTCTAGTGACTCAAATTCCAGCGAATTCTGATGGGGCTGGCAAGGCGGGCTGAAGGGGGACTAAAGCTCACTTCAACGCTTTACCGAGGAAACCAGATGGCCGTTCACTTGCATGAGGAAGACCTTTCCGCGGACGTGAGATTCGCCGACGGGCCGATCGCCGTCGACACCGAAGCAATGGGCCTTGTCCCTGGGCGCGACCGACTGTGTCTGGTCCAGCTGTCTGACGGGAAGGGGGACGAACACCTCGTCCATTTCAGACGGGACAGTGATTATTCAGCGCCCAATCTTAAGGCTCTTCTGTCCGATCCGGACCGTCTCAAGCTCTATCATTTCGCGCGCTTCGATGTGGGGATCATGCAGGCCTATCTCGGAATCATGGCCGAGCCACTCTTTTGCACTCGGACCGCATCGCGACTCGTGCGGACCTATACCGACCGCCATGGCCTCAAGGACCTGGTCAAGGAACTGCTCAATGTCGACCTTTCAAAGCAGCAGCAGACGAGCGACTGGGGTGCCGACTCGCTAACCGACGCGCAGCGCGAATATGCAGCAAGTGACGTTCGCTACCTTCATCAGCTGAAAGAGAAGCTCGAAGAGCGCCTTGCTCGAGAGCAGCGGACGGGGTTGGCGCAGGCCTGCTTCGATTTCCTTCCGGCTCGGGCTCTGCTCGACATCGCCGGCTGGCCCGAGCAGGATATTTTCGCGCACGATGGCTGAGACGGCATCAACGCAGCGCGTCAGCAAACAGCGCTGGGCGGAGCCGGGAAGTGCCCACGACTGGCTCGTCAAATGGACAAAGGTGATTCTTCCAAGCGCGGTCGGCGCCTTGATTGCCATCCTCGCGCTCGCTCCGCTCGGGAAGCACAGCGACGTCAGCTTCATCCTCGACAAGAAAAAGGTTCAAAATGCGCCCGAGCACCTTCGGGTCGAACAAGCTCGATATATCGGAACCGATGACAAGGGGCAGCAATTCACGATCATCGCAAGCCGGGCGATCCAACGAAGTTCCGATGTGCCCGTCGTCGACATCAACGGGATGGCTGGGCGTCTCAACCTGACCAACGGGCCGCTGTTCATCGATGCCAATCAGGGGCGCTACAATCTCGACACTCAGAAGGTCATGATCGACGGTCCGGTGAAGGTCGCGGGCGCCGGCGGCTACCGCCTTGCCACTCGGGATGTCACCGTGGACTTGAAGCAGCATCAAATGGCAAGCGCCGGTCCGGTCGCAGGTGCGATGCGGCTGGGGCAGTTCCAGGCGGGTCAAATGCACGCGGATCTTGGCGATCGTACCGTCGTCCTTGATCACGGTGCTCGCTTGAAAATCATCCAAGGGGCCGTCAGATGATGGGCGTGCGCATTTCTGGCATCATCCTTGCAACTGCCGTGCTCGCAGCGACGGCGGCCTTGGCGCAGGTCCGGCAGGAGCAGCCCCGTTCCGCACTTGCTGGACACAACACGAACGCCCCGGTGGACGTCACCTCGGATCGGATCGAAGTGCAGGACCGGGCCGACCGGGCGGTGTTTTCCGGAAACGTGCACGTCGTCCAATCGGACATGACCCTCGACACGCAGCGGCTGACGGTGGCCTATTCCGGCGGCCAGGGAGCCAATGGTCTCCAGATCAACCGTCTCGATGCAGCGGGCGGGGTTGTCGTGCGCAGTCCTTCCGAAACCGCCAAAGGCGACTTCGGTGTCTATGATCTCGATCACAAGCTCATCACTCTCATCGGCAACGTCCAGCTCTCGCGCGACAACAACCTAGTGAACGGGTCGAGGCTGGTGATCGACCTGAACTCGGGCCGGGCGGTGGTCGATGGCGGACCCCCAGGCGTGAATTCGAGTGGCGGGCGAGTGACCGGTCACTTCACCGTGCCGCAGCAATCGAAATAGGGTCGTGATGAACGAAGCCGTCACACTCGCGCGGCCCTCCAAGGAGGCGCAGCAGGTCAGCGGCGGCCTCGAGGTGCGTTCGATCGCCAAGTCCTATGACCGGCGCGCCGTTCTTCACGACGTCTCGCTAGACGTTCATCGCGGTGAAGTCGTCGGCCTCCTCGGACCGAACGGAGCGGGCAAGACAACCTGTTTCTATTCGGTGATGGGTCTCGTCAAACCAGACAGCGGGCGGATTTTTCTCGATGGCCAGGACATCACCGATCTGCCGATGTACCGCCGGGCAATTCTTGGTCTTGGCTATCTGCCGCAGGAGACTTCGATTTTCCGGGGGATGACGGTCGAGGAGAATATCATGGCCGTGCTCGAGGTTGCTCAGCCGAACGCAACAGTTCGGCGCCAACGCCTGGAGCAGCTACTCGGCGAGTTCGGAATCACCGCGCTTCGCGACTCACCGGCGATGGCGCTTTCGGGCGGCGAGCGCCGGCGATGCGAGATCGCAAGAGCGCTCGCGGCCGAGCCCACGATCATGCTGCTCGACGAGCCTTTCGCGGGCATCGATCCGATTTCGATCGCCGACATTCGTGAGCTGGTGCGCGAATTGAGGAGCCGCGACATCGGAGTTCTCATCACCGACCACAATGTCCGCGAGACGCTCGACATCGTCGATCGCGCCTGCATCATCTACGACGGACAGGTCCTGTTCGCCGGGACTCCCGAAGCGTTGGTTGCCGACCAAGAGGTCCGGCGCCTGTACCTCGGCGAGAGCTTCGCCCTGTAGCGAGCTGTTTGAATGGGCCTGGGCCCCTCCCTAAGCATCCGCCAATCGCAGCAGCTGGTCCTCACGCCTCAGCTGCGCCAAGCAATCCAGCTCCTCCAGCTCAGCAACCTCGAACTCGACGGTTTCATCGCCGAGGAAATATCCAAGAATCCGCTGCTCGAATCCCGATCGGATGAACCCGACGATCAGTCGGGGGGCGATTTGGTCACCGATGATTCCGACAGCGAAGACGCGCCCGACGATCCCGGCGCCGACGACCTCATCATGGGTCAGGCCGACGACGACCGCCCGCTCGACGTCGACTGGCAGTCGGAAGCGCTGGAGACCGACAGCTTTTCGGACGTCGTGACGTCAGGCGGGAGTGAGGAGGGATTTGATTTCGAGCGGGTGCAATATTCTGCGGCCTCGCTCGCGGAATATCTGGTCGGGCAGCTCCATGGATTATCCGGCGACATTGGCGATCTTGCAAGAATCATCGCCGAAACACTCGACGAGACGGGCTATCTGACGGTCGATTTGGAGCAGATCGCCGACCTTACGGCGGCGCCGCTCGCTCTGGTCGAGCAGGCGCTCGAGGTCGTCCAAGGACTTGACCCTCCCGGTGTCGGCGCGCGTTCGCTCGCTGAATGTCTCGAGCTCCAGGCCAGGGCCGCGGATCGTTTCGATCCAGCGATGGCGCGGCTGATCGGCAACCTGGACCTACTCTCGAAGGGCCGTACCAACGACCTCAAGCGCATCTGTTCGGTCGACGACGAGGATCTCGCCGACATGATCCGCGAACTTCGGGCTTATGATCCAAAGCCGGGCTGCCGCTTCTCGCCAACCGCCTCGGAGGAGGCGACTCCCGACGTCTTCGTTCGCCGCACTCGGGCGGGCTTTGCAGTCGAGCTCAATCAGGCGACCCTCCCGCGACTGCTCGTCAACCGGCGCTATTACCAGGAGCTCAAGTCCGGCCCGCAGGACAAGACGTCCCGGGCCTGGCTCAGCGAATGCCTTCAGAGCGCCAACTGGCTGGTGAAGGCGCTCGACCAGCGCGCTCGAACCATCGTCAAAGTCGTGTCGGAAATCGTCAAGCTACAGCAGGGATTTTTCGAACGCGGAGTATCGGCGATGAAGCCGATGACACTTCGCGAAGTCGCCGAAGCGATCGGAATGCACGAGTCCACCGTGAGCCGGGTGACATCGAACAAATACCTCCTTTGCGACCGCGGGCTTTTCGAGCTGAAATATTTCTTTGGTTCGGGGGTTCAGTCGACGGAGGGCGACGGCGCCGCTGCAGAGGCGGTCAAGGCGGCAATCAGGCAGCTCATCGAGGGAGAGGCGGAGATCCTCAGTGACGACGCGATTGCCGGACTACTCAAGGACAAGGGCTTCGACCTAGCCCGCCGCACCGTGGTCAAGTACCGCGAGTCGATGGGGATCGGGTCTTCAATCCAACGGCGCCGGCTACGAAAGATCGCGGGCTAGCCGCTCACCCGCGCCCATATCGGAAGGTGATCAGACGCTCGCCGCGCGACCGCGCTCATGTGGACCCCGGCGGCTTCGATGCTGAGTTCCCGGTGCACGATTATCCGGTCGAGCTGTGCCACCGGATGGCGAGCGTGAAAGCTCGGTCCCGTCGGAGCGATGTGAAAATCGGGCTCGAGGTCGTTGAGGCAACCGGAGAACGTCCTCCATTCGTTGGTGTCGCCCATCAACACGGTCGGCATTTTCTGCGGTCGCCGCTCAATCGATTCGATGATTGCGCGCATCTGACGCCGACGCCAAAGGCCGGAGAGATCGAGGTGCATTCCAACAACCCTCAGCGGACGGTCGCCGACCAGCAATTCCGCCATCACGGCGCCGCGCGGTTCGAGCATCGGCAGATCGAGCGCGGCGCAAGCGAGGATTCCGATGTGCGGCTTTACGAGGATTGCGTTGCCGTGCCAGCCGATGTTCCGCGTGTTGACCTTGAGCAGGCGGTCAGCGTGCTTGCGGGCCTTCTCGAGCATCCTTTTGTGGCTGACTCCGAAGTGCACCGCTTTGTACATACCGTGGCTGTCGATCAGCTCATGGGGCACGGTTGAGCCGCGACCGCCGATCCTTTTGTCGGCCTCCTGAAGAGCGACGATGTCCGCGTCGATCTCCTGAAGCACTCGCAAAATACGATGCGGATCGCGCCGTCCGTCGAGGCCGACGGCCTTGTGCATATTATAGCTCGCAAGGGTGATCGGAGCGCCGCTGGTCACGACCACGCCAATAGCGCTTGGCGCTGAATGGTTCCTAGACGTCCAAATTCGCGACGCTGAGCGCATTGTCCTGGATGAATTCGCGGCGCGGTTCGACCACGTCGCCCATCAGACGAGTGAAGATCTCATCGGCGACGTCGGCCTGCGCAACCTCGACCCGGAGAAGCGAACGATTGGACGGATCAAGTGTGGTTTCCCACAGCTGCTCGGCATTCATTTCGCCAAGGCCCTTGTAACGCTGGATCGACAGGCCCTTCCGGCCCGCCGCAAGGACGGCATCGAGCAATTCCGAAGGACGAGTGACCGCGACCGGCTTTCCCTTCGTCTCGGAAGGGACCTCCTCGCCGCCCTCTTCGCCTTCGGCCAACCCCTGTGCGAGATCTTGGTCCACCGAAACGCCCTTCTTGAGCGTAAGCAGCGTCGAAGGCTTGAAATAGGCCGCGGCCTGTTCCTTCGCGAGAATGTCGAGCTTGCGCGCTTCGGCAGAAACGAGAAAGCTCGGCTCGATGACGTACGCGTCGGTTACACCGCGCCAGAGCCTCTTGAGCAGATAGCCGCCCTCGGCGGCGAGCTCGCCGGACCAGCTCGCTTCGGGGTCGCCGGCGTTCAACCAATCGGCGATGTGCACGATCACCTTTGTCTTTCCGTCGCGATCGAGGCCAGGCGCGAGCGCTCCGTTGATGGCCAGGGCCTCGATAAGCGCAGCATCATATTTGCGCGGCGCGTATCGCATTAAAGTCCGCATCCTGCGGGCATGGTCAACCAGGGCCTTGAGATCGTTGCCGCTGCGTTGTCCCTCGGGCGTCTCAAGGACCAGGCCCTCAAGCCCGGCCCCCTCCAGATAGTCGTCGAGCGCGGCATCATCCTTCAAATAGACTTCTGACCGACCGCGGCTGACCTTGTAGAGCGGCGGCTGGGCGATGAAGAGGTGCCCGTTCTCGATCAGCTGCGGCATTTGCCGGTAGAAGAAAGTCAGAAGAAGGGTCCGGATATGGGCACCATCAACGTCGGCGTCCGTCATGATCACGATCTTGTGATAGCGCAGCTTCGAGATGTCGAAGTCCTCGCGGATCCCGGCACCGAGCGCCTGGATCATCGTCCCGATTTCCCTTGACGAGAGCATCCGGTCGAACCGCGCTCGTTCGACGTTGAGGAGCTTGCCTCTGAGCGGAAGGATCGCCTGGTTGTGCCGGTTGCGCCCCTGTTTGGCCGAACCGCCCGCCGAGTCCCCCTCGACCAGGAACAACTCTGAGAGCGCTGGGTCGCGCTCCTGGCAATCGGCGAGCTTGCCGGGAAGCGAGGCGATGTCGAGTACGCCCTTGCGACGTGTGAGGTCGCGAGCCTTTCTTGCGGCTTCGCGCGCTGCGGCGGCATCGATGATCTTCTGAACGATCGTTCTCGAGTGCGCCGGATTTTCCTCGAGCCACTCGCTGAGCTTGTCGGCGATCAGGCTCTCGAGCGGCTGACGCACCTCCGAGCTGACGAGCTTGTCCTTCGTCTGCGAACCGAACTTGGGATCGGGCAGCTTGACCGAAACAATTGCCGTCAGCCCTTCGCGCATGTCATCGCCGGTCAGCCCGACTTTCTCCTTCTTCAGCAGCCCCGAGCGTTCGGCGTAATTATTGAGGGTGCGAGTGAGTGCGGCACGAAAGGCCGCAAGGTGCGTACCGCCGTCGCGCTGCGGAATGTTGTTCGTGAAGCACAGGACATTCTCGTAATAGCTGTCGTTCCACTCCATCGCGACGTCGATCCCGACGTCCTCGCGCTGACCGCCGATCGCGATCGGATCCGGGACGAGCGGGGTCTTCGCTCGGTCGAGCCACTTCACGAAGGCCGCAATTCCGCCCTCGTAGAACATCTCCACGGTCCTGGCTTCCTCGTGCCTTGCGTCAGTGAGGACGAGACGAACCCCCGAATTGAGGAACGCGAGCTCACGAAAGCGATGCTCGAGCCGCTCGAAGTCGAACTCGGTCTGCTTGAAGGTTTGGGAGGACGGCATGAACGTCACTCGCGTTCCGCGCTTCTCGGTCTTCCCGACGACCTTGAGCGGCGCTTCGACATCGCCGTGCCGGAAGCGCATGAAATGCTCCTCACCATCGCGCCAGATAGTGAGATCGAGCCATTCGCTCAGCGCATTGACGACGCTCACGCCGACTCCGTGAAGGCCGCCCGAGACCTTGTAGGCATTGTCCTCGCTCGTGTTCTCGAACTTACCCCCGGCGTGCAGCTGGGTCATGATGACCTCGGCGGCCGACACCCCCTCCTCGCGATGGATCCCGGTGGGGATTCCACGACCATTGTCCTCGACGCTGACCGAGCCATCGGGATTGAGCGTGATCAGGACCTTGTCGCAATGACCGGCCAACGCTTCGTCGATCGCGTTGTCGGAGACTTCGAAGACCATGTGGTGAAGGCCTGAGCCATCATCGGTGTCGCCGATGTACATGCCCGGACGCTTGCGGACTGCGTCAAGGCCCTTGAGGACCTTGATGCTTTCCGCGTCATAAGAATTGCTGCCGTTTTCGGGGGTAGTTGCCATAGTCGAGATATAGGGATTTCGTGCGGGAAGTCACCCGCGCGCGCGTGCGCGCGCTCACTGCGCGGAAACGATGCCCGGCTGCACTCGGAAGCGGCTGGCTACCCCGATTCCATCGAACAGGGGCGCCTCGGTCGCCGTCATCCATACCTGCCCGCGGCCTTCAAGCCGGGCGAAAAGCGCCGCTCGGCGGGCCGGGTCGAGGTGAGCGGCAACTTCGTCGAGGAGAAGCAGGGGCTGCTCGCCGCGAAGGTCGGCGACCAGCTCGGAGTGGGCGAGGATCAGGCCGAGGAGCAGCGCCTTCTGCTCGCCCGTAGAGGATTTCGCGGCTGCCATTTGTTTGCTTCGATGGCGAACAATGAGGTCCTGCCGGTGCGGCCCTTTTGTTGTTCGCCCCGCCGCGGAATCCAACCGGCGATTGGCTGCAAGGACGACCGCGAGATTCTCCCCAGTCGGGCCTTCAAGAGCGATTGCGGCGCTCGCGAAGGCATCGTCCGGAGGATCGGCGAGCCGCTGCTCGAGCGCGGCCACCGTCCTTTCTCTAGCTTCGGCGATCCGTTCGCCGTGCTCGGCCATCGCGGTTTCCAGCGAGGTCAGCCAGCTGTCGTCCCACCGCTCCTCCGAGAGCAACTTGTTCCGTGCCCGCATCGCTGCCTCATAGCGGGATGCATGGTGTGCATGCATTGGCTCGAGAGCAAGAACGAGCCGGTCGAGAAATCGCCGGCGATCCCCGGTGCTTCCGGTGAAAAGGCGGTCCATCGCGGGCGTTAGCCAAATCAATGAGAG
The DNA here is from genome assembly GCA_036265105.1 of Sphingomicrobium sp. Taxonomy (GTDB): domain Bacteria; phylum Pseudomonadota; class Alphaproteobacteria; order Sphingomonadales; family Sphingomonadaceae; genus Sphingomicrobium. The sequence continues at coordinate 48,510 of DATAPR010000007.1, forward strand.
CCACTCCGATAGGCTGTTCACGGCTGCAGGAGCTCCGTTGATCCGAACCTGCCGGCGGTCAGGAGCCGCCGCGAGCGTGCCGGTACCGATTTCCGTTGCTCCCAGACGAGCAGCGACCGCCCAGCCCCCAATGCCACCCTGGCGTGCCATCTCGGAGAGAGCGGCGCCCCGAAGACCTCGGCCAGGGGCGAGCATCGAAACCGCCTCGAGCAGGTTCGTCTTTCCAGCGCCGTTCTCGCCGAACAGAAGAACGAAGCCGGGTCCGGGATCGAACGAGGCGGCCGAATAGGAGCGAAAATCGTTCAGGGTGAGTCGAGTGACACGCACGGCAACTTCATTGCCCGCTGTTGCTAGCCGACGGGAGTCATACCCGCATCGGCATTAGCACATAGAGCGCGTTGGACTTGTCATTCTCGCGCAGGAGCGTCGGCGCGGCGGCATCCGCGAGGTGAACCTCAACCGTATCGCCGTCGATCTCGCTCAGGATATCGAGCAGATACCTGGCGTTGAAGCCGATCTCGAGGCCATCGGCTCCGTAATCGGCCGGAAGCTCTTCGGTTGCGACGCCATTTTCGGGAGAAGTCACCGAAAGGGTCACTTTGTCCCGGTCGAGGCTCATCTTGACCGCGCGGGTCTTCTCGCTGGCGATCGTCGAGACCCGGTCGACCCCGGCCGAGAAGCTCTTCGGGTCGAGCTTCAGGAGTTTGTCGTTCGCGGTCGGGATGACCCGGTTGTAATCGGGGAAGGTGCCATCAATGAGCTTGCTGGTGAGGATCGCGCTTCCAAGACCGAACCGGATCTTCGTCGGAGACAGCGAGATTTCGACCGTTCCTTCGAGCTCTTCGAGCAAACGGTAAAGCTCTGTCACGGCTTTGCGCGGAACAATCACGTCGGGCATGCCTTCGGCGCCGTCCGGCCGGGAGATTGTCACTCGAGCCAGTCGGTGACCGTCGGTCGCTGCGGCGCGAAGCTGATCGTCAACGACGTGGAGGAAAATGCCCATCAGATAGTAGCGAGTTTCCTCGCTCGAGATGGCGAACCGGGTTTTCTCGATGAGTTCGCGAAGGGTCGCCGCGGGAAGCTCGAACTTCGTGGGCAGCTCGCCCTCGGCGATTACCGGGAAGTCGTCGCGCGGAAGAGTTGAGAGATTGAACCTCGATCGCCCTGCGACAACCTGCATTTTGCCTTCCGAGGCGGCGATTTCGACCTGGCTGCCCTCGGGCAGCTTACGAACGATGTCGAAAAAGGTGTGCGCCGAGACCGTAGTCGCCCCGGATTGAGCGACGTTCGCCTGGACACTCTCGTCCACCTGCAGATCGAGGTCAGTCGCCATCAGACGGATCGAACCGTCCTCGCGCGCCTCGATCAGGACGTTCGAGAGGATCGGAATGGTGTTGCGGCGTTCCACGACCGATTGGACGTGACCAAGGCTCTTCAAAAGGACCGCCCGCTCAATCGTCGCTTTCATCGCTTCAAAGCCCCATCATCCGCGCACGTAACGGGACGGTTATAGCGAGCCGTTCCGCGCGCGGAAGTGGTCAGTTGAGCGTCGATGCGACGCAAATGCAAAAGGCGCTACTTGCCGGCCCTCTTCCCAACCGCCGGAGCGTTAGCCGACGGCTGCTTGGCCGGCATCAGGACAACATCCACCTCGTGGACGACGCCGTTGCTGAACTGTTCATCACCCTTGGCGATGGTCGCCTTGTTGCCGGCAGAATCAGTGATCACAGTGTTGCCGCCTTCCTTCGAGGCAGTGAGGGTGCCGCCGCCCATCGTGGCGAGGGGCGCTTTTCCCTTTCCGGCGTCGATCGCCTTGTCGATGTCGGCAACAAGTACGGTTCCTGGAAGGATCAGGTTGGTGATGATCCCGGTCAGCTGAGCGCGGTTTCCGGGCGCCGTGTCGAACGTTCCTGCGGGCGCCTTCGCGATCGCATCGTCGGTCGGAACGAAAACGGTATAGGGACCCGGGCCAGCCAGAGTCTGGTCAAGTCCCGCGGCCTTGGCTGCGGCCATGAACTTGCCGCCTGCCGGCAATCCGGCGGCGATTGTCTTGCTTCCGGCCGCTTTCTGCGCCTGGGGTGACTGGACATTTTGCGGACCGTTGGCAGCGGTGTTCGCGCCCTTGTTGCAGCCGGTGAGTGAAATCAGTGCCGCAGCAGCGACTCCGAGCGCGAGTGCATGAGTTTTCATGCGCTTGGCCTCCTTTTCATTTTGCAAACGAAATGGCCCGGCAGGGAATGGGTTCCATCGCCGGGCCATCCTTCAGTTCAACACGATCTGCTTCCCGACCAAGATTAGGAGAGAAGCGAGGCGACGACCGATCCAACGACCATCGTCGAGGGGTCAACCTGGTAAATGTACCCGTTGTTGTAACGGTACCAGGCGTTGGGCGTGTCGTAGTAGGTGCTGCGATAGGCCAGCGGCACGTTGTACATGCTGTAGCCCACCGGAAGCGGCTGGCCGACTGTGAAGCCAGGCGACATCAGCGCCGCGACCGACGTGATGAGACTCGACCTTGGATCATATTGGTAGATTGCGCCGGGCGCGTACCAATAGGAGTAATCGGCAGTCGGATAATAGAGGCTGCGGTATTGCATCGGCACGTTGTAATAACTGTATGCCGAAGGCAGCATCTGACCCACGCCGTATCCGCCGGCGTACATTGGGATCACGTTCTCGACCATGCCGGTAAAGCAATCGACCTGGTAGACCACGCCATAGGCGTAACGGTTGCAGACGTTCCCGTAGCCAAAGCCGTAATCGAAGCTGGCTGGATAGAAGCTGTTGAGCCCGTAATAAGCGGGCACATAGCTGCTCATGAACGGTTGCGGCAGGTAAGTCCCTGGCAGGAACCCGCCCGCCAGGAGCGGGATCAGCGCATCAATGAGAAGGCTGCTTCGGTCGATCTGATAAAGGTAGCCGCCGCCATATTGGTAATAATAACCGGGCGTTGGCGGATAGAGATAGCTGATCGAAGAGGGAACCGCTCCCAGCGTTACGAAATTGCGGACGCTGCTGACCGGCTGCCCGACAAAGCGAGCCGCGTCCGAAGGCGCAATCACCCGATTTCGCGAGGATCCGATCATCGAAGCGAAATTGCTGGTCCGGAAGGCATTTGCGTTCCCAATTCGGTCGGCGCGGAGCGCCTGGCGCTGTGCGAGAGGGTTCTGGGAACCGGTCTGGCGTCCACCACCAAGCTGCTTGCTCATCGCCATTTGGCTCTGCGCGTGCCCGGCGTTCGCGTGAAGCTGTCCGCTGGTCGCCATTCGAGTCTGCGACCGCAGGTGCTGTGAGCGCAGGTTCTGCGCCTGCTGGACCCGGCTGGACCCGAGCCGGCGGTTCATCGCCTGCGACCTGTTGATGTGCGTTTGCTGACGGGCGGCAATCCGGCTTCCCGACCGCAGCCGGCTGGTGTGCGCCTGTCCGCGAGCGGCCATCCGGGTCTCGGCCCGGCTCGTATGCATGGCGCGCGACTGATTGCGCATCTGGAAGCGCTCGGAACGCTGTGACCGCCCAGCGGCTGCAAAGCGCTGCTGACGTTCCATCCTCGGCGCAGCAAACGACTGGCGCTGCATCCTAGGAGCGAAGGATTGCCGCTCCATGCGGGGAGCTGCAAACCCGCCACTTCGGCCACCGCCGCCGCCGCCACCACGGCCTGCGAATGCAGCCTGGCCACCATTCCCGCCGTGTTGACCATGCGGCCCCGCAGCTGCCGGGGCTGTGATCGCCAGCGAGGCGACGCCCGCTGCGAGAAACACCCTGGTCATGATTTTGTCTCCTTCCGGACGGATAAAACGGCCCGTTCGTCGCGCCGTTCCACCATTGAACAGGCGCAAATTGCACCCTACCGCACGAGTCTGAACTGGAAATTGCTTGTTTGTTCAGATAGTTAGTGGCCGCTAGTCGGCCACCCAGGAGGCCTTCAGAGACCGGATTGAAAGCAGCATGAGAAGTGCTGCAAGGGCATAAAAGCCGAGGCAGGCAACCGCCGCGTCGCGCAGTGCGTTGGCCCCGTAGGGGGCCTTGAGAGCGTCCGCGAGGAGGCCCATCAGCCAAGGTCCGACCCCCAGCCCGACAAGATTGTTGATCAGCAGGAAACTGGCCGATGCGGTCGAGCGCATCGGGCGAGGAACCAAATGCTGGACCGCAGTGATGACAGGTCCGAGCCAAAGAATGTTCATTGCGCTGCCGATCAGGAGCAGCGGCCAGGCGATCCACAGGTTTGGTGCGAAGAGGCCAAGGCCCCATGCCGGAATCGAAACGATCCACGCGAGGGCCGGAAGCCTTGCATACCAGCTCCGGTCAGTCGAACCGAGGCGGTCGGCAAACCAGCCCCCGGCGACGACTCCCGCGCATCCGCCAATAAGGAGCAGCGAAGCAAGAAAATTGCCGGTCGAGACGAGATCGAGCCCGAAAGTCAGCATCATTACCTTGGGAGTCCAAAGCGCCAGTCCGTAGCCGCACAGCGAGCTCGCCGAGCAGGCGAGCGCGAGGAGCCAGAAGGAGGCCTTGCGCGAGATCATCGGAAAGACGCTGCGCAGCGACTCCTCACCTGGAGGCGCGATCCCTGTGCGGTCCCGAACAATCAGTCGGAGGATCGGCGCCAGAAGAAGGCCGACCAGGCCCATGATCGCGAAGGCCGGCCGCCAGCCGAACCAGTGGGCCAATCGGGCGCCAATGAAGGACCCTCCGCCAAGTCCCAGGGGGACTCCAAGCGAGAAGATTGCGAGAGCTCGGGCCCGGCGCTCTTCTGGAAAATAATCGGAGATGAGGGCGTAGGAGGGCGCAACGCCCCCGGCTTCTCCGACGCCCACTCCGAGGCGAAAGAGAAACAAGCTCCAATAGCCCGTCGCAAGGCCGCACAGAGCGGTAAAAGCGCTCCAGAGCGCGAGCGAGCCGGCAACGACCGCGCTTCGGCTGGTGCGATCGGCGAGATATGCGAGCGGGATTCCGAGCCCCGCGTAGAGTAAAGCGAATGCAGTGCCGCCGATCGCTCCGAACTGGGCGTTCGAAAGGTGCAGGTCGGTTTGGATCGAAGGCCCAAGGATACCGAGGATCTGCCGGTCGAGGAAATTGAGTATATAGGCGAGGAGGAGGAGCGCGAGCACGATCGCGGAGCTTCGCTTTGGTAAGGAAACGTCGCTCACGAAAGTTCGCCAAGGAGCGACGTCAGCCGCTCCACATCCGCCTCGTCATGATAGATTGCAAAACCGATCCGAAGTATATCGCCCCGAACGTCCGTAACGCAGTTCTTCGCCCTTAGCTCTTCATACCAGCGCTTTGCGTTCGGGCTTCTGAAGGCGAGGAATCGGGCATGGCTCATTCCATCCAGCGGGTTCAGCAACTGGGCTCCGGCGAGCACGCCATGGCCGGCATCGACGAACTGTTTCTGCAGGGCCGCGACATGGGCAGACATGAGCGGCGTCGTGAGGCCATTGTCGGCGAGCGTTCGCTGGACGGCGTTGAAGCGATAGAGTCCGGAAGGATCGAAAGTCGCTCCCGAGAAGCGGCTGGCATCTTTCGAATATCCGACACTTCCTGCTGGAAGGCTGAGGTCCTCGAACTCCGCGAACCAGCCCGTGACCGGCGGCCGCGGACCGAACCCTGCCGGCGCATGGAGAAACGCGCATCCCTCTCCCGCCATCGCATATTTATATCCTCCGCCGAGATAGAAGACGGTCCTGCCGGCATCGGAGGCCAACGGCTGCTCGATGGCCATGAACCCATGATAGCCGTCGATCACCACCCAGGGTCCCTCGGGCCGGGCCATCGCCGCCAATTCGACGACGCGGTTGAAGATGCGTCCGCTTCCGAACAGGATTTGGCTGACGAAAATAAGGTCGTAATCGCCGTTTGAGGCGGCGTTCATGAAACGGTCGGAGAAATCTTCAAACGGCTCAGTTGCGATCGTGTCGAGCACGATCCAGCCTGCTTCGGCCCAGCGGGCGAACTGCCGCCTCGCGCTATGAAACTCGCCGTCGCTGGTCAGCACCCGAAGCGGTCCGGGTGTTCGTGGCGGCGCAGCTGTGATGAGTCGAACGAGAAAATCATGCGTATTGGACGCAAAAACGATCGTCGAATCCTCTCCCCCGCCGAGCTCGCGGGCCACATGGGCCTGGGCCTCAGGCCAGACCTCGCTCATGATCCTGCCCCACTTTCGGTCCGCGAGACGAGCGGCATCATTCCATGCCGCGACCTGGCCCGCGAAGCTCGCGTCGGGCCACAGATGATGACTGTGAGCCGCGAAATGGAGCCGCGTGGGGTCCGCTGCGAGACTGCGTGAGAACAGCTCTTTGAAGCTCAAAGATCGGTCCTCAGGTCCCAGAGCTCCGGAAAGACTCGCTTGTCGAGTGTCGACCTCAGATAAGGCGCGCCCGCGGAGCCGCCCGTTCCCCGCTTGTTGCCGATGATCCGCTCCACGGTCAGCACATGTTTGTGGCGCCATGAAGCGAGCGCGTCATCGATATCGACCAGCTTTTCGGCGAGCTCATAGAGTTCGAACCAGCGGTCCGCATCGCGGTAGATTTCGAGCCACGCTGCCGAAATCGCCTCCATCGAGCCATCGCCGAGGTCAAAACCGGCACGTTGGAGCGCTGCCGTGGCGGCTTCGCGAAGGCTCGGTTCTTCGAGCGCGGCCTCAAGCCGCTCGCGCTCGGGGGACCCTTTTTCGTGTTGTTCCAGAAACGATCGGTTTTTGAGGCCCAGCCGGAACTCGATTTCGCGGAACTGCGCCGACTGGAATCCGGACGACGTGCCAAGCACATCCCTGAATGCGAGGTAATCGACCGGAGTCAGCGTCGAAAGGACGTCCCAGGACAAGGTCATCACGGCCTGAATCCGACTGACCCGTGCCATTGCCTTATAGGCTTCGGCAAAGCGGTCCTCGCCGATCAACCGGATCGCGAGCTTCAGTTCGTGGAGCATCTCCTTCATCCACAGCTCTTTGGTCTGGTGGATGACGATGAACAGCATCTCGTCGTGAAGTCCCGAGAGGGGCTGCTGAGCCCTAAGAAGCTGGTCGAGCTTCAGATATTCTGCATAAGTTATGCCAGCGGGCGTCGCGGTCATGGGCGCGGCTTAAGCGAAACTTGAAAGCTTCGGAAGCGCAGCTCGATTAGGGGCCGTTGCCGCCGCCGCCGCCGCCTCCAGGCAACCCGCCCGAGCTCACCGAGCCAATGTTGCCGAAAAGTTCGTCGAAAAAGCTCTTTTTGCGGCCCAGAGTCGGTGTCTGGCGCCGGCTCGGGTTGAAGCCGAGGATGAGTTCTCTTCCACTTCGCTGGATCGAGCTTACGTTGCCCGCCGGATCGAACCGAACCAGCATCACGAGCTGGTTGGTAACGCGGGGATTTCGGAACGCGAGCTGGTTCGTGTCGCGAGACACATAGTACCAATCGTTTGGAGTGAATTCTCCGGCCAGTGTCGGGGTCCCAAGCAGTTTCTGGACCGACGTTTTGTTGTCGACACCAGGCTGGATCGAGCTCGCGAGCTGCGGGTCGAGGACAGCCCCCTTGTGCGCTCGGTTGCTCGCGCAGCCGGCAGCAAGAAGCGCCGCGCCGGCGATCGTTGTAACCCTGAACCAGCCGAGCTTCATCTGATCTTGATTCCTTCCCTGGGTGCACTCAAGCCGCCCGCCACTTGGCCCAATGCCTTGCACGCCGGTGCGCGGATCTCAATATGCCCGCGGCGCCAAAGCGCAAGACCACCATCTGGGCTGACCAAGAGCAAGGGACGCTATGCTGGACTTCCTGTTCCGGAGATTAACGGCCGATCCGAAGCGCGGCAGCGAGCTGTTCGAAGCCGTCACCAGGATTGCCCGGGAACCCCACTGGTATATCGAAGCCGAGGTACCAGATACGATCGACGGGCGCTTTGCAGTGCTCGCGACTCTAATTGCGCTGGTGCTCGTTCGCCTTGAAAGCGAGGGCGAGGAAGGAGATTCGGTCTCGGTCGCACTGACTGAGCGATTCGTCGAAGTGATGGAAGCCGAGCATCGGGAACTCGGCCTTGGCGATCCGACGCTCGGCAAGACCGTGCGCAGGCTCGTCGGTTCGCTGGCTCGGCGAAACGACATCTTGAGAGCGGCTGCGGCCGGGGAAATTGAGTGGAGCGTCGCGGCGCGCGATAGTCTCTACAAGGCGGATGTGACGAGCGGGCCGCTGGAGCATTCCGCGATCAATCTGCAACGGCTCCTTGCGGAGCTGAGGGACATTAGTCTTGGCGATTTCGCCAAGGGAAAGCTGCAATGACCGATCGCTTCGCTCATCATCTTCGTCTTGATCAGATTCGCGGCGGCGAGCGGCTCGATCTCGTTGCCGACGAAGCCGAGCGGAGCAGCGTCGCCGAGCGTCTGGGTCTAAGCGCTCTCGGACGCCTCGAAGCTCATGTGAAGCTCTCGAGATCGGGGTGCCAGGTCCGAGCCGAAGGCCGAATTGCGGCAACGCTGGACCAAAGCTGCGTCATCACCGATGAGATCGTCGCGGCTCATGTCGACCAGCCGTTCGAGCTGCTCTTCATGCCGGTCCCCGATGGCAGCAGCCCTGACGCGGAAATCGAGCTCGGTGAAGAGGATTGCGACACGATCTTCTACGACGGCTCCGCGATCGACCTTGGAAGCGCGATCGCTGACACTCTCGCGCTCAGCATCGATCCCTTTCCACGAAGCGCGAGCGCCGACGCCGCGCTCAAGGAAGCAGGCGTCCTTTCCGAAGAGCAGGCCAGTCCCTTTGCGGTTCTCGCCAGGCTCAAAAAGGGCGACGAGGCCTAGAAGGGAACGTCGTCGTCGAGGTCCGAGTCGAGGGTTGCTGCCTGCGGCCGAGTCTGAGTTCTGGTCGACGCGCCCGCGCCGCCAAAATCCTCATAATCCTCGTTGAAGGACGAGCGGCCGCCGACCGCCGAACCCTCGCGGCTGTCGAGGAGCACCAGCTCGCCGCGAAAACGCTGAAGGACCACCTCGGTCGAGTAGCGGTCGTTTCCCGACTGGTCGGTCCATTTTCGGGTCTGCAGCTGGCCCTCGAGATAAACCTTGCTGCCCTTCTTCAAATAACTCTTGGCTACTCGGCCGAGGTTCTCGTTGAAGATCACGACGTTGTGCCACTCGGTTCGCTCCTGGCGATTGCCGTCGCGGTCCTTCCATTGCTCGGACGTTGCGACTCGCATGTTGACGACTTCGCCGCCGTTGTTGAGGGAGCGCGCCTCGGGGTCCGCCCCGAGATTGCCGACCAGGATCACTTTGTTCACGCCCGCCATTGCCAAACACTCCTCTTCGAGGACCGCTATAAACCGAGCGATACCGCCGTCCAGTAGGTGATCCCCGCTGCAATATAGGCCAGAAGGAACAAATAGCCGATCATGAACAGCGGCCATTTCCAACCGTTGGTCTCGCGGCGGGTAACCGCGATCGTAGAAATGCACTGAGGAGCGAACACGAACCAGGCGAGAAAGGCGAGCGCGGTCGGCAGCGGCCAGCGGTGCCTTAGACTATCTTCGAGTTTCTCGGTCCCGGCTGCTCCATCGGGCGAATCGATCGAGTAGACAGTCGCGATCGCGCTTACCGAAACCTCACGTGCGGCCATCGCCGGAAGAAGGGCAAGGCTGATGTCGTGATTGAAGCCGATCGGCTTGACGACTTTCTCGATTCCATTCGCAATATGGCCGGCGATCGAAACCTCGCTCTGCCTTTGCCCTGGACCGGCCTGCGGGACACTGGCGAGCGCCCAAAGGAGAATTGTTGTGCCAAGGATGATCGTCCCGGCGCGTTTGAGAAAGATCTGAGTTCGGGTGAGGATACCGATCGCAACATCCTTGAGTGGCGGCCACTGATATTTGGGAAGCTCCATCATGAAGCCCCCGCCGCCGCCCTTGAGCACTCCTCGACGCAGGGCATAAGCGGCGAGCAAAGCGCCTGCGATCCCCGCGATATAAAGGCCGAACATCACGATTCCCTGCAGGCCCACGCCCCAAGCCACTCGGCTGTTCGGGATGAAGGCGGCGATGATGAGCGTGTAGACGGGAAGGCGCGCCGAACAGGTCATCAGCGGAGCGACAAGGATCGTCGTCAGCCGGTCCTTTGGATCCTCGATGGTTCGAGTTGCCATGATGCCCGGGACCGCGCAGGCAAAGCTCGACAGAAGCGGAATGAAGGCCCGTCCCGAAAGCCCGACGCCATGCATCAGTCGGTCCATCAGGAATGCGGCTCGGACCATGTAGCCCGTGCCCTCCAGCAGGAGGATGAAGAAGAAGAGGATGAGAATCTGGGGAAGAAATGTGATCACTGCGCCAACTCCGGCGATGGCGCCGTTGACGAGGAGCGACCTAAAGAGGCTTGGCGGAAGAGCGCTTGTCACAAATCCCGAAAGCCAGGCGACGCCCTCGCCGATCCAGTCCATGGGCGCCGCGCTCCAGGCAAAGACCGCCTGAAACATGACGAACATGATCGCGGCGAGGATCACCGGGCCGAAAAGCGGGTGGAGGAGGACGGAGTCGAGACGGTGAGTCCAGCGTCGGACCGGCGTTTCGCTGACCACCGCAGCCGTTGCGATCTCTCGAGCTCGACGCTGCAGATGGACGAGATCGCTCTTTACGTGCCGGTGGACCGCGCAGCGCGGAGCTGAGAGCATGTCATCGAGCGCCAGCTGGAGGTCGGAGATCCCGCGTCGGCGAACCGCGACAGTTTCGACCACGGGCACTCCGAGATCTTCGGACAATCGCTTCGAATCGAGCTCGAGGCCGTCGCGCCTGGCAAGATCGACCATGTTCAATGCGATGATCGTTGGCAGACCAAGCTCGAGCAGCTGAAGGGCGAAGCGAAGGTGGTTGTCGAGGTTGGACGCATCTAGAACGATCACCAACGCGTCGGGCTGGCGCTCGCCCTGCTGGCGGCCAACCAGAACGTCGCGCGTCACGGCTTCGTCGGGACTTGAAGGATCGAGACTGTAGGCGCCGGGAAGGTCGACGAGCTCGACCGGTCGGCCGTCAGCAAGCGTCAGCCGGCCCGAATGGCGCTCGACCGTCACGCCAGGATAATTGCCGACCTTCTGACGCGCGCCAGTGAGCGCGTTGAACAGCGCGCTCTTGCCGGCATTGGGGCTGCCAGCGACTGCGACGAGCGGGAGCGGGTTCACGCTTCTAGCGGAATGACCCTGACGGCGCCGGCGTGCCTTCGCCGAATGGCAACCGTCATTCGACCGACCCGAATCGCAATCGGATCGCGTCCGAACGGCCCTCTGTGGAGCGACTCGACCATCACTCCCTCGTCGAATCCAAAATGCCTCAGACGCGAAGATTCAGCGTCTTCCAGAGCGCTCCACTCGATCGAAAGGACGCGCGCTTTCCTTCCGACCTCAAGCTGATCGAGATTGACCGTTCCAGGCTGAAAGGGTGCGTTCATTCTTGCGACTGATTATCATTAACGGATGCAACATGCCAGAGGCAAGCGGAGGCGCGCAAATGGTGCTGTTCGAGAGCGAGTTAGCGCGGCGGGTAACGAAGGCGGCCAAGGAAGCGCGAAAGGCTCAGCCTCTGATCGGACGACCCGCGCCACTGGGCCTTGATCTTCTCGACCTTCATCACATCCTCGATCCGCCGTTCGAGGAAGGCGGCCGTCTCGCTCCAGCCCTCGCTCTTGTCGTCGAGCCAAATGAGCAAAGTCGAGCCGTAGACGGCGCCCAGTGTCAGGCGCTTCGTATAATGATTGAAGTCGGTGCTTGTGTCGCCAGCAATCCTCCACATGAGATCCGCCGTCCGCCAGGAGGTCCGAAAGGCGAGCGGAATGTTCTGAGGAAGGGCGAGGATTGCGAGCGCTCTTCGCACGGCTTCGCGAGCGGGGGCCATGATCTCGAGCCGCCGCCAGACGAGCGAGCGAATCTTCTCGCGAACCTTGAGCTTCGAGAGCCGCTCGGGAGTGAAATGGGCTTCAAGGTCGCGATCGACTTCCTTGATGAAAAGATCAATCAATCCAGTCTGGCTCTTGGGCATTGCAAGCCGAGCCTGGATGGGATCGATGCCGAGCTGGCGGGCGGCGGAAACCACCGCACGGCGCGTCCAACCGTCGAAGACTGCGTTCTCGCCAACCGCAAGTGCCAGCTGACGGCGAAGTCTTTCGAGGGGACTCGGCGAAGACATTGGGCTCAACTGGGCGGCTCGCTTGATACGCGCAAGCCCCGTTCGGGCAGTCGAACCAGAACCAGTGCGGCGGCGATCCCGAGCGCTCCGACAATATCGGTGGCCGAGAGCGTCTCGCGGTAAGCAATCCAGCCGACCGCCGCCGAGACGGCGGGCTGGGTCAGCAGCGCAAGACCAACCACGAGGGGCGGCAGTGTCCCGATCGAATAGACGAGCAACCCCTGACCGATGATCTGGCTGGAAAGCGCAAAGATGAGGAGCGGAGTCCAGTCGCTGGGCCATAGCCGTTCGTTAAGACCGACGCTGATGGCAAGTAGGATAGGCACGGAAAAAGCTGTCGCGAGGATGAGGAGCGGCAGGGGCTTGAGCTCGGTCCGTCCGCGTTCGACGAAGACGAGGTAGCCGCCGTATAGGAGGCCCGCGACGAGCGTCAGAAGGTCGCCTGCGAAGTTTCTTGGGCTGACCTCATAGCTCGTGCCCATGAGCAAAGCTGCCCCGCCAACGGCGAGCAGCAGGGCAACGGCTTGTCTCAGCGAGGGAGCCCGGTGCGCGAGCATCAGGCCATAGATGGCGAAGACAAAACTGCCGGAATTGCCAAACAGCGTCGAGTTGCCGAGCTTCGTCAGCCGTATGCCGGCGTTCCAGGCCGCAAGATCGAGCGAATAAAAGAGCGCTGCGATCGCCACTGTTGCGACCAGCGCGCGGCGCGGCCAATGCGCCGGCTGCCCAGCGAAACGACCGACCAGAAGAAGGACGGGGAGAGCCAGCGCAAGTCGCCAGAATCCCGTCGCAACTGGCCCAACGTCGGAAAGTCGGACGAGCCACGGTCCGAATGCCAACGCGACATTGCCAAGAAGAAGCGCAGGAAAGGCAAGCCGATTGGCTTGGTCTTGGCGGCGAGTTCGATGGTCTCCGCCGACGCCCTTGGATCGGGCTCTCTCATTCTTCGATATTTGAGGAGAGGAGGGCCGTCGCGCCGGATCAGGGCGCATATTGCGATCTCAGCTCGTAGAGCGCGAGTGCGGCTCTGGCCGCCGCTCCTCCCTTGTCGAGTTGACCTGGGTCGCAGCGCTCGATTGCCTGGGGCTCGTTCTCAACCGTGAGGATCCCATTCCCGATCGCATAGCCCTGGAGGGTGAGGTCCATTATCCCGCGAGCGCTTTCGTTCGAAACCACCTCGAAATGGTGGGTTTCGCCGCGAATCACGACACCCAGTGCAACGAACGCGCAAAACCGGCCGCTGTGCGCAGCGAGCGCGATCGCTCCGGGGAGCTCGAGCGCTCCGGGAACGGTGAGAGTTTCATGCTTGTGTCCGGCCGATTCAATCGCCTTTCGGGCGCCATCGAGCAGCATGTCGTTGAGGTGCGGATAGAAACGCGCCTCAACCAGGAGAAAAGTCGACATCGCTAATCTTCCACCCTGATTGACCGCTCTTCGATGATCGCGAGGCCATAGCCCGACAGGCCGATCGGCGAGTGACGCGCGTTGGACAAAAGGATCATGTCGTGAATTCCAAGTGCGGCCAGAATCTGGGCGCCGGTCCCATAGCCACGCACTGCGTCGCCGATTTCTGCCGGTTTTCCCGAGCGCAGGTCGATCGTTCGCGAAAGTGAGCCCGGGGCTGCCGCATGAAGGGCAACGACCACGCCCGACCCCTCCTCCTCGATCATCCGCATCGCAGCCCTCAAAAGACCCGATTTGGGTCCGGTCTCGCCAAGCACGTCCGCGAAAAGGTCGAGACTGTGCATCCGAACCAGTACCGGGGCAGTCGTGTCGAGCGTTCCGTAGATGAGCGCGAGTTGCTCCTCGCCGCTCGACTTGTCGCGAAAGACCTGCGCCTGCCATTGGGAGCCGCCGTCGGCGATGAACGGGCAGGTGGCAACTCGCTCGACCAGATGATCCTTCTTCAACCGATAGGCGATGAGGTCTCGAATCGTGCCGATCTTGAGTCCGTGCGAACGCGCGAAGTCCATGAGGTCGTCGAGCCGGGCCATCGTGCCGTCCTCGCGCAGGATTTCGCAGATCACTCCCGACGGATTGAGGCCAGCAAGGCGCGCGACATCGACTGCAGCCTCGGTATGTCCGGCTCTAACAAGAACGCCGCCGGGGCGGGCCACAAGCGGAAAGACGTGCCCCGGGGAAACGAGCAAGTCGGGACCGTTCGACGAATCGATTGCGACTGCAATTGTGCGCGCCCGGTCCGCGGCGCTGATTCCGGTCGTGATTCCATCACGCGCCTCGATCGAAACGGTAAACGCGGTTTCCATCCGGCTCCGGTTCGTTCGAGTCATCGGCTCGAGGCCAAGCTGATCCGATCGATCTTTGGTGAGCGCGAGGCAGACTAGGCCGCGACCATGTCGGACCATGAAGTTGATCGCATCCGGAGTCGCCATCTGGGCCGGAATGACGAGGTCCCCTTCATTCTCGCGGTCCTCGTCATCGACGAGGATGAACATTCGTCCGTTGCGGGCTTCGTTAATGATGACCTCGGGCCCAACCAGGATTTCCGCCGTCCCGCGCTGAATCAGCCGCTCGAGCCGCCCGAGCGTGTCGGCCGTCGGATTCCAGTCGACCTGGCCGAGCTTACGAAGCGAGTTGGGGTGTAGGCCGGCAGCCCGGGCAAGGCCGGCGCGGCTGATTTCCCCGGTCGCGATGATCGCCTCGAGCCGCTCGATGAGGGTGGTGCTCATGAAAATCGATCTATCACACTGGAGTGTGATTTGAAGAGGGAACAGAGCTGTTCCTATTGTGAGCGAGCTGCAAGCATCCGGTCGATATAGCGAGCGAATAGATCGACTTCGACATTGAGTTGTCGTCCTTGGTCGAGATCGCCCAATGTTGTCTGCCGCGCCGTGTGCGGAATGACGTTGACCGAGAAATGGGTGGTCCCGTCCTCAGCGTCGTGAACTTCGTTGACGGTCATCGAGACGCCGTCCAGCGCCACGGATCCCTTGGCTGCGATCATCGGCGCCAGGGTGTGCGGGATTCTGATCGCCACGCGCTTCGAATCACCTTCAGCGCAGGTCCCCACGACTTCCCCGACAGAATCGACGTGTCCCGAGAGAATGTGGCCGCCGACTTCGTCGCCGAGGCGCAGCGATCGCTCGAGGTTGAGGCGGGCGCCTGCGATCCAATGGTCGGGAGCGGTTTTGGCGATCGTTTCACCTGAAATATCGACTGCAAACCAGTCGCCGCCTTTGTCGACCACTGTCAGACATGCACCCGAACAGGCGATTGAGGCACCCAGTTCAACGCTGTCCAAGTCGTAGCTAGTCTCGATGACCAGCCTGAGGTCGCCTCGCTGCTCCGCGCTTCGGACGGTGCCGATATCAGTGACGATCCCGGTGAACATTGGCGGAGGGCTTAATCCCGCCGGCGTCGCTCGTAAACTTCGAGTCGATCGACTCCAAGGCGCTGTTCTTCGACGAAGCTCCAGCGTTCGTGGGCGTCGGCGATGGCATCGAGGCCCACGTAGCCGAAGCTCGATTTCCCTTCGCCGACGATGATCGGCGCTCGATAGATCAGGATCCGATCGACGAGATCGTCCGCGAGGAACGCCGTCGCGGTCGCCGATCCCCCTTCGACAAGGAGGTCATTGACGTCATGAAGGCGATACACCTCCTTGGGATCGCGGAGGATCTCCCAGCCTTCGACGGCATCTCCGCCGGTGAGCAGTGCGCGTCTCGGCGATCGCTCCTCGAAGCCGGGAAGGCGCACGTCGAGGCGCGGCTCATCCGCCTGGTAGGTTCCTCGGCCGACGAGGATCATGTCGCTGTGGGCACGTTGGAGGTGAACGTGCCGCCGCGCATCTTCACCGGTGATCCACTTCGATTCGCCCGAGGGCAAAGCAATCTTTCCGTCGATCGACAGAGCGAGCTTGAGCGTGATCCGGGGCCGTCCAAGATCAAGTCGGGTCAGCCACCCCGAAAGCGAGCGCTTCGCCGACTCGCGTTCCACTCCCAAAGTCACCTCGATCCCGGCTCGCCGCAGCCGGCGGATGCCCTTGCCGGAGGTTCGGGGGTCCGGGTCCCTAAGGGCGATTACCGTGCGCTCAGGCCTCGCGGCCAGCAAAAGGTCCGTACAGGCCGGTCCGCGCTCGCTTGCGTGGGCACAGGGCTCGAGCGTCACGTAGACGGTTGAACCCGCCGACCGCTTTCCCGCCTGATCGAGGGCGATCGCCTCGGCGTGCGGCCGACCTCCGGCACCGGTTCCTCCTTTGCCAACGATTCTGCCGCTCGCGGAGAGGATGACGCAACCGACATTGGGATTGGGCGCTGACCGGCCACGCGCGTCTTCGCCAAGACCGATCGCCTCGGCCATCCATCGGCGATCATCAGTCAATATGGAGCTGCTTTGCAAGTTGCTTGAATTGCTCTTGGTCGGCTTTCTTCTGAGCTTCTTTTTCCGCCTGGTCCTTTTTCTGGTCGGCGATGATCTCTGCATCGGTCCGATTGGGCGAATAGAGCTGAACGTCGACCACCTGCGGCGGAGGCGCGGTGTTGATCTTGGAGTCGACCAGAAATTCGATCACGATGATTGCGGTGACCAGAAGTGCAAGGCATGCGGCGATTACCTGCTCGCGGCTTCGCTGACGCATGAACGCGGCTAGATCGCGAAGTGCGGCGCCTGGACTCGATGGTCTCGGAAAGAAGGACATCCGATGAAAGATAGGGCTGGCGGCGCTTGACCGCCAGTCCGCTCGCTTCAGCCGTCGAGTTCGAATCGCAAAGTAATTACGGTGGTTGACGCGACCGGCCGACCATCCTTCATCGCCGGCCTGTAGCGCCAGTGGGCGAGGAGATGCCGTCGCGCCGCAGCGAGGAAGATGGGATCGGCGCGCCCGACAGGATCAACCGCGATGACTCGGCCGCTCTCGTCGATCGACACGCGAAGCGTCAAAACGGCCTCCTCGCCAGTCAGCAGCTTTGCTTCGGGATAGGGCGGCTTCAAGTCCGACAAAGGCGTGAGAAGCTGGGCCGCGCTGCTCTTCGGGAGCGGCAGCGGCGGGAGCGTCGGAACCGTTGGAACGCCAAAGTCGCCGCCAACGATCGGTCCGCCACCACTCGTCGAACCAGCCGGCGTCGGAACCGGACTCGGGTTGGGGAGAGCAACTGGCGGCTGCGAAACCTGATCGAGGGGCGTCCGCGGCCGGTTCGGCTGGACCGTTGCCACCGGCCGCGGCGGCGGCGGCTTGGGCAAGGGAACCGAAATGATGGGTGTTGGAGAATTGGTGACCCGGGGCGGCATCGTCATCTTCGTGCTTAGAACCACTGCGACGACGATAATGTGCGCGCAGATGACCAGGAGCATTGCGTTGGGACTGGATTGGCGCGCGCCGATGCGGGGGCGACTGGCAGCATATGCAAGCATCTCGAACCTCCTCTCCCAGAGCGGCTCCGTGCAATTGCATGTTACAACATAACCGCAGCTTGTTAAAGCTGCTTTGTTGCCTCCTTGGTAAAAAGAAGATTAGCGCCGAATGGCCGCTTCGAGGCGCCTCAGGGCTCGTTCGCGGCCCATTCTTGCAAAAAGCGGCGCCATCTCGGGCCCGCTGTCGCGGCCCGTCAAAGCCAGCCGAAGCGGATGAAATAGCTCGCGGCCTTTCTTGCCTGTCGAACGCTTGAGCTCGTCGGTCAGAGTGCGCCAGGGGTCCGCCGACCAGTCGATCTTTTCGGCAATGGCGCAGGCGTCCTTCACAAGCAGTCGCTCATCATGTGGCAGTTCTGGCGGTTCGATCTCGCCGGACAGGACTGCGAACCAGTCCCCGAAGTCGCCGAGGCGTTCGAGATTCCCGCGCAAGATCACCCAATCTTCCTCGCTTGCTCCTTCAGGCAGCCGGCCAGCAACTTCGGAGTGATCAAGATGGTGGAGCAGCCGAGCGTTGATGAGCTCGACCTCGAGAGGGTCGAAATGCGCCGGGGCTCGCCCGAAGGTCGAGAAGTCGAAGCTTGCGGCGAGTTCGTCCAGCGAGCCGATCGGCTCGACCGGGAGCGAAGTTCCGATTCGAGCGAGCACGTCGAGGAGCGCCATGGGTTCCACTCCCTCCTGCCTCAGGTGCTCCGTTCCATACGAGCCGAGCCGCTTGGAAAGCTTGCCCTCCGCAGCAACGAGCAGAGCTTCGTGCGCGAAATTCGGCGGCCTTGCACCGAGTGCCTCGAACATCTGGATCTGAACCGCGCTGTTCGAGACATGATCCTCGCCGCGAACGACGTGCGTAATTCCAAGGTCAATATCGTCGATTACGCTCGGCAGAAGGTAGAGCCAGCTTCCATCCTCGCGCCGCACCACCGGGTCGCTCAGTAGACCGGGGTCGAATTTCTGCTCGCCGCGGACAAGGTCTTTCCAGGCGATTGGTGAATCATGGTCCAGCCTGAAGCGCCAATGCGCGGCACGCCCCTCGGGCACGGGAGCGTCCGCGGCTTTGCGCTCGTAGACCGGCGGAAGGCCTCGTCCGAGCAGGACCTTGCGCCTCAGTTCGAGCTCTTCGGCTGTCTCGTAACAGGCGTAGACCCGGCCAGCGGCCTTGAGACGCCCGAACTCACGCTCGTAAAGATCGAATCGCTCCGACTGCCGGACACTCGTGTCGGGAGCGAGCCCCAGCCACTCGAGATCGTCGCGAATGGCCCGATCGAATTCGGCGGTTGAGCGCTCGCGATCGGTGTCGTCGACCCGGAGAATGAAGGAGCCGCCATTCTTTCTCGAGAACAGGAAATTGTGGAGCGCAGTCCGAATGTTTCCGACATGCAGCCGGCCGGTGGGCGAGGGGGCGAAGCGGGTAACAACACTCGTCACGACAATTTCGCTTTCGGGCCGGTGTGGAAGAAATTGCTGATCGGATACCGGCGGTCGCGTCCAAAGTTGCGAACACCGATCTTGACGCCCGGCGGCGCCTGGCGGCGCTTGTACTCGGCCCTCAGAAGCTTCGTCTCGATGTCACTGACGAGGCCGATATCCTCACCCGTCACAGCCGCGACCTCATTCACCGACATCTCTCTTTCGACCAGGCCTTCGAGAATCCGGTCAAGAACCGAATAGGGCGGAAGGCTATCCTCGTCCTTCTGCCCGGGCCTGAGCTCTGCGGTGGGAGGCTTGGTGATGACGCGCTCGGGCATGACCGGTCCGTCCGGTCCAAGTCCACTCCTCGGCCTGTTCGCGTTTCGCCAGCGCGAGAGTGCAAAAACGGTGGTCTTATAGGCATCCTTGAGCACGGAATAACCGCCCGCCATGTCTCCGTAGAGCGTTGCGTACCCAACACTCATTTCGCTCTTGTTGCCGGTCGTCAGAAGCATTTGTCGGCCCGAGTTGGAAAGCGCCATCAAAGCAACCATCCTGAGGCGCGCCTGAACATTCTCGGCGGCGAGGCCCGTCATGCCCGGAAGCATCTCGTCAACGCCTGCAAGTGCAGGCGCGATCGAAATGGCGTCATGGCGGCAGCCCAAGAGACGAGCGCACTCGCTCGCGTCCTCCAGGCTCTCCTTGCTTGTATATCTCGACGGAAGCATCACTCCCCAGACCTTGTCGGGACCAAGGGCGTCAACCGCAATCGCCGCCGACAGCGCGCTGTCGATCCCGCCGGAGAGGCCCAGAATCACCCCTGAAAAACCGTTCGATCGAACATAATCGTGAAGGCCCATCATCATCGCCCGGTAAACGTCCTCCGGGAAGGCATCGAGTGCGTGCGCTTCGCTTGTCATGCAGCGCCAGCCCTCGTTCGTCCGCTTCCAGTCCGTGATCAGAAGCGCTTCATCCCAGTCGGGCATCTGGACTACCCGCTCTCCGTCGGGATGGACGATGAACGAGGAACCATCGAACACCAGCTCGTCCTGGCCCCCGACACGGTTCAGATAAGCGATCGGGAGCGCGGTCTCGAGCGCCCGAGACCTCACCAGCCGATAGCGGGTTTCATCCTTGTCGAGCTCATAAGGGCTTCCATTGGGGACGAGCAGCAGGTCGGCGCCGGACTGCGCGAGATGCGCGCAGACGATTTCCTCCCAGATATCCTCGCAGATCGGAACTCCGAGCTTCACACCCTTGAACTCTATCGGTTCGGGCATCGGGCCAGGCGTGAAGATCCGCTTCTCGTCGAAGGTGCCGTAATTGGGGAGCTCGCGCTTGAGCGTTCGACCGAGCACCCTGCCGCCGTTCACGAGAAGCATGGCATTGTAGGTTGAATTGCCCTCGGCGACGATGGTCCCGAGCAGAATTGCAGGGCCGGGCTCGGTGGTGGCCGCGACCAGCTCGTCGGTGCACTCGTGCGCTCTGCGGACGAACTCCGGCCTCAAAACGAGGTCTTCGGGCGGATAGCCGATGAGCTGAAGCTCCGGGCACAAAAGGAGATCGGAACCTCGGGCCCTTCTGCGCACCTCGAGGATCGCAGCAGCATTGGCCTCAAGATCGCCGACGCGCTGGTTCATCTGGGCAAAGGCAATGCGCAAGCAATCGGCCATGCGCGCGATTTAGCGAGCCTCGAGCGCCCCGCAACCTTTACGGAACCGCGGCCGCCTCGCTAAAGCCGAGTCTCCGCTGGGGAAAAGAGCTCATGAAATTGCTTGCCGGGAACAGCAACCTGCCGCTGGCCCGTTCGATCGCCGAATATCTCGAGATGCCGCTGACCGACGCGAGCGTCCGGCGCTTCGCCGACGAAGAAGTGTTCGTCGAGATCAACGAGAACGTGCGCGGCGAGGACGTGTTCGTGATCCAGTCCACGAGCTATCCCGCGAACGATAATCTCATGGAGCTCTTGATTTGCATCGATGCCCTGAGGCGCGCATCGGCAAAGCGGATCACCGCCGTGCTTCCCTATTTCGGCTATGCGCGGCAAGACCGGAAGCCCGGTCCGCGAACTCCCATTTCCGCGAAGCTCGTTGCCAATCTCATCACCACCGCCGGCGCAAACCGGGTTTTGTCGATCGATCTCCACGCCGGCCAAATCCAAGGCTTTTTTGATATTCCGACCGACAATTTGTTCGCCTCGCCGGTGATTGCGACCGACATTCATGCGCGCTTTGGGAATCGCGATCTTCTCGTCGTTTCGCCGGACGTCGGCGGCGTGGTTCGCGCCCGTGGGCTTGCAAAAAGGCTGGACAACGCCCCTCTCGCGATCGTCGACAAGCGACGCGAGCGAGCCGGCGAATCCGAAGTGATGAACATCATCGGCGACGTCGACGGGCGCACTTGCATCCTGATTGACGATATCGTCGATTCAGCGGGCACTCTGTGCAACGCCGCTGCGGCGCTGAAACAGCAGGGGGCGGTCGAGGTGTTCGCTTATTGCACGCACGGCGTGCTTTCCGGCGGGGCAGCGGCGCGAGTCGCAAAATCGGAGCTTAGCGAACTCGTTGTCACCGATACCATCTGCACCGGCGAATCCGATCCGACGGAGAGCAAGATCCGTCGCCTCACGATCGCCCCGCTCCTGGGCGAGGCGGTCAAACGCATCGCTGACGAGAGTTCGGTTTCCAGCCTGTTCGACTGATCCGCCGGTCAATGTGCAATCTCTACCGGATTGAAAAGAACCCGGACGCCATCAGACGCATGTTCGCCGATGTCCAGGTCCCGCTCAGCTTCCCCGAGGGAATCCCGAATCTCGAGCCGCGAGACGTTCGCATTTCGGAAAGAGCGCCGATCGTTCGAATCAATCCTGGTCTCGGCGCGGCAGAACTGGTGGAACGTCGCTGGTCCTGGCCGAGCCCGAGCGGGAAGCCGGTTTTCAACATGCGCTCGGACGGACGGACGTTCCTCCGCGATCGCTGTCTCGTGATCGTCGACTGCTTCTACGAATTCACCGAGTCGGCCGACGCGAAGCAAAAGCGAAAGGATCGGTGGCGGTTTCGTCCGTCTTTCGGCGACGTTGCAATTGCCGGCCTCGTCCGGAATGATCCTGAAGTCGGCGAGGCCTTCACCATGCTGACCGTCCCGCCGGGACCCGACATCGCGCCCTATCACGATCGTGGAGTGGCGCTGCTCACTCCGCCCCAGTGGCGCTCATGGCTCGATGGCTCGGCGAGCTCCGCGGAACTGCTCCGCCCGGCCGCCGGAGGCAGTCTCTCGGTCTACCGCGCAGCCTAGACACTTGCATTGCCGAGCTGAGCATCAGCGACAAGCGGCCGCTCCTCCTCCGGATCGGCTCAGAACTGGCCTGGTGACCTTGCAAGAGCGCTGATCCCACTTTATAGGCCCGCGCTCTTCCAGCCACTGGAACAATCGAACGCGCCCGGCTTGAAAAAAGGGCTGCCGCGGCCGTTCAAGAACGTCAGGAGACGAAAATGCCCAAGCTCAAGACCAAGAGCGGCGTGAAAAAGCGCTTCAAGCTCACGGCGACGGGCAAGATCAAGCACGGAGTTGCCGGGAAGCGGCACCGACTGATCAGCCACAACGCCAAATATATCCGCCAAAACCGCGGTACCGAAATTCTCAGCGACGCCGATACGAAAACGGTGATGCGCTGGGCGCCGTACGGCTTGAAATAAGGAGGTCCTCCGATGGCACGAGTCAAACGGGGTGTGACCACCCGCGCCAAGCACAAGCGCATCCTCGAGCAGGCGAAAGGCTATTACGGCCGCCGCAAGAACACCATTCGGATCGCCCGCCAGGCGGTCGAGAAGGCCGGCCAGTACGCCTATCGCGACCGCAAGGTGAAAAAGCGGAGCTTCCGAGCACTGTGGATCCAGCGCATCAATGCAGCAGTTCGGGCCGAGGGGCTGACCTACGGCGAATTCGTCCACGCGCTAAAGCTCGCTGGAATCACACTTGACCGCAAGGTTCTCGCCGACATTGCGATGCACGAGGCTGAGGCGTTCAGCGCGATTATCGCCCAGGCCAAGGGCGCACTGGAGAAGAAGGCGGCCTAAGCCTTCGCTTTGGCAGAAAAGGAAGGGCGCCCGGCTGGTCCGCGGCGCCCTTTTCTTTTCATGGTGCGATCGGCTCCCTCTCGAGCGATGCCCGGTCCCAATGGGCAAGGTCAGCGGCGGCCTCGTAGGCCGACTGGAAGAAATCCATCAGCAGACGCTCGGGGCCGTTCGATCCGCGCACCTCTGAGTAGGGAAGAACGAATTCGCCATAGGTTTGGTCGAAGTTCCCGTGTTCGAGACTTTGGCGCCTGAAGCCTTCTGGCTCAGGATAAATGTAGCTGTAGAATGACGGCTCGGCCGGATTCGCTCCGCCGGCCCAGAAGCCGGCGCTGCTGACTTCATGGCTGTAGGCTTCGCGAGTGATCCTATCAGGAAGGCCCGGCACGCCCCCCGGATGTGGCGGAGCCGTTCGACCCGAGAATCGGCTGACCGACAGATCAAAGCTTCCCCACCAGAACTGAACCGGACTCGCCTTTCCCGAAAAGCCGGCTCGAAAGCGCGCAAAGACAGGGAGCATGGCTGCAAGCGCTCCGCGAAACCGCTCGGCCGAATCGCGATCATATTCGCGCGGGTTCGTGTCGTCGGCAAAGATGATGGTTTGGGAGAGCTCGCTGGACCTGCCGCTGAAACGCGTTGGAAGGCTGTGCGCATCGAGAATTGTCAGTAGCCGGCGATAAAGAGCGGCAATGCTCCCGGCGTTTAGCGGCACCTCCTCGCGGCCGCCATCGCTGATCCAAAGCACGATCGCGTGCCGACATAGATCCAGCGTCAGGGTGAAGGTTCGCCCGCCGCTTGCTGCCGTCGGCAGGGTGCCCAAGCCGCGAGCATTGGGCTGAAGAGCGACATGCCAACCATGATTCATCCAAGGCGCGTGAGCAACTCGGATCTTTCCAATCATCTGGGCTGCGAGGTGAAGCAAAGCGAGAGTCTCATGATCACGCTCGACATTCAGCTCGGGCCACTGGTTCATCGCCATGCCTTTGCCTTTTGCAGTGCGGCATTGCTAGAGGCCTTCCGACTATGTCCGACGCTCTCCTCAACCGCATCTCGTCTGCGAGCAACCTCCAGGAACTTGATTCCGTGAGAGTGTCGCTGCTCGGAAAGTCAGGAGAAATTACCGCGAAGCTGAAGTCGCTTGGTTCGATGGATCCCGATACTCGAGCCGCGGAAGCACCCAAAATCCATGCGCTCCGCGAGCGCGTGACAGACGCTCTTGCAGAGCGCAAGGCGACCCTTGAGGCCATTGAGCTCGAACACAAAATCGCTACCGAGACGATGGATCTGTCGCTTCCCGCTTGCGACAACATCTCAGGTTCGATCCATCCGGTGAGCCAGGTGATGGACGAGCTCGCCGAAATCTTCGCCGACCTCGGCTTCTCGGTCGCCGAGGGGCCGGAGATCGAAACTCAATGGTACAACTTCACCGCGCTCAACATGGACGAAAGCCATCCCGCCCGAGCGATGATGGACACCTTCTACCTCGAGCCGCGATCTCCCGACGAGGAACCGCGAGTCCTTCGGACTCATACCTCGCCGGTCCAAATCCGGGCCGGCGAGGCCCGCGGGGCGCCCATCTATGTCATCGCCCCGGGCCGCGTTTACCGGTCTGACAGCGACGCGACGCACACGCCGATGTTTCACCAGGTCGAGGGTTTCGTCATCGACAAGGGCATTACTCTCGGGCACCTCAAATGGACTCTCGAGACTTTTCTCAAGGCCTTCTTCGAGCGCGATGACGTCGTTCTTAGAATGCGGCCGAGCTACTTCCCCTTCACAGAACCCTCCGCCGAGGTCGACGTCGGCTGGTCGGTTGAAAAGGGGCGCCGCGTGGTCGGCGGACAGCAGGGCTGGATGGAGGTTCTTGGCTCGGGAATGGTGCACCCTCGAGTCATCGCCAATTGCGGTCTTGATCCCACCGAGTGGCAAGGGTTCGCTTTCGGGTGCGGAATCGACCGCCTCGCGATGCTCAAATATGGAATGAACGACCTGCGCGCCTTCTTCGACGGCGATATCCGCTGGCTCAAACATTATGGCTTCAAAGCGCTTGATGTGCCGACACTCTCGGGCGGGGTGGGCGCATGAAATTCACGCTTTCATGGCTCAGGGACCATCTCGAGACCGACGCGTCTGGCGAGGCCATCGCCGAGAAGCTGACCAACATCGGGCTTGAGGTTGAGAGCCTCAGCAATCCGGCCGACGCGCTGACACCATTCAAGGTCGCAAGGGTGCTCACTGCAGAAAGGCATCCGCAGGCGGACAAGCTTCAGGTCTTGACGGTCGATGCCGGCACGGGCGAGGCCATCCAGGTGGTGTGCGGGGCGACCAACGCACGCGCGGGAATGATCGGCATCTTTGGCCCTCCCGGAGCTTATATTCCGGGGAGCGAGCTCACTTTGAAGGTCGCTGCGATCCGCGGAATCGAATCTCGAGGAATGATGTGCTCGGCGCGCGAACTCGAGCTTGGCGAAGACCATAGCGGTATCGTCGAGCTGCCGGAGGACGCCCCGATCGGGTCCCCATTCGCCCAATATGCCGGGCTTGACGATCCTGTGTTCGACGTCAACGTCACCCCCAACCGACAGGACGCGATGGGTGTTCGGGGGATCGCTCGCGACCTTGCGGCAGCCGGAGCGGGAAGGCTGAAGCCGCTCGCGGTCCCGCAGATAGAAGGCGGCTTTCCCTGCCCAGTTTCCGTTAGGATCGATGATCTTGACGGCTGTCCGGCATTTTTCGGGCGCGCGATCCGCGGTCTTGCGAACGGAGTCTCGCCGGGTTGGATGCAGCGCCGGCTTAAGGCAGCGGGCCAGCGTCCGATCTCCGCGCTGGTCGACATCACCAATTATGTGATGATCGATCTTGGCCGACCGAGCCATGCCTACGATATCGCCAAGCTCAGCGGCGGACTGACTGCACGGGCTGCTCGGGCCGGCGAAAGGGTGCTTGCGCTCAACGAGAAGGAATACACGCTCGAGCCGTTCATGACCGTTATCGCCGACGATGCGCAGGTCCATGACATCGGCGGTATCATGGGCGGCGAGGATTCTGGAGTTAGTGGCACGACGAGCGACGTGATGCTCGAAATTGCCTATTTCACTCCGGAACGCATCGCCCGGACCGGCCAGGCGCTCGGTCTAACAAGCGATGCGCGCACCCGATTTGAACGCGGAGTCGATCCCGGCTTTCTCGATGATGGTCTTGCCATTCTCAGTGGTCTCATCCTCGACATTTGCGGCGGCGAGCCATCGGCCGCCGTGCATGTCGGGGAGCCGCCTGTCGAACCGCGACTCCTTACCTTCGACTTCGCTCTGACGAGGTCCCTTGGCGGGATCGATGTGCCGGAACAGGATCAGAAGGAAATTCTCGAGAGCCTGGGCTTCACGGTCGATGGAAACACGGTTGCGATCCCGACGTGGCGGCGTGACGTCGAAGGGCCTGCCGATCTGGTCGAAGAAATCGCTCGAATCTACGGTTACGACCGCGTCCCCTCCACTCCGCTCGAACGGCAGCCTGGAGTTGCAAAGCCGACCGCAACCCGGTCGCAGCTCATCGAGAAGCGAGCGCGGCGGACCGCCGCCGCGCGGGGTTTTGACGAAGCAGTAACCTGGAGCTTCATTTCGAAGCGCGAGGCGGATGCCTTTGGCGGCGGCGACTGGATGCTCGCCAATCCGATCAGCGAGGAGATGGGCGTGATGCGTCCGTCGCTGCTGCCTGGATTGATCTCGGCAGCGCGCCGAAACCTCGACCGCGGAGCGCCGGTCGTCCGGCTGTTCGAGATCGGCCGCCGCTATCTGCTCGATGCCGAGCGTGCGACGCTGAGCTTCATCCTCGCAGGAGAGCGCCGACCGCGCGGCTGGCAGAGTGGCAGAGCGCAGGCATTCGATCCATTTGATGCGAAGACCGAGACGCTTGCATTGCTCGAGGCCGCCGGAGCGCCAGTTGACAATTTGCAGGTCTTTCCAGACGCGGGCCCAACCTGGCATCCCGGCCGTTCGGCAACCCTGAGGCTAGGTCCGAAGGCGATCGTCGCGGCGTTCGGCGAGCTTCATCCCGGGCTTCAGAAGAGCCTCGATGCTCCAGTCGGCGCGGTCGCTGCAGAGATTTACTTGGACGCGATCCCGACCGGCCGCTCGAGCGCCCATGCACGCGCGGCCTATGCGCCTCCACCGCTCCAGGCTCTTACTCGCGACTTCGCATTCATCGTCGCCTCGGATCTTGCTGCCGACAAACTGCTCGGGGCCGTTCGCGGCGCCGACAAGAATGCGATCACCCATGTTCGCTTGTTCGATCGGTTCGAAACGCCGGAAGGCCTATCACTGGCTTTCGAGGTCACTTTACAGCCGATCGAGAAGAGCTTCACCGACGATGAGATCGCCGACATCTCGAAGCGCGTCGTCGAAGCAGCGGAAAAGTTAGGAGCGCGGCTCCGGTCCTAACTCGAAGAGATTGATTGCCGTGTGGACTCGCGCTTCGATCTCTCGTCGCGGCAAGCCCGCGGGGATGGTCTCGCCGACCCTGACCTCGACCGTTCCGCTCCGATGAACGAAGCCGCGGCCCCACAGGCGGCCGCTGTCGAGGGCTATCGGAACTACCGGAAGGCCAAGTACCCGATAGAGTGCGGCAAAACCGGACTTGAGCGGTGGGGCCTCGCCGGGTCGAACTCGGGTCCCTTCGGGATAGATGATCACTGGACGGCCGCTTCCAATCGCTCGAGCGCCGTCTTCGACCAGCGAACGAAGCGCTTTCGCTCCGGCCGAACGTTCGACCGGAATGACGCCATAACGCCTTGTCATGAACCCGAAGAGCGGAACGTCAGCCAGCTCTTTCTTCATGACGATGATCGGCAGGTTGATGAGCCGAACCATTTCAAGCGTTTCGAACATCGACTGGTGCTTGACGGCGATGAGATGAACGCCGGAAGGGATCTCTCCCTCAACGCGCATCCGAATATGAAGAATGTGGCTCGCAAGCCAGTGATGAAGGTCTGCCCAGCTCAGCACGACCGCAAGCGTGGGTTTGCGTCCAAAGAGAGTCGCGACGAGCCCAGCGAGCACCCAAAGCACCGTCGCCGGGTAGAATATCGCCGCGTAGAGCAGCGATCTTAGCACATCGATCAAAGGTCGACCCAAACCGCGATCCGCCGAAGCACATATTTGTTGTACTCGCCAAATAGCGTGAGAAAGCTGGGGTCGGTCCGAACAGCATCGGGAACGAGAATGTATCTGTTTCCGAGAACCCTGGTGAACTCGTAACGCGCTCGGCGCATGTGCCAGTCGCTGGTGATCAGTCTTAGCGAGTGGAAGCCGTGTCCGACGAGCCAACGGCTCGCCTCCTCCGCATTGGTCCGGGTATCGACGGATTCGCTGCCGAGATCGACGCAGCAATTGAGCATGCCGGTGCTGCCAGGAACCCGCTGGGCGAGATCACGCTTGCGGACCGCCGGATCAACGCCTGCGACGAGCAGGCGCTTGGCCTTGCCGGCTCTGAGTACGGCGATGCCATGCTCGAGCCGTCCGCTTCCGCCGGTGAGCACGACCGCAGCGTCAGTCGGTAGTGAATCAGCCGGGGCCGGTTTGCCAAGCGTGAATGCAAACAGGATGAAGCCGATCGCGTAGAGCAGAACAAGAAGCGAGACGAGGCGGCTGATCATAAGGTCTCGCTCAGTGCCGCGAGGACGGCGGCGCGGGCAACCCACGTTGCAACGACGGTCAGTGCAAGCGGCAGCAGCGCGAGGGTCAGGAAATCGATCGCGGGCATTCTCGCTCCTCCAGTGAGCTCGCCTGCAAATGACGCTCCGCTCGCAAGTGCGACGATCACCATTGCTCCGGCCATCGCTCCAACGACGCTTCCAAGGAGCGCGTCGAGCGCGATTTTTCGTTGGAAGAGGTGGGTCAGCTGGAGGTCGGTCGCGCCAATCCCGTGCATCACCTCGATCGTGAAGCGATGCGTGTCGAGCGCTCCTCGCGCAGCGAGCACGACCGCTGCTGCTGCAGCTGCACTCAGCAAGAGCACGAGCCCGAACGCAAGCCACTGGAGCGCACGCATCGAGCGAAGCAATGGCCCGACCCGATCACGATGAGCACTGACATGCGCCGTCGGAGCAATCGATTGAAGGCGCTTTGCGACGGCCTCGATATTGGTCCCCGATTTGACGTCGAAATTCACCAGTGCCGGCACCGGCAAATCCGCGCTCTCGGCTGCCGGTCCGAGCCAGTGCTGGAGAGTTCGGCGCATGTCGCTCTCGGTCACCGGCTCTACCGACACCACTCCGGGAAAGTCCTTTAAAGTCGCAACCAGTGCATCGAGGTTGTTGCCGCCGTTGGGCACTTCGAGGGCGTAGCGCGCCCGGATCGCATTGCTGAGCGAACTCGCGGTGTTCGCGAGCGCCAGTCCCGTCATGGCAATGATCATGATCGAAAAGCTCATAATCGCGATCACCCACGGCGTGGGTCCCCGAAAGCGGCCGGAGCCGAGCAGCCGTCGTTCGGCTGGGGACGCAAACAGCCAGTCAAGCATCACGGGCGCTCCAGTGGGGGATTGCGCAGCAGTCCAGTGGGATCGACGAGCCCGCCGTTCTCGAGCCGAATGAGATCTGCGCCGGCGGTGGCGCTGATCAGACCAACGTCGTGCGTCGCAACGACGACGGTCGTTCCAAGTCGATTGAGAGCGGTGAACAGATGCAGGAGTCGCTTGGCCATTTCCGAATCGACATTGCCGGTCGGCTCGTCGGCGACGAGCAGCTGGGGTCGGTTGATGACGGCTCGGGCAATCGCGACCCGTTGCTGTTCGCCACCTGAGAGCGTCGGCGGCCGAGCGCTCGCTCTGTCGGCAAGACCGACCCAGGCGAGCATCTCCCGCACAGGGCCCTCGACTTCGTCCTCGGAAGCACCCGCAACACGGAGCGGAAGCGCGACATTGTCGAATGCCGACAAGTGCCGAATCAACCGGAAATCCTGAAAGACAACGCCGATGCGCCGACGGAACGGCGGCAGGGACTCACGTGGCGCTTCGCTCAGCTCCTCGCCGAAAAGACGAATTCGACCGCGCGTCGGTCGCTGGGCCAGGTAGAGTAGCTTGAGCAGGGACGTCTTTCCGGCGCCCGATGGACCGGTCAGAAAGTAGAAGCCCCCGCCCGCGAGGCGGAAATCAAGATCGCGCAGAACTTCGGCGCCCGTGCCGTAGCGCAGGCCCACGCTGTCGAATTCGGCGATTGCTGGCAGGTCGCTTTCCCTCTCGTGGGTTTCCAAGACAAAGCCCCGCGCCTTGCCAAGCCCAATGCATTACTGTTTACCGTCTGTTCGACGTCCCGGAAGAGGGCTTTTGAAGCGATGATCCTCACCTGCCCAAGCTGCGGCACGCAATATGTGGTGAAGGACGGCGCGATCCCGCCAGGGGGACGGCAGGTGCGCTGCGCCTCTTGCAAGCACAGTTGGCACGAAAATTCCGACGATTCTCAAGACTTTGCGGCCACCGCCGAACCGCAAGGAGGCGTCATCGAGCAGCCGCAGGCCGAAGAGGTCCCGGCCGAACCGGCAACCGACCCGGCGGAAGAAGACGAGAGCGTCGCTGAAGCCACTCTCATCGAGCCGCGAAGCGGGCCGGAGGCGGAAGAGCGCGCCTTCGAAGAGGCGTCGCTGGAAGACGATGAACAAGCCTCGCTCGAGGACCCCGGGCAGCAGTTCGGACGGGAGCCTTCCGATGCCGCTGGCCCCGCTTTGGCGACCGAAGCGCCCTACGCAGCTTCCCAATTCGACATCGTAAAGCCGGCGGTTCGCGAAGCTGCGCCGCAGAATGGTCTTGAGGGGCCGACCGAAGCCGACGCGCATTCCGACGAATTCACGCCTTACGCTGCTCCAGACGAAGTCGAACCGAGCCGCCGCAGCCCCTTTCTTGCGATCCTCATTGTCATCGTCATTGTCGTCGCAGCGGCGGCGGCCTTCTGGTTTCTTGCGCCGCCACAGCTGAAAGCACGCCTTGGCCTCGCCGAGATCAGCAGCAGCCCGCTCGCGCTGGTTACGACGCACATGGATCGCCAGCAGCTCGAGAGCGGCAACGAGCTTCTGACCGTGACCGGGCGGGTGATCAACCCGACCGGAAGAGAACAATATGTTCCCCCCCTAAGGGCGCAGCTTAAGACGAAAGCGGGCAAGATCGTCTACAGCTGGACGATCGCGCCGCCAGCACGGTCGTTGGCGCCGGGAGCGAGTGCGAGCTTCAACAGCGCAGAGGTCAATGTTCCGCCCGGCGGGGACGAACTGACCATCACACTCGGCACCGAGGCCGGCTAGTTATTCGAATTCGATGAGGCGGGCGGGGTGGTCCTTGCCGTCCGACTTGATGGTGCTGTCATGTGCGGGCGGGGCATCCGCGTTGGTCGGCGAATCAAGTTTCAGTCGGACGCCCGAGACAATGCGAACGCTAGCCGTCGCCTCCGCCACGACGACCGGCGCTGTCCGGCCCTCTGTGGGAGTGCTTGCGGCGGCAATGGCTGCTGCGAGGAGAAGCATGGCGTCCACGAGTAACGCTTTGCGTTCATAATGGTAAACGCCCTTTAAGGAATTGTTCCGTTATGGAGCGGATTTTCCGCCGCCGGAGGCGGCATTGCGCGCGCCAAGGGGCTTTGCTAGGGGCCGCGCCTTGCCAGTGCCGGCGCTTCGAGCCGGTCAATTCATTCATGACGTGCGGTCGTGGCGGAACTGGTAGACGCGCAGCGTTGAGGTCGCTGTGGCCGAAAGGCCGTGGAAGTTCGAGTCTTCTCGACCGCACCATCGAGGATGCCGGCCGATTCTTGGCGATCGGCTCGGTTCCCTCGGATCAGCGGAAGGACGATTTGGACGGCGCTGAAGAAGCCTCGGCGACACGGGCTTGAGCAACGGCGTGAACCGTTCCTATGCGAATGATCGACTTGTCGGGGGTGACCACGAAATGGATCCCGAGATCTGTCGCAATCTTCGCCGCGGCCGCCGAGTCCTTGGAGACCCGGATCGTATAAGAGCCGTAGGCGACGCGTTCGAACAGGAAGAACCCGTCGAAGTCAGTGCGTGTCGTTGCGATCAGCTTCCCATTTGCATCCACGAGCTCCAGATCGACGCCTTCGAAACCGAGGCCGCCGTTCTTGACCAGCGCGCCCTCGACATCCCCGCCGCCAACCAGGCCGATCTCGACCTGCGCTGGAACTCCTGGCCTCGGGACCACCACCTGGAGCGCCTTCTTTGGAACGAGCATCGGGTCTGCAAGGCTCGTCACGTCCACTCCAACTGTAATGGGCTGGTAGGGAATTAGGCCGCCGACGATTGTCGATCCGCTCGAATCTGTCGGTTTTTCAGCTTGCTGGGTGCCGGTGGTGACGATTGCGCCTTTCTCGAGCGGTTCGCCCGGGTCGCGCACGCCATTGTCGTTGAGGTCGCGATAGACGACCGCGTGAACCTCGCCCGCCTGTGCTAGAACCTGACGAGACAAGGCAAAACCGTTGGTTGGATCGAGCGAGAAATTGAGGTTGATCCCGAACGCGACTGATCCATCGGTTGCAGCTTCCCCGGTCAATGCAAGCGCAAGGCCTTTGAAGCGGCGGATATAGGAGAGTTTGGCGAGCGCCCGGTGCGTATCCCCTTCGTAGACAAGATCACTGTCCCAATCGACATTGGCACCTGCTGACCAATAGGCTTCGACCTCGGCCGTCTGCAGGGCGCCCGAGCTGATATCGAACATCGTTTCTCCGCGCAGTCGAACCTGCCCGAGATGCCCGCTTCCAATGACGTCGATCGTCGTCTGGGGTGCGAGGCGCTCACCGGACGGAAGAAGCTGGCTCTGGTACTGAATCTCGGTTGATAGATTGAAACGCTCGAAATTCGCCGAAAGGCGAGCTGCCGCGTCCAGCTCCCGCGTTCCATTCCGATCCGCAAGCTCGACGTCAGCGTGGGCCGGAAGGACGGTTCGGCCGATCTTGAACGGAGCGTCGAGCGCAATCGAATAGTCCCGGAGGGTCTGGAGCTGCCCGCCATTCAAATGAAAATCATTTGCAACAAGCGCCTGTGCGTTGATGTTGAAGGAGCCGATCTTGCCAAGCAGCTGGGCTCTAAGCGCCGTTCCCCCATTCGATTCGCGAGCCGCTCCTGCCTCGATCATCGCCATTCCGACCGACCGCCTGACGGTTCCCTCGACGAAGGTCACCCGCTGGTCATCAATAAGCATTTCGCGCGCAAGCGCAGCGACCGACGTTCGATCGTCGATCCCGTGCTCGAGCGCAATGGTCGCCACCGATGTCGGCAGGTCGTCACCATCCGGAGGTTTGTTGAGGGCGACGAGATCGCGGTTTGGCTGATTGAAACCGACCCAATACCAAGTCTTCCCGGGCGGAGCGTTGTCCTGGCCCACGTTGACCAGTTCGTCACGCTCCCTGACTTGCACCTGCGGTCCATAAAGGACGATCCGAATTCTGTTTTCGCCGTAGAGAAGCTGCACATTATCAAATACATAGCGCTGATCTGAAGTCGGCTTCGCAAAAGCGAGCAATTCCTCATTGCGGTACAGTTCGGCCTCCCAGCCGGTCGGGAGATCGCCTTCAAAGCGGGTTCGGTCGAACGCTGCCTGGGTGGTCAGCGGCCGATTGGTGACGACCGCCCCGCGACCGGCTGCGGCGGTCCCGGTGAGTTTGCTGTCGAACCCTTCGACGTCGCCGAAAGCGAAATGGGTCGCATGTACCGGTCCGAGGAGATTTCCGTCAGGATCGGACCGGTAAGCGCTCACTCGAATGTTCGATGGAACTCCATCCTGACCAGTCGTGACCTGCGCGTTGTAAGACAGATGCGCGATTTCTCCAGCGGTATAGACCGAAGCCTGGCGGTCGACCTCCAGTCCGTCGTCGGCCCGGTAGGTCACGCCAGCGCTGACCACAAAATCGAGGGCGGGCGCGCGCCACATCCGATAGGGAACGCGGACCTGAGGAAGGGTCGAGAGATCGAATTTGGCTGGCTTAATCTGGGCCGCCCGGGCCTCGCGCTCTGCCTCCAGCTCGACCGGAAGCTTCTCCGAGGATTGGAGCAGGAGCACCGATCCTGCAGTCACCGGCTGTACTCCGATCCCGAACCAGCGCGACAGCGCGCTGGCCTGGACGCACCAGCCTTCGGGAGTTTCGCGGATCGTCCCAGGAGCGATCGCTTCGCTCTTCGTTCCGTAATTCGCTGTCAGGCCCGAGTAGTCGATCCTGATCTTGTTCGCTTCCTTGAACGCCCAGCCGGTGGCGGTCTTTGCAGTGAGATCGATGTGAATCGGCACGTCAAGAGTGGTTAGAAAGTCGCCTAAGACGACACACGTGCCTTCAGGGGTGTTGTAAGCACGAACTCCATCACCGAGGCGCAGCTGGCGGATGTGGACTTCGAGAAGGAACTGGTCGTCGGGATCTGCAGTCCACGCCGGAGCTTTTGATTGGGGCGCCGATGCGCTGACGCTGCCGGCGCAGAGCGCCAGCAGAATTGCTGCCTTGTGCAGCCAATTTTGGCCGCCGGTCACGATCGGGCCCTTCGAGCCTGGTCCGGATCCTAGCGGAGAACCGCCTGCGTCTCGGCGATCTTCTCGTTCCCGTCCTGGTACGTCTCGATATATTGGACGGTGACCGGCCCAGCGATTTCGCCAGTGTAACTCTGGTCGACCGGGACGGTAACATGGCGAGTGCCGATTTCCGTGTAGACGGCAACCCCCTTCTGAACCGCGATCGGCTCCTTGATCCCGGGTTTGAGGACGAGAATTTCGCCAAAGGTGGAGCGCGTACCCGAGCGGCTAAGGTCGAGCCCGATCACGGACCTCCCGTCTTTCTTCTGGAGCTCGACGTTTGAGATTCCGGCTTGGACCTTGAGCGTACCGAGACGAACGATCACCGGGATCGTCACCCCGTAGATCGGAGTGAGCTCAAGTTTCAGACCTTTTGCATTCTGGTCGGCCGCGGCGGTAACCGGGGCTGGATCCGGAACGGCGCGGAACAGGAGGTGGACACGATATTCGCCGTCCGCGAGGCCCTGGGGCGGCCGTGCCGCGATCCGGATCGACTGTGGCTCGCGGGGCGCAAGGGTCACTCGCCGAGGCGCGTAGATGACCATATCCGCCGCTTCTTTCTCCTGCGGCGTCGGGTCGGTCACGTCTTCGAGATTGCCGTCAGGCGTCATGCGCCGGAACTCGACCGAAATTCTATAGGTGGCCGGCGCGTCGCCGATGTTGTTGAGTATGATTTCAGTGCCCCGGCCACCGTCGAGTACGATGCGCGTTGGGGCAACCAGAAGATCGCCGACGCCGGCGCTCGCCGGAGCCGCGAGTGCGGCTGCGATTGTGGCAGCGATCGCGACCCGCGCGACCTTTCCCTTGAGAGCAATCATTCGGCGATCCCCACTTTGCTCCGATTTGGAGCGATCGCCTCTGTCTTTGCTCCGGAATGGTTTATTTTCGGTCAACCATGATCCGCGAGGACCCTAAAACCCGTCTTACTGGTAGTTCGCGGTGACGTTGATCGTCCCCCGGTACGTGCCGCCGACGGTCGTCGAGCTGATCGTGACCGATCCGCCGATATTGAAATTGATACCCTGCTGACCGGCATTCGGAAGCGTCACCTGCCCCGGGCTATCGATCGTCAGATTGAGCGTCTGGGCGGAGTTGTTCTGGTTGACGAGTGTCACGCTGGGAGCGCTGATCAGAACCACCATCTTGTTGGTTCCCGTGACGTTGAACTGCGCGGGCTGCGGGACACCTGTGCAGGTGACCTTGAGGCTGCAACTGAAGACTCCGGCTTGCGAAATCCCGATCGTCGCCCCAGACCAGCTTCCGGACCCCAAGGTGATCGTTCCAAGATTGAGGTCCTGGATCGCGGTCAGAGTCAGAGGCTTGACCACCTGCGCGTTGACGGATGCGCTCTGGGTCACCGCGCGTGCGGGCACGGCGAGCGCTGCGGAGCAGCCCCCAAGAAAGAGCATCAAATATCGGGCGTAGATGGTCATCGCGCGCTAATTCGCTCCCGCAGGCGCGTCGCTTTTGGTCCGGAATGGTTGATTTTCTCTCAACCATGGTCGTGAACCTCGATGAGAAAGGGGCCGCCGGTCTCCCGGCGGCCCCTCCTGGAAAGAGCCTGGCGGCGCGAGCCGCGGTCCTTCGATCCGCTTATTGGTAGTTAGCGGTCACGTTGAATGTGTTCGCATAAACGCCGTCGACGGTCCCGGTCGGGATCGTCAGCTTGCCGCCGATGCTGAAGGCCGCATTGCCGCTGCCATCGAGCGTCGGGTTGGTCGGCTCGTCGCTGCTGAGATCGACACTCAGGGTTCCGCTGACCGAGCCGTTCAGAGTGACCGAGGTCGGAAGAGTGAGTGCAACAGCCTGGTTCGCAGTGCCGGTCAGCGTGAAGGACGCCGCCGAAACGGTTCCCGAGCAGGTGAGACCCGCGCAGTTGCGAGCGCCCGTCATGTCGACGTGCACGACCTGACCCGCAAACGGACCGACGATCGTTCCGAAGTTAAGGTCGGTGCTCTTCGTGAGTGTCAGCGGCGAAACGATGTTCACCGTAGCATTCGCCGAAGCCTGGTTCGACGGAGCCGCGACAGCCGGAGTGCCAAGAGCCAGAACGGCCAAAGCACCGGCGGAGATCAGAAGCTTGTTCATTACAGATTTCCCCACTGGTTCAAATTCAGTTTGGCGGCTGTCCGAGCTCAAGTCCGGTCACCCGTGGCACTGCAATTAACCTTCCCCGCTTACGGCTTCCCTCAAGGGAATGGTTAACAGGAAATTAGGTTTCTCTCCGAACTGGATCCATTCTCTTTCACGCGCGCGTAACGAGGCTTTTTTACTGGTATTCGACGGTGATCGGCATGTCGCCGCGGTAATTGCCGTCCGAATCGCCGGTCACAGTTACCCTGCCGCCAAACCGGAAGGTCAGGTTCCCCGCCGAATCGAGCCTTGGCAGTGAGGGAAGGTCGCTGACGACATCGTCCAGTGTGATTCGTCCACCGCCGACCGAATAGAGGTCGATCCGTCGCGGAAGCTCAACTCGCAACGCTCGGCCAGCCGCGCCATGGATCGAGGCAGTGCCGACCATGGCGCGTGCGCTTACTCCAGAAAGGGCGCCCTGAGTTGCTCTAGACCCGTCCGGGCGAATGACGGCCGCCCCCTGACCGTCGCCAGCGAGGATCAGCCGGCCGAAGTCGAGACTGCTTTGGATCTCGAGCTGAATTCCGTCCCCTTCGGCAGATTGGGACAGAGCTGTCGTCGGCTTTTCGCACAAGCGGCATTGTCCGCCAGCCGGCGACGGGCTGGCGACGGTCGCGGCGAGGGCCGCGAGCAACAGGGCACGAGATGGAAAGTCGCCCATTTCTCCAAGTCGTACGGCGGACAGGCTAAGACAGGGTTAATCGGCGGCTAACCTTTGATCTCGCAGTTGCCAACGGCCTGCGGCTGACCGCAGCGTGGAAGGTCAACAAGGAGGGCAGTTCTGCACCCCTATTGTCGCGCGGAGCTCAGCTTTCTATCCCGCTATCCTGAATGGCCCGAAAGAGTTCCGACCCCCGAAAAGGATCGACCGTGTTGAGTGCGCTCAAGGCCCTTGCCTATGGGGCATTGGTCGCACTGCTGGCGCTCGTCATCGCAGTCGCGGTCGCGACCGCTTATCTGCCGAGCTACGATCAGCTGACCAAGCGGTCCGACCTTGGCCAGATGATCCGTGTCCGAGCCGCCAATGGCCAGGTCCTCCTTCAGCTGGGGCCGAGCTTTGGCCGGTGGCTCTCCTACGATCAGATTCCGCCAGAGATGCGCGCCGCGATCATCTCGACCGAAGACCGGCGCTTTCGAAGCCACCTTGGGGTGGACCCGATCGGAATCGCCCGATCGATCGAAGTTCGAATCAGCAGCGGTCACTGGCGCCAGGGCGGATCGACGATCACCCAGCAGCTCGCACGCAACATCTTCCTGACGAATAACCGGACCTTCGTCAGAAAGATCAAGGAAGGGATCCTCGCCCTCGCGCTCGAGCGCAAATTCAGCAAGGACCAGATTCTCGAACTTTATCTCAACCGCGTCTATTTCGGCGGCGGCGCGTACGGGATCGACGCCGCATCGAGGAAATTCTTCGGCCACGGAGCCGATCATCTGAGCCTTGGAGAAGCTGCGATCATCGCGGGCCTGGTCAAGGCGCCGTCGAATTATTCGCCAACCGCTGACGTGGAAGCCGCCAGGGATCGGTCGGGCGTGGTGCTCGATACGATGGCCAGGAACGGCTTCATCACTTCAGAGCAGGCGTCAGAGGCCAATCCCGCGCAGGTTCGGATCCAGCAGACCACCAGCAATAATAGCGTCCGCTATTTCACCGACTGGGCGCTTCCGCAGCTCGATACACTCATTGATCAGACAACCGACCCGATCGACGTCTGGACGACGCTCGATCCTGGGATGCAGGTCGCTGCAGACAAGGCGATCCGCGCCAATGCGCCTGATGGAGCTCAGGGCGGGTTGGTCGCGATCGATCGCGATGGAGCCGTACGGGCTCTCGTCGGGGGAAAGGACTATGTGTCCTCAATCTACGATCGAGCCACTCAATCGGAGCGGCAGCCGGGATCGGCTTTCAAGCTCTTTGTCTATCTCTCGGCCCTCGAATCGGGAATGAAGCCGACGGACACGATCGTCGACGAGCCGGTAACGATCGATGGCTGGAGCCCGCGCAATTCAGAACGGACCAACCTTGGCCCGGTTACATTGCGCGAAGCCTTCTCTCGCTCGATCAACACCGTCAGCGCAAAAATTGGCGCGCAGGTTGGCTTCTCGACGATCGCTGACATGGCTCGACGTTTCGGAATCACGACACCGATTTCAACATTTCCGGCAATGGTTCTTGGATCGAGCGACGTGCGGCTGATCGAGATGACTCGAGCCTTCGCCTCCGTCGCCAATAACGGTGTCGCGGTCACGCCTTATGGAATCCGGCGGGTGGTCACCGCCGACGGCCGCTTGCTCTACCAGCGCGACTCCGATGAGGGCCGAGTGCTGGTCGCGCCCTGGGTCGCGGCAGAGATGACCGATCTCCTCCAGTCCGCGGTCCTCTCCGGTACCGGCCGTGCGGCACAGATCGGTCGCCCAGTCGCAGGAAAGACCGGAACGACGACGTCGAACAAGGACGGCTGGTTCATCGGATTCTCGAGCGGGCTCACCACTGGAGTCTGGATGGGCCGCGATGATGCAAGACCGGTTCCTGGCCTACAGGGCGGTACTGCGCCGGCTCGCGCGTTCCATGATTTCATGACCGTTGCAGTGGCCAACCGGCCACCTGAGCAATTCCAGACTCAGGTACCGATGCCCGATTGGCAGCTGACGCCAGAGGAAGAAATGTATGGCGACCAGCCGGTCGATATGAACGACATGGGATCAATGGTGGACGAGAACGGCATGCCGGTCGGCCCCCCCCCAAGCGAACCCGGAGTTCCGCAGCAGCAGCCGATGGTCCAGCCCGATGGCACTGGCGAACCGACCCAGCAGGAACTCGACCAGGCCTTCCCACCTCGGCCACCGGCGAGGATCCCGCCCGCTAACCCGCCGCCGCGCAGGCAGCCGGTAGTGCCGCCCTCACAGCCGCGCTCAACTCCTCCGGCCGATCCGGCGCAGCCGCGGCCCAATACGGCGTAGAATCGCTTTCGATTCCGCGATTCCCGGTCCGAACAGACGCGCTTCGAGCGACTTGAACTCTGGTCCGTGATGAAGGTGTACAAGGTGCGCGACTTCGTGAGCCCCGACGTAGCGGCGCGCCGCGGAGGGAGCGAGGATCAGTCGCCAGCACATTCGGATCCTGCCTTGCGAGGAGCAGCTGCCCCAACGTGTCGAAGCGTCCCCGATCGTGACAGATTTGGGACTGACGCCCGCCAAATTCGCAAATTCGGCGATATCTTTCGACATGGTGTCGCGAGCATGCCGCTTTAGAAAAGCTTCGATTCTCCGCTCAAGCCCTGCTTGCGGGCCGCCGCAATGCAGCTCGCCCGCCAGGATCTGCGGAGCGCGCGGCCACTCCTCGCGCCAGACGATCTTCGTCTCACGGCCTTCGAGGGGAATCGATGCGCCTGGAAGGAGGGGTTCGCCAGGTTCCGCCCGAGCCATCTGGACGTTGATCCACTCGCGCTGGTCGAGAGCCCAGGCGAGCGCGGTACGGCGGCTCGTTCGCCACGGGCACGTCAACTTAAGCATTCCGGCGGCCTCGTCGAACCGAAGCCGCAAACGCCGCGCTGACTTCAGGCGCCGGATTTCGATTGGTGCGGGAAGCGAGGCCTCGAGTGAGGCTTCAGAGCGGGCGCTCGACCACATGATATTCGAGTTCTCCCGCTTCTTCCTCGCTCACCGTCCATCCGCGGGTCGATTGACCGGACAGATGGACCGTCTCGCGGCTCCCTGACACGAGATAGTGCCAGTCAGGAAGCGGCCTGCCGGCCGCCCGGAGACGGTAGGCGCAGGTTGCCGGCAGCCAGTCCATTGCTGCAAGGTTGCGTCGGTCGAGCTTCACGCAATCGGACACCCGCTTCATGCGATTCTTGTAATCGAGACAGCGGCCGTTCCGACGATCGAGCAACTTGCAGGCAACGTTGGTTGGATAAAGAAGGCCGGTTTCCTCGTCTTCGAGCTTGTGCACGCAACAGCGCCCACAACCGTCGCACAGCGCCTCCCATTCGCCTCTGTCGAGCGCTTCGATCGGTTTTTCCCAAAATGGCGTGGCTCTGTTCATGACAAGTCGAGCCTTGCTCTGCTAATCCGCGCCGATCAAGCGGGGAATCTTGAGGGCTAAGTCTATGAAGTTGTTGAAGATCGCCTTTGCGGCCTTTGCATTCACACTGCTCGCAGCGCCAGCGAGCGCCCAGTTGGGCGGCAATAACGGTCAGGATTTTCTGGATGCGGTTCAGAAGCGGGACGCCAACAAGGCGATTCAGCTTCTTTCTGATCACCCGACAATCATCGACACCAAGAACAGCGACGGCGATACCAGTCTGATTATCTCGATTCGAGCGGAGGACTCTGACTGGGCCGGCTTCCTGCTGACGAAGGGTGCGGACCCCAA
Source organism: Sphingomicrobium sp. (assembly GCA_036265105.1). Taxonomy (GTDB): domain Bacteria; phylum Pseudomonadota; class Alphaproteobacteria; order Sphingomonadales; family Sphingomonadaceae; genus Sphingomicrobium. The sequence goes on from DATAPR010000007.1 coordinate 89,532, forward strand.
TCTCGCAGGAAACCATGGCGACACACCGCTGATCACGGCTGCAAGGACGGGGTTCGACGATGCCGCTGGGTGGCTAATTGGACTTGGGGCCAACGTCGACGCGACCAACAAGGCAGGTGAAACCGCGTTGATCATCGCTGTCCAGCAGCGCGACACGCGTCTTGTAAAGCTGCTTCTCGACCATGGCGCCAATCCGGACCGAACGGATGCCGTCGCAGGCTATTCGGCGCGCGACTATGCAGGGCGCGACCCTCGAGCACGCGACATTCAGAAATTGATCAACGACAAGAAGCCCAAGAGTTCGTCGGCCTCTAACTAGCCTCTCCGAGCGATGGGTCGATCTGCACGGCGAGCCGCCGTGCAGCCCGCCGTGCGAATCTCAACAGCTCGGACTTGCGCCGAGCGGGCGCAAGGGGTCGATGGGCCGCGTCGCGCACAACTGCTGCATCGTAGCGATCGGCGACGATCAATCCGGCGTGATCGGGCAGATACCGTTCCTCCTCGAGAATGTGCGCGAGGTGCGGGGGAACTGCCCAGAAGAAGCGGTCGCAATATTCAAGATAATCGGTCCACTTGCAGTCACCGATAAGGTCGGCCTTCGCCACCTTGATCTCGACGATCGTCAGGCCGCCCTTGGGATCGATCGCCATCAGGTCGGCGCGCCGCCCGTTGGGCAGCGGCATCTCGCAGATTGCGAACAGGTCCTGACGGCAGAACAGCCGAACCACGCCCCGGGCAACGTCCGACGCGATCGGCGGCAGGTCGGTGAAGCAGAGGGAATCGGGCCGACTTGCCATCCAGCCTTGGTAGAACATAGCAGCAACAAAAGGAAAGGCGGGCGAGACCCAGTCTCGCCCGCCGCCCGCCCGCGTTCTGTTAAGCTCTAGCGAAAGAAAACGTGGTTGCCGATCGAAGCGACGCGTTTCAAGTGCCAGCCCGGAGAAACCGAGCGGGCGTGGAAAAAGAGGGCGTTTCCGACGACCGGGTCCTTCAATCGCTGGTCGACGATCCTCGCGATCGCAACCGCGGTCTGCCATTGCCGGTTATCGTGCGAGACATGGGGCAGCGAACGTCCGTGGACGAATGAAAATTGACCGTGCTGGAAGAGGACGCCGCAGTAGCTCGACGGGAAGCGGCCGCCGCTGGCCATGCGATTGGCGATGACCTGACCCACCGCCAGCTGGCCGGCGAGGGGCTCGCTCTTGGCCTCGAAGTAGATACCCGTCGCGAGACACTCGAGCTCGTGGCTGCTGGCTTCGGGGCTGCGCAGGTCGGCAACCATCGATGCAAGGTCTTCCGATCGATCGATCGCAGGCAGTGCAATTCGATCAGTGCTCTGGGTGTCGCTCGGTGTTTCCGGCGTCTCGACCTCGGGCTGTGAAAGCTGCGGTTGACCGTTCGGATCGATCAGCTCGGGGACTGAGACCCTCGCCAGGGTCGCGTTAGCGACCGAAACGAGCGTATCGCCGCCCGTAGGTCCGGCTTTCGCCGGCGCAATCGTCGATGCGGTAAGCGCAGCACAAATCAGCAGCGCCGAGCGAAAAGATGCCAACAGTCCAACCGTAAACGTGCGGTAAATCACTAGAAGATCAAACGCGTTTTACTTGCGAATACTTGCGCCGCGTTTGCTGTGATTCCCCGTCTCGCGTGGCATCCTAGGCACTTGTTGCCGGTGGAATGCCCCCCGCTCTTGTTGTTGTTGAACCGGGTGTCACCCGCCGCGCTGCGAGGGTCAACCCAAACGGGTCGTTTCAGCGATGAATCGTTCCGGCTCTGCGATATCCAGTTCAATTGCCCACAGGTCTTCGTCGAAGCGTTCTCTGCGAGCGAGGAAATCGGCAATTTGGAGGGAACTCGCCGAATCGGCGGGTCCAACGGCCTCCCATCTATAGTTGCCGTCGAGGTTTAGAACGCGTTCGAGACAGGCAATGTGGCGGCCTTTGCTCGCAATGAAGAGAAGGAGCGAGCCTCGCTCCGGATCCCCCTTTTTCATTATTGTCGCGAAATCGCCCAATGCGGCCGCACGCCGAAGAATGCCTGCCACCTCGACGTGGGCCGGAAGCCGCTCGCTCAGGCGGCGTCTCGTTCATCTGCGCCCATCAGCACGGCTGCGAGCGCGTCTCGGCTACGCGCGCCCCGCATTTTCTCGAGCGTTGCCGCAAGACGCGTCACTCGGCTGATCGCTGCGAGCGCCTTTAGATGGTCAGCGCCCGCATCGGGCGGCGAGAGGAGCAGGAAGACGAGGTCGACTGGCCGATTATCGATCGCCTTGTAATCGAGTGGTTCAGCCAGGCGCACGAACAGACTGTAGATCCGCTTTAGGCCTTCGATCTTTCCGTGAGGGATCGCAACTCCCTGGCCAAACCCGGTCGAACCCAGCTGTTCGCGCTCCGAGAGGCTCGAGAGGATCGCGCTCGAATCGAGTTCGAGCCGTTGACCGGCAAGACTGGCCAGTTGCTGCAGCAGGGCCTTCTTGCTGCCGCCCGGCAGAGCCGTCTTGATCGAGTCGAAATCAAGGAAATCTGAAAGCTGCATCGTCGAACTCACTGGAGGGCGCTCGCTGTCGCACCAGCGCGCTCCGAAGAAAAGATGGATTCAGGCCTTGTGCGGCTCAACCCACCCTATGTTTCCGTCCTCGCGGCGATAGATCATGTTGAATTCGCCAGTACCGCTGTTCTTGAACAGGAGCGCGTTCGTGTTCCTGAGGTCCATCAACATGACGGCATCGGACACACTTGCATCCGGAATATCGATCCGCGTTTCTGCGACGATCGCCGGATGGCTGGCCTCCTCGTCGTTGATCACTTCGGCCGATGAAAAGATCGTGTAATCCGCATTCTCGATATAGGCCTGTGCGGGTTCGTCGACCTCGTGGGCTTTGAGTCGACGCATGTAGCGGCGCAGCTGCTTTTCGATACGATCCGCCGCACCGTTGAAAGCCATCTGTGGTTCGCGGGCGCTGTGCGACGCCTTGAGCACAAGTCCGCGCATAACAGGAGCGACAATGTCGCAGCTGTACCCGTTCTCGGCGCCCCGTCCGAACGTCACGTTCGCCCCGACGGCGCGCGAAAAATATTTTTTCGTGATTTCCGCCATTCGGCGCTGGGCATGTTCACGAACCGACTCGCTCGTATCGACTTGATGGTCTGAGACCCGAACGTCCACTTGACCTGCTCCTTTCACTCGGCGGCCGCCTAAGACGCGCTAAAAGCCGGCGTCAACCGACGACGGCGAAGCGCGCCCAGAGCGGATTGACGAGTTGAGCAATAAACGCGCGATGGCGTTCCAGTTCCTCCAGAGCCGGCGCGTGCGGCCTGGGTTCTCGCCGTTCTCGGACGATAATCGGCTGTGCCGATGAATCGACCTGTATGGTTCGGCTATCGGCGAGAAGACCAAGGCCGATTTGTCGGCCACCGGTCAACTCGACATAGACCTGGGCGAGGAGCTGCGCGTCGAGCAGTGCTCCATGCTTGACGCGCTGGCTTCGGTCTACTCCGAAACGCACGCACAAGGCATCGAGGCTGTGCTTGGCGCCCGGGTGTCTTGAGCGGGCAAGGGAAAGCGTGTCGACCATCCGGCTCATGCTGACGGCGGGGAAACCACAATAGCCGAGCTCGAAGTTGAGGAAGCCAAAATCGAACGCCGCATTGTGGGCAACCAGCGGCGAATCTTCGAGGAAGTCCAGTAGCTCTTCGACCGTCTCTGAAAAGCGCGGCTTGTCGGAGAGAAAGATGGAAGTCAGTCCATGCACTGCTTCCGCGTCGCTCGGCATTTCACGATCGGGATTGAAATAGGCATGAAAATGGCGGCCCGTCTCTACCCGATTGTAGATTTCGATGCAGCCAATCTCGACCATTCGGTCTCCGCCTGCGGGATTGAGACCGGTGGTTTCAGTGTCGAAGACGATTTCCCGCACGGACGTGAATCTATCCAGGACCGAGCCCCAGGCAAGCGAGAACGTCACGCACCTGCTTCTCAGTTGTGGATAGGTCTACGCTGGTGTCGATCACGAAATCTGCACGCCGCCTTTTCTCCTCGTCGGGCATTTGCCGCCTGAGGATCGAATCCAACTTCGCCGAACTCATTCCGCGGCGCTCCAGAACACGGGCGCGCTGCAAATGAGCGAGCGCGGAGACGACAACGACCTTGTCGAAATCTTTTTCGCCGCCGATTTCGAAGAGCAGCGGAATTTCGAAGACCAACGCGGCGGCGTCAGAATTGGCGTCGATGAAAGCTTGTCTCCAACCGTGCACCGCCGGATGAACAATGGCCTCCAGCGCGGCGAGTTTCGCGGGATCGTCAAGCACGAGCTGGGCGAGGCATTCGCGATCAAGAGTTCCCGAGCGCACGCAGCCAGGAAATAGCTCGCCGATCCTCTGGACCAAGGCTCCGCCAGGACCCTGCAGCTTGCGAACGATCGAGTCGGCGTCGAACACCGGTACGCCCGCTTTTGCAAATAGAGCGGCGACCGTCGATTTCCCCATGCCGATCGATCCGGTGAGTGCGATCTTGATCATCGAGCCATCAAGCCTCGTTCGCGAAGCGCGACCAAGAGGGGGACGAGCGGCATTCCAAGGATGGCGAAATGATCGCCGTCAATTCGATCGAACAATTGCACGCCGAGTCCTTCAAGCCTGAAGACTCCAACCGTGTAGCCGACCTCCGGCCACTCGGCATCGAGATAGTCGGAAATGAAAGACTCCGACAGCTCGCGGACCTTCAGTGTTGCGGTCTCGACGTGGCTCCAATCGAGCCGTCCTCCGCTGGCGAGAGCAACCGCGCTCGTCAGTTTCATCAGACCGCCCGAAAAAAACCGAAGATGCTCGGCCGCATCATCGCGACTGCTTGGCTTGGTGAAGTGACGGCCCGCCGAACTGACCACGCTATCGCTACCGATTACCCACTCGCCCGGAACGCTCAGGGCCTTGGCGCTCGCGAGCCGGAGGGCGATCTGATCTGAGTCCGACAGACCAAGTCTCAACTCGTCTTCATCGACGTCTGGAGCGGCCGGTTCGTACTTCACTCCGGCGGCATCAAGCATGTGCCGGCGGATCGCGCTGGTGGAAGCAAGTGTCAGGCTCAAAGGAACAACCTTGTGGAAAAGCAGCGAACCAACGCTAGCGCGATGCTGGGGAGGGTCTCAACCGCCGATTTCGTGCGCGCGCAAGGATTGCCGTTCGAGGATTCATCCACGGGGACGAAAACCATCCCCAAGCTGTGAATCATGGGTGCTATCGGTTGCGATGCGCGCGCTCCCAAGGGCCGGCTCGAGCTCCTCGTTGTTGGCAATTCGGGGAGGCGTGCCTAAACCCCGCAGTCCAGCGCCCAACAACAACATCAATCTTCTCCTTTAATTATATAAGGGAAAGAGAAGAAGGGTGGCTTTCATGTCTACCGAGCTTCCGAGAACGCATTCGAACAAGCCCATGATTGCCGTTCTCGAAGGAGAGCGGCTGGCGCCCCCCCCGATGTGGATGATGCGCCAGGCCGGACGCTATCTTCCCGAATATCGAAAGCTTCGCGCGGACAAGGGCAGCTTTCTCAATCTGGTCTACGATCCCGAGGTCGCTGCCGAGATCACGCTTCAGCCCCTCGAGCGATTTCCGGCACTCGATGCCGCGATTCTCTTCTCGGACATCCTGATCATTCCCTTTGCGATCGGTCAGAATCTCACGTTCGTTGCTGGCGAGGGCCCGCGGCTTACCCCGCCCCTCATCGACTCGGCGCTCGACCAGCTGACTGCCTACCCGACGCGCCTGGATCCGATCTACGAAACGGTGAGGAAAGTGAAGGTGCGTCTTGGGCCCGACAAGTCGCTGATCGGCTTTGCCGGGAGCCCTTGGACCGTCGCGACCTATATGATCGCGGGCCAGGGAAGCCGCGAACAGGCCGAAGCCCGCCGTCTTGCCTATGCCGATCCTTTGAGATTCACGGACATCGTCGACCGGATCGAACAGGTAACGCTCGAATATCTTTCGGGACAGATCGAGGCGGGCGCGGACACGGTGCAGCTCTTTGACAGCTGGGCTGGAAGTCTTTCGCCCGCACAGTTCGAGCAATGGGTGATCGGGCCAACCGCACGAATCGTGACAGCGCTGAGGGAACGCCACGGGAGCGTACCGGTGATCGGGTTTCCGAAGGGCGCGGGGAGCAAGCTTGCAGCTTACGCCCGCGAGACCAAGGTCGCGGCGGTCTCGCTTGACGAGACAGTCGACCCGTTTTGGGCGTCCAAGGAATTACCCGACGGCCTACCCCTTCAGGGCAATCTCGATCCGCTCGCGCTGCTTGCCGGGGGCGAAGCATTGACTTCGTCCGTTCGGCAGATCCTTGACGCTTTCGCCGAGCGTCCTCACATCTTCAATCTCGGGCACGGCATCCTTCAGGAAACGCCGATTGAAAATGTTGGGGAGCTGATCGCTTTGGTGAAGGGGGGCGAGTGAACAATCTGACGGGCTTTCTTGGCCCAGCCTATCTCTGGGTGAAAGCCGCGCATGTCACGTTCGTGATCTTTTGGCTCGCTGGCCTGTTCCTCCTCCCGCGCTTCTACGTCTACCACCACGAGAGCGCCGTCGGCTCGCCCGAGGACCGGGCATGGATCGAACGGGAATCGCGCGTTCGGTCGATCATTCTTACCCCCGCGATGATTGTTGTTTGGATTCTCGGCCTGATGCTCGCCTTCAATGTCGATGCTTGGTCGCAGGGCTGGTTCATGGCGAAGCTCGCATTTGTCGTGCTTCTCAGCGGCTACCAGGGGTGGCTGGCCGCTTATGGCAAGAGGCTCGCGAGGGGCGAGCGGCCGCTGTCGAACCGGGCGGTTCGAATGATGAACGAAATCCCGGGCGTCGTTGCGGCAATCATTGTGGTTCTGGTGATCGTCAGGCCATTCTGAACGTTTCGGCGCTCCGGCCGCCCATGGCTGATTGACAGCAGGCGCGCCCGGACATACCTCCACTCGCGAGCGGCCCCGGCCAGTTTCCTTAAATTGCCGGCACGCTCCCCATCGGCGGCGTCCTGCCGCCCTCGGCTTTGACCAGATCGTTGACGAGCTCGAGCACAACTCCCCAAGAAAAGAACGACTTATGCATTTGAAAGATTTGAAGAAAAAAACGCCCGCCGACCTCGTCGCAATGGCCGAGGAAATGGGCGTCGAAGGTGCATCAACGATGCGCAAGCAGGACCTCATGTTCTCTATCCTGAAAGTTCAGGCCGAAAATGGGGTCGAAATCATGGGTTCCGGCACCATCGAGGTGCTGAACGACGGCTTCGGCTTCCTGCGGTCGCCTGAGGCCAATTATCTGGCGGGTCCGGACGATATCTACGTTGCTCCCTCGATCGTTCGGCGCTTCGGTCTTCGCACCGGCGATACCGTCGAGGGCGAAATTCGAGGTCCGAAGGAGGGTGAGCGCTATTTCGCACTCACGCGGGTCACGACGATCAACTTTGACGATCCGGAGACCGTTCGCCACCGCGTCAACTTTGACAATTTGACGCCGCTCTATCCCGACGAAAAGCTCCGTCTCGATACGCTTGATCCGACAATCAAGGACAAGTCAGCACGAGTGATCGATATTGTCTCGCCGCTCGGCAAGGGTCAGCGCGCGCTGATCGTTTCTCCGCCGCGGACCGGCAAAACAGTGCTGATGCAGAACATCGCGCGGGCAATTACCGACAACAACCCCGAAGTGATACTCATCGTGCTGCTGATCGACGAGCGGCCGGAAGAAGTCACCGACATGGAGCGATCGGTAGATGGTGAAGTGATCTCATCGACCTTCGACGAGCCGGCATCTCGTCACGTGCAGGTCGCGGAGATGGTGATCGAAAAGGCCAAGCGACTGGTCGAGCATAAGAAGGATGTCGTGATCCTGCTCGATTCCATCACTCGCCTTGGGCGTGCCTACAACACGGTCGTACCGAGCTCCGGCAAGGTGCTGACCGGGGGTGTCGATGCCAACGCATTGCAGCGCCCCAAGCGCTTCTTCGGTGCCGCTCGTAACATCGAGGAAGGCGGCTCGCTCTCGATTATCGCAACCGCGCTTATCGACACGGGCTCGAAGATGGACGAGGTCATCTTCGAAGAGTTCAAGGGCACCGGAAACAGCGAAATCGTGCTCGACCGCAAGGTTGCCGACAAGCGGATCTTCCCGGCGCTCGACGTCGGCAAGTCCGGCACTCGAAAGGAGGAGCTGTTGGTTGAGCAGGGCACCCTTACGAAAATGTGGGTGCTGCGCCGGATCCTCATGCAGATGGGGACTGTCGATGCGATGCAGTTCCTTCTCGACAAGATGAAGGATGCAAAGTCGAACGAGGATTTCTTCGCTAGCATGAACCAATAATCTTCTGAGGTGCAGATGCCCGGGGGGATGTTCAATTTCGCGGAGATTTTGACCCCCGCCGGGTTCGCCGTCCTCGTGCAGGTCATCCTCATCGACCTTACGATGGCCGGGGACAATGTCGTTATCATGGGTACGCTGACATCGGGGCTGCCGGCGCGCGAGCGTCGCAAAGTCATCCTTCTCGGCGTCGCGATGGCGGTCGTCTTCCTGATCGCTTTTGCGTTGATTGCAACGCAGCTGCTTCGGATTACTGGCCTCCTTCTCGCGGGCGGCCTCCTGCTTTTGTGGGTGGCTTACAACATGTACCGCGAGCTGAGACCGACGAGGGACGTCGTTGTCGATGATCCGGAAACCGCCGAGATCGAGGGCCCCCCGGCGAGCAAGACGTTCCTTCAGGCCGCGATTCAGATCACCATTGCCGATCTTTCGATGAGCCTCGACAACGTGCTCGCGGTGGCGGCCGCCGCGCGCAATCACCCGTCGGTCCTCTTCGTCGGACTGACTCTGTCGGTGACATTCATGGGCATTGCGGCCAGTCTCGTGGCGCGGTTGATCCACCGCTTCCCAGTGCTCGCCTGGGCCGGGCTCCTGATGATCCTCTACGTGGCACTGAAGATGATCTTGGAAGGCTGGCGCGACGTCGCGCCTTTCTTCGCTTAAGGGTCGCCGCTCATGAGCGAGCGGGACACGATTTTCGCGCTATCGAGTGGGCGTCCGCCTGCTGCAATCTCAGTCATTCGGATCAGCGGCGATCGCGCCCACGAGGCGGGAAGCCGGATCGCCGGAACCTTGCCGTTACCGCGAATGGCTGCTGTGCGCGAGCTTCGCGACCCTCGGTCCGCCGAGCTGCTCGACGAAGCGCTAGTCCTCAGATTCGATTCGCCGGCAAGCGCCACCGGCGAGGATATTGTTGAATTTCAATGCCATGGCGGGCGCGCGATAGTCGACGCTCTCCTTGTCGCACTGGCGTCACTTCAAGGGGTGCGCCCTGCAGAAGCGGGCGAATTCACCCGCCGCGCGTTCGAGAATGGCCGGATCGACCTGACTGAAGCCGAAGGCCTGGCCGATTTGATTGAGGCGGAGACGGAAGCCCAGCGCAAGGCCGCCATCACTGTGGCGGAGGGTGGGCTGAAGAAGAAGGTGGCCGAATGGCAGGACCGTCTCCTTGCCTATTCAGCTGAAGCCGAACGAGCGATCGACCACGACGAGGAGGATGAGCACATCGCTCCGGCGCTCCTGACTGAGTGCGCGGGGCTTGCGCGTGAATTGCACGAGTGGCTCTGCAGGCCTCGGGTTGAGCGGCTCCGGGACGGCGCGAGGGTCGTCGTCGCCGGACCTCCCAACAGCGGAAAATCAAGCTTGATCAACGCAATAGCTGGAGAGGAGAGGGCGATCGTCACCGATATTCCCGGAACCACCCGCGACCATATAGAGGTGCCGCTGGGACTTGGCGGAGTCCCGGTTCTTCTGACCGACACCGCTGGCTTGCGGGATTCGGCGGACAAAGTCGAAATGATCGGAATCACCCGTACTGAAAGGTTAATCGAGGTGGCCGACATTCTAGTCTGGCTCGGTGATCCAGACGAAATGCCGGATCATCCCCGGAACGTTCTGGTCCATTCGAAAGCCGATCTGCCTGGACGCGAAGTTGGGCCCGAGGGCGCGCTTGCCGTCTCTTCCACGACTGGAGACGGGGTGACCGAACTGCTTGCTCGAATTGGCGCGCTCGCTCAAAGGCTCCTTCCGCAAGATGGGGCGATCGCACTGAATCGGCGTCAGTCGCAACATCTGGCCGAGGCTGCCAGCGCACTCTCGAACGCCGCCGCCTCGTCGGATATCCTCATGGTCGCCGAGGAACTTCGCTTCGCCCGGTCAGCTTTCGACCGGTTGACTGGAAAAGCCGGGGTTGAGGATGTGCTCGACGCCCTCTTCGCTCGCTTTTGCCTGGGCAAGTAGGACATATCGAGTTCGCCTGCGGCGCCATGTTTCACGTGAAACATTGATCGGCTAAAGCCGCCCCTCATGTACGACGTTTTGGTTATTGGTGCTGGTCATGCCGGGTGCGAGGCGGCCGCAGCCGCCGCTCGGCGCGGCGCGCGCGTCGGGCTTTTGACATTTCGCGCCGAAGACGCCGGACAGATGTCATGCAACCCCTCAATCGGTGGTGTCGGCAAGGGGCATTTGGTTCGCGAGCTCGACGTCTTCGATGGTCTGATGGCGCGCGCTGCGGACCGGTCCGCGATCCACCGCCGAATGCTAAACCGAAGCAAGGGTCCGGCAGTTTGGGGGCCTCGGGTTCAAGCCGACAGGAACCTCTATAGAGGGGCGATTGCCGCACTGCTGAGAGATGTCCCTGTCGAGATCATCACAGCCGAAGCGCTCGGACTCGTCGTCAGAAATGGCCGCGCCATTGGACTCGAGACGAGCGGGGGCACCTTGTCCGCTGGCGCGCTTGTCATCGCCACGGGGACCTTCCTCGATGCCCGGATGTTCGTCGGCGAGGAGGTCGTCAGCGGAGGGCGTCGAGGTGAGCCGGCGTCGCTGCCTCTTGCAGCTCAGATCCGCGAGATTGGTCTGGCGCAAGGCCGGCTGAAGACTGGCACTCCGCCTCGCCTCGATGGTCGGTCAATCGACTGGGCGAGGCTCGAAGAGCAGCCTAGTGACCCCGTCGCCTGGACCATGTCCGCGCTCGACGACGGCGTGAGCAGGCCGCAGCTCCGCTGCGCGGTTGCGCGAACCAACAAGCGGACCCATGAGATCATTAGAGCAAACTTTGCTCGGTCCCCTCTTTTTGCCGGCGCAATCGAGGGGAGGGGCCCGCGATACTGTCCGTCCATAGAAGACAAAGTGAAGCGCTTCTCCGATCGCGACGCCCACCAGATCTTTCTCGAGCCAGAGGGCCTCAGCGACGCACTGGTCTATCCGAACGGGATTTCGACGTCTCTCCCGATGGACGTCCAGGAAGCTTTCGTGCGCAGCATCAATGGACTCGAGCAGGCCGAGCTCGTGCGTCCTGGCTATGCAGTCGAATATGAGTTCGTGGATCCGCGCCGCCTCAACCAGAATCTAGAAGTTCGAGAGCTTTCGGGGTTGTTCCTCGCAGGGCAAATCAACGGAACGACTGGCTACGAGGAGGCCGCTGCTCAAGGGCTGGTAGCCGGGCTCAACGCGGCAGCTGCGGCCCTTGGTCTCGCCGAAGTGAGGTTCGACCGACGCACCTCGTACGTAGGCGTGATGATTGACGACCTTACGCTTCAGGGTGTTAGCGAGCCCTACCGGATGATGACGGCGCGCGCCGAGCACCGTCTGGCGCTAAGAGCCGACAACGCAACAACTCGATTGGGAAAGATAGCGGCGGCGGCCGGCTGCGTCTCCGAACGACGCCTTGTTCATATCGAGCGTCATTTAGCTGGACGATGCGCACCCGCCTGGGCGGACTGCGAGGAGGGGCGAGCAGATGCTCTCTATCGTCCCTATGTCGAGCGCCAGGAGCGCGAATGGAAGGTTGTGCAGCGCGAATCAGGGATGTGGCTTCCGCGTGAGCTCGACTATTCGCGGATCGCTGGCCTGTCGAATGAGATGATCGAGCGCCTCGAGACCGCTCGGCCCGAGACCTTGGATCAGGCATCGCGTGTCCCGGGAATAACGCCCGCCGCCCTATCAGCGCTCTACGTGGCCGCAGCTCGCCGGGCGGCTGCGTGATCGACGCCTTGTCGCGCGCGGCTGGGCGCGCTGTTTCACGTGAAACATTTGAGAAGCTCGAGACCTATCTGGGCCTGCTTCGCGAGGAGAACAAACACCAGAACCTCGTGGCAGCGTCCACTCTCGAACAGGCTTGGGACCGGCATATCCTCGATTCGGCGCAGCTGGTTCGTTACGAACCGGCGACCGGGGCGTCGTGGTTGGACATCGGATCGGGCGCCGGTCTCCCTGGAATCGTGGTTGCTTGCCTTGTTGATGGCCAAGTGACTGTCGTCGAGCCGCGACGTCTTCGCGCCGAGTTTCTCCACAAGGTCTCCGAATCGCTCGGTCTTCGGACGAGTGTCCTTTGCACGCGGGTCGAGTGGGTCGAGGGGGCGTTTGACGTAATTACGGCCCGCGCCGTCGCTCGGCTCGCGAAATTGCTCGAGATATCCGCACATCTGTCCACAAGAAAAACCGTTTGGGCGCTTCCGAAGGGTCGGAGTGCGGAACCCGAACTGGTCGAAGCGAAGCGCTCGTGGCAAGGTAGCTTTCGTGTGGAGCCGAGTGTCACCGACGAACGATCTTTCGTCGTCGTCGGGACTGGGGTGAGGGCGAAGAAATGATTCGCATCGCGGTGGCCAATCAGAAGGGCGGGGTCGGAAAGACCACGACCTGTATTAATCTTGCAACGGCGCTCGCGGCGATCGGTTGGCGCGTCTTGCTCGTCGATCTCGATCCGCAAGGCAATGCTTCTACGGGGATTGGAATTGCCGCGTCGCAGCGGCGGCTCACCAGCTACGATGTCCTGATCGGAAGCGCTTTGGTCACAGAAGTTGCAGTTCCAACCCGGGTTCCGAGACTCGAGCTGCTTCCGGCGACCGTGGACCTCTCGGGCGCCGAGGTAGAAATGGTCGGACTTGGAGACCGTGTGCATCGGCTCGGGAAGGCCCTTGCCGAGCCGCCCCCTGGGCGATGGGACATCTGCCTGATTGACTGCCCACCTTCACTGGGGCTTCTCACCGTCAACGCCCTGGTGGCGGCGCGTCATCTTCTCGTTCCGCTTCAGTGCGAGTTTTTCGCCTTGGAGGGATTGAGTCAGCTTCTGCAGACGGTCGAGCGGCTTCGGGTCGCGTTCAATCCGGAATTGTCGATACTTGGGGTCGCTTTGACGATGTTCGACCGGCGCAACAATCTTTCGCAGGCGGTAGCCGAAGACGTCCGGGCTTGCCTTGGTCCGGCGGTCTTCGAGACGATCGTTCCGCGAAATGTTCGCCTGTCCGAGGCGCCGAGCCATGGTTTGCCCGCGCTAATCTATGACCTCAAATGCCCGGGATCGGAGGCTTATGTGCGGCTCGCCCGCGAGCTAATCGGTCGTTTGCCCCAACTGGCAGAAGCGGCATGAGCGCCGACCGACCGGGCAAGGGCCTCGGAATGGGCCTTCAGGCATTGCTCGGCGAGGCTGCGCGCGCGCCAGCAACCGATGCACAACAGGCACGGGATCGCGGCTCGGTGCGCGAGATCGAGATCTCGCGCATACGGCGCAATCCCAACCAGCCTCGAGTCCAGTTCGACGAAGATTCGCTGGACGAGCTGGCAGAGTCCATTCGCGAGCGCGGAGTGCTCCAGCCGATTCTCGTTCGACCCGCGGGCGACGATTTCATGATCGTTGCGGGCGAGCGGCGTTGGCGGGCGGCGCAGCGCGCTCAGCTTCATACGATCCCGGCCATCGTTCGCGATATTGACGAATCAACGATCGCAGAACTTGCACTCATCGAGAATATCCAGCGCGAGGATCTTAACCCGCTCGAGGAGGCGGAAGGCTATCGGCAACTCATCAAGCGACATGGCCACACGCAGGACGGCGTAGCTCAGCTCGTTCACAAGTCGCGAAGCCACGTCGCGAACTTGCTGAGATTGCTGGACCTTCCCGAGTTCGTTCGAAAGTCGCTATTGAATGGCGATATCAGCATGGGTCATGCTCGGGCCGTCGCAACGGCTTCTGATCCGGACGGCCTGACGCGCGAAGTCATCCGTGGAGGCCTCTCGGTTCGTCAGGCTGAAGAGCGGGCCCGCAAAGAGAAGGATGGGGGCGGTGTTCGAAACAGGATCCGGTCGGTCTCGAGAGATTCCCCGAAAACGGTGGACGCCGACCTGGTCGCGCTCGAACGCCAGCTCGGCGATATTCTCGGCTTGAGGGTTCAGGTGGCGCACAAGGGCCAGGGCGGATCGGTTAGCCTGCATTATTCGAGCCTCGATCAGCTGGATATGATTTGCCAGCGATTGTCCGGGGAACCGATCTAGGCCGGCCGGCTTCGCGCCTTGCGGGCGATGGCAAGCAACTCTTCTCCTAAGGCTTCGCGCGGCGGCGCATCACTGAACAATAGGCTTCGCTCGAGCACTCCGGCTCGTTCGGAAATTGTCGCAATCTCCCGAGCGCTCCAGCGCTTCAACATTGCTTCAACTTTAGCCTTGTCCTTCCAAAACAAGGCCTTGCCAAATGACGCCATGACGCCGTCGAGCCTTTCGCCGCGCTCGATCCGAGCCCTTGCCGGTGCGAGAAAGAGCAATCGGCGCTGCAGGGTGCGGATGGCCGGGATGGCCTCTGACCCCGTCCCGGTCAGCCGCGACACGAGGTCCGCTACTTCTGCAATGTCCCCTACCAGCGCAAGATCCGCGAGCCGAAGGAAGTCGCCCTGGTTGCTTTCGGCTCCGACAGCGTCAATCGCCTCGTGGTCCAGCTCCTTGGGGGAATGCGGAGATGCACCGACAAAGAGGGCCAGCTTCTCGAGCTCCCGGCTGGCGATCGCCTGATCGTTGCCGCAGGTCTCCGCGAGCCGGGCGGCAACCGGCGGACCAATCTTGAGGCCGACTCTTCGACCAAGATCGACGATGATCCGAACCGCTTCCTCGCCTTCCGGCGCAAAGGCCGTGAACGCCAGTGCGCGAGGTGATGATTCTGCCAGCTTTAGTAGCGGGGATGCCTTGGTAAGGGCGCCCGCAATTCCGACCGCCGAACTTTCGACGTTATCGGCGCTGAGCAGCCCATCGAGCGCTTCGACAATCTCATTTCCGGCGGGCTCGATCCAAATCAGTCGCTTCTCGCCAAACAGGCTGAGCGCCGCGGCTTCATCGCTCAAGAGCGCGGGACTGGTCTTGAGCGATCCGGCGGCGAGCTCAAATTTCTGCGCTCCGATCGAGGCTAGCAGCCGCGTCGCAAGCGCTCGTGATTGCGCCTCGTCCGGTCCCAGGAAGAGGTAAAATCGAACCTTTGGATCGGGTTGGTCGACCAAACGGCCGATTGACGCCTTGTTGGACTTCACTTCCGGTGCGTCGTGCGGGCAGCATAGACCGCCAGCCGGGCAACGATCTGGTCGGCAACAATCGCGGAAAGATTTTCAAGAGACGTCTGTTCGGCCGCAACGGTTGCATATGCGCTGCTGACGACATCGACGCTGGCATCCGAGCCTGCCGTGTCGTCGAGCACGACCGCTCCGTTCGAAAGATCGACCAGCTGATAGCGCGCTCTTAGCGTTACCCGCTCCTGGGTTGCCGCCTGGTCTGCCCGGAGGCCGTACGAGGTGATGTTGTCATCAAGGGTAACGTCGAGCCGATATTGGGCGGATGCGCTCCCGGTCTCGCCCAAGCGGTCAACGAGTTTGGTTCGAACGAGCCAGCCGGGCTGTCCAGCAATCGGCGCAACCTCGACCGAACGAAGAAGGCCCGAAACGGGACTGTCGGCGCCCCCTCCATAGAGTGAATGAAGGCCGCATGCCGAAAGCAGCGCCAGGATGGCTAAAAGGCCGAGCCGCCGCATCATGCGACGATATTCACCAGTCGGTCTGGAACCACAATGATCTTGCGTGGGCTTGCTCCTCCAAGTTGTCGCTGGACGTTGCCCGAGGCAAGTGCCAGCGCCTCGACCGAAGCCCGATCCAGACCACGGGGGGCAGTGACCGTATCGCGAAGCTTGCCATTGACCTGCACCGCGAGTGTGACCTCCTCCTCGACCAGAAGGGCTGGATCGAAGGCCGGCCAGGGCGCGTCGGCGATCATCCCAGCTTCACCAAACAGCGCCCAGCATTCCTCGGCCAAATGCGGCGCCATGGGCGCAATCAGGAGGACGAGGGTACGCGCAGCGGTCGCACGCGTCGAAGAAGGCCGCGCCTTTTCGATGGCAGTGGTGAGCTCGTAGAGTTGCGCGACCGCTTTGTTGAATTGGAGGCCATCGATCGCCTCGCCGACCGCTGCGATTGTCCGATGGAGCTTGCGCTCAAGCGCTTCGTCCTTCCCTTCGCCGACAGCGGTTGCGCTGTTCGCCAGCTTCCAAACGCGTTGCACGAAGCGCGACGCTCCTTCGATCCCGGCTTCCGACCACTCCAGATCGCGCTCTGGCGGGCTGTCCGACAGCATGAACCAGCGGACGGCGTCCGCGCCGTACTTTTCTAGAATCGGCTCGGGATCGACTGTGTTGCGCTTGGACTTCGACATCTTCTCGACGCGGCCCGGGGTAACCGGCGCGCCATGTTCGATGTGCACCCAGTCGTCGCCCTCCCGCTTGACCTCATCCGGACTGAGCCAGCTGCCGTCCCCCGCGCGATAGGTCTCGTGGGTCACCATCCCTTGAGTGAACAGGCCCTTGAACGGCTCCGCAATTCCGATCTGCCCCAGCCGCTGAAGCGCACGAGTCCAGAAACGAGCGTAGAGAAGGTGTAGGATCGCATGCTCGACGCCGCCGATATACTGGGCGACGGGAAGCCATTTCTCGGCTTCTGCACGGTCGAACGGCTTGTCCGGCGGCTGGCTCGCGAATCGAATGAAATACCAACTCGAATCGACGAATGTGTCGAGCGTATCCGTCTCGCGCGTCGCCGCGCCGCCGCAATTGGGGCAACTCACTTGCTTCCAGGACGGATGTCGGTCGAGCGGATTGCCCGGAGTCTCGAAGTCGATGTCGTCGGGAAGGGTGACGGGCAGATGATCGCGAGGCACCGCGACTGCTCCGCACCGCTCGCAGTGGATGATCGGGATTGGAGTGCCCCAATAGCGCTGGCGCGAAACGCCCCAGTCGCGAAGCCGATACTGCACGGTACCTCGGCCCCAGGCTTCTTCCTCCGCCCTGCGAATCACCCGAGTCGCGGCCTCTTCGCTGGGCAAACCGTCGAGAAATCCCGAATTGACGGCGATTCCAGGCTCGCCTTCAGCTTCATCGCCAATGGGCTCAGATGCGAGATCAAGGTTTGGCGCGACAACCCGTCGTATGGGCAAATGATACTGCGTCGCAAATTCGAAATCCCGTTGATCATGCCCGGGAACGCCGAAAATCGCTCCGGTCCCATATACCATAAGGACGAAATTCGCGATGTAGAGTGGCAGCCGCCAATCCGGATTGAGTGGGTGAACCGCTTCAATGCCGGTCCGGTACCCTTTCTTCTGAGCGGTCTCGATCTCGGCGGCGCTGGTGCCGCCCGCCTTGCACTCGGCGATGAACTGCGCAGCTTTGGGGTCCCGTTCCGCAGCGGCCACCGCGATCGGATGATCGGCGGCGACCGCAACGAAGCTGGCTCCGAAAATCGTGTCTGGTCGGGTCGTGAAGACCTCTACACCCAAAATTGATCCGACCTGCTCGGTGAGGGCAAAGCGAAACTGCAGGCCGCGGCTCCTGCCGATCCAATTCTCCTGCATCAGGCGAACTTTGTCGGGCCATTGATCGAGCGTCTTCAGGTCCTCGAGCAAATCGTCGGCAAAGTCCGTGATCTTGAGGAACCATTGCGCAAGCTTGCGCCGCTCGACCCGCGCGCCCGAGCGCCAGCCCCTCCCGTCGATCACCTGCTCGTTGGCAAGGACCGTCATGTCGACCGGGTCCCAATTGACCTCGCTGTCCTTGCGGTAGACGAGCCCTGCATCGAACAAATCGAGAAATAGCGACTGCTCTTGTCCGTAATACGCAGGATCGCAGGTCGCGAATTCGCGGCTCCAATCAAGAGCGAAGCCGATACCCTTCAGCTGCTCGCGCATTGCGCGGATGTTCGACCACGTCCATTCGCCGGGATGGACCTTCCGTTCCATCGCCGCATTCTCGGCGGGCATTCCAAAGGCATCCCAACCCATCGGGTGAAGGACTTCGTGTCCCTGCATCCGGCGGAACCGCGCGATCACATCGCCCATCGTGTAGTTGCGGACATGCCCCATGTGAATCCGTCCCGAGGGATAGGGAAACATCTCGAGGACGTAGGTCTTGGGCTTGCTGCTGTTGCTGTCCGCCGCGAAGCAGTCTTCCTCCGCCCACCGCGCCTGCCAGCGCCGGTCGGCCCCGTTTGCGTCGAAACGCCCGCTCATTTCGGTCCCTGGCTTAGCCCGGAACGGCTGCGCGGCGCAGGTCGCGGGCCCGAGTGAGGATGATATCCTCAAGCTTCTGGACAGTGGCTGCTGAAACCGGCGCATCGACCCAGGCGCCGTTCTGGTTGACCTGCCGAGCGGCCGAGACCCGGATCGCATCCGCACGTAGATCAGGATCGAGCACCGCCACGGTCAGCTTGACCCGTTCTCCGGGCGCCTTTGGGTTCGTATACCAGTCGGTGATGATGACTCCGCTGTTTGGGTTCGCTTGAAGGAGCGGAGCAAAGGAGACGGTATCGACCGCCGCCCTCCATAAATAGCTGTTGACCGCGATCGTCGTGAGCCTGGACGGGGCGAGCGTCGTCGGCAGGTTCTTGTTGCGAGCGCAGCCGGAGCCCGCGATAGCGAATACCAATAGAGCGGCGGCGGTCTTTTGCAGGCGATTCATCGGCATTCCTTGGTGAGGCGAAACTTTCCGCGGGCGTTATAGTGCTGGCGTTTCTCTCGCAAGCGCCCCCGGTCGGAACAGCATTATGTGTTTCCCGGGCAACAGGGGATGAACGAATCGACTCCCGCTCATGGAACCTTCAGGTTTCCGCGACTATATGGACTCACGAACAGGGAGTTCGTCTGTGCTGAGTCTCGTCCGGAGAAAGGAAGCCAGGATCGCCGCGGCGCTTGCCGCCGGCGGACTTGTGCTGTCTCCGGCGGTCGCGACGACCACCGCGAAGAAGCGAGCGCCAGCGGTCTCGCTCAGCTTCGACAGCCTCTCTTCCTTTACGCCTGCCAACGCCGATCCCAAGCTTGCTGCGGCACTCGTCGGCAAATCGCTCTCGCTCACAGACTTCAAGTTCACTCCTGCCGCCGCCAAGGGTCGCCCTTCGCAGGTTCGAGTCGCAATCCGCGCCAGGGTGAACGCGCCGACGCAAGCCACTCTTGCTCAGGCGAGTATCCCAACTGCTGCGGTGAACGCGCTTACTCCGACCAGCTATAATCTCGGAGTAGCCGTGGGATGGCGCCGCTTTGCGGTTTCGGGCGACGTTTCGAGGGTCAAAGAAGCCGATCCAGCAATGGGCGGCCGGGAAAGCGCGATCGTCGGGGTGAGCTATTCGCTCAGCAAGTTCACCGGCCGAGTCGCCGTCGGAGCCGACCGTTCCGATAACAAGGGTCTTGCGGCGCTTCGCCGCGGGGACACGTATTCGCTCGACGTCGGTGGATCCTATTCGCTCTCCCACCGTGTCGCATTGACCGGTGGCGTTCGCTACAACATCGAACGCGATCGCCTCACTGCGCTCCAGGACGATCGCCGCGACAGCCAGGCAGTATATATCGGGACGGCCTTCAAGTTCTGAGTTGAACCTGCCGGCGCCAGATGGCGCCCTCACCTACGTCTCGTGTTGAGCTCAGCCCACGCGCTGACTCCAGCCCAACCGACAAATCCCAGCGGCGCGACTTTGGCATAGCGCCTTTCATTCATCCCCCCGAGAGCGATCAGCCGGCGCCCTCCGAGCCGCGCCAGCGCCGCCGCTCGCATTCGTGGAGCGGGCTTCCAATCGGGATGGGTCGACGTTGGAAAGAGCGGAGAAAGGAAAATCAGCCGACTTCGTGCAAGCAGGGCTTTGCGAAGCTCGCGGCCGTCATGCACTCGCGCAGCGGTTCGCCGATTCTCTATTACCAACTGCAGTTGGCGCTCCCGTGCCAGGATCCTGAGACGGCGCATCTCCGTTGCCGGAGGCTCTTGGAGAAGAAGGAGGCCGCTCCCCCGCGGAAGGCGCTTCGCCGCCCCGATCGGCGCTCCACCAGCGACGATCAGCCACTTCGCGGGGACGGTCTGGCGGCGGGACATGGGCGTTCCTATAGCGCGAACCGATGAGCAGCGCCGAAGTAAGAAGGGGGAGGATCCTCGAGCGAATATCGCGCGCTGCCAAACTTGCGGCTCGCGATCCCGCGACGGTGCAGCTGGTCGCCGTCAGCAAGGGCCGATCTGTGCGGGACATCGAGGAGCTCATCGAGGCGGGCCAGCGAGATTTCGGCGAAAATCGAGTCCAGGAAGCATTTTCCAAATGGCCTCCTCTTCTTGTCCATCACCAGGGTATCAGACTGCACGCGATCGGGCGGCTCCAGTCGAACAAGGCAATTGATGCACTGAAGCTGTTCGATGTCATCCACTCGCTCGATCGGACCTCGCTACTCGAGGCTCTTGCGAAGGCGGCGGAGAAGGCCGAGCGAGCACCGTCCATCTATGTTCAGGTCAACATCGGCGAGGAGGAGCAGAAAGGCGGCTGCGCGATACCCGAGCTTGGTGATCTCATTGACTCGGTGCGCAATTCGACCCTGAAGCTTGCGGGCCTCATGGCCATTCCGCCGCTCGGACTTGAGCCGGCGCCATATTTCGCACTGCTAGCGAACCTTGCCCGACGTCATGGCGTCACCGGTTTAAGCATTGGAATGTCTAGCGATTTTGAATCCGCGGTGATGCTCGGAGCGACCGCGGTTCGAATCGGCACGGCCATGTTCGAGGACGAATGATCAACTTCGAAGCGATCATCTTCGATTTCGACGGCGTGCTGCTGGAAAGCGAGTTCGAAGCGAATGTGCAGCTTGCCCAGCTGCTCACGGATCTTGGACATCGCCACACCGCGTCCGAAGCCATGCGGCGCTATTCGGGTCTTGCCGGAGCGGATTTCATCGCCGCGGTCGAGGACGGGATCGGCGGCCGGCTTCCCGCCGAGTTTCACGAGCGAATCAGGGAAAAAGGTGTTCGGGCGCTCAAGGAGGGCATTGATGCCGTGGTTGGTGCGATTGATTTTGTGCGATCTCTTCCGGCCGAGCTCCCGAAAGCGGTCGCTTCGTCAAGTTCCTCGCGCTGGATTCGGGGCCACCTCGATCATCTTGGCCTCGCCAATTCATTTGGCGATCATGTCTACAGCGGCCGCGAGCATGTGACCCGGGGCAAGCCGGCTCCAGACATCTACCTCTACGCAGCCGACCAACTCGACGTCGCGATCGGCCGCTCGGTGATCCTCGAGGATTCCGAAGTCGGAGCCAAGGGCGCGCTAGCATCGGGCGCCACGGTCATCGGCCTTGCAGCAGGGAGACACTGCCTCGATGGGCACGAGGAAATGCTCCGATCGGTGGGGATCGCCCATGTGGCGCACAGCTTCGACGAAGTCGCGCGGCTGATCGGACTCGATCAGACCAGAATGTGACCGCTTTTCTTGCGCTTCGTCGCGAGATAGTCAGAGTTGTGGGGGTTCGCCGGCATCTGGTGCGCAACTCGTTCCGTCACTTCTATTCCGGCCTTTTCCAGACCGTGAACTTTATCAGGATTGTTGGTCAGTAGACGGACGCTGGTGATCCCCAGAGCTCGAAGCATCGCAGCGGCGTGGCCATAATCGCGCTCATCGTCGGCAAAGCCGAGGCGGCGATTGGATTCGACCGTGTCCAGCCCGCGGTCCTGGAGCGAATAGGCTCTCACCTTGTTGGCAAGCCCAATTCCTCGTCCTTCCTGACGGAGATAGAGGAGGACCCCGCCGCCCGCGTCGCCAATGATGCGAAGAGCTTCCCTGAGCTGGGGCCCGCAGTCGCATTTGAGGGATCCGAACACATCGCCGGTCAGACACTCGCTGTGGAGCCGGACGAGCGGCGGCTTCCCACCGAATGCTCCAATCACCAGTGCAACGTGCTCCTGGCCATCATCTGAGGCACGGAAGGCCACGATTTGGCTCGGCGGCATCTGATCCAAGGGCAGCTTTGCTCTTGCGACAGTCTCGACCGACGGCCGTTGCCGCTCGCGCAAGATGTCGTCGACAGACACCTTAGGGTCGGATCTCATGGGCTCCAGGAGCCACAATGCAGGCAGCAGGCCGGCCAAGCGCGCCAGCGCAAGGGCTGCGCGACTGGCTTCGATGCAGTCGGTTCCGACAGAGCGGAGCGGACCAACCGGGGTGCGGTCGAGATCGCGTCCCGGATCGGCCAACGCCAAAGCCGTTTGAGAGTCGAGCCAGGGTGCGCGCTCGATGACCACCGGCGCCTGTGGGTCGGCGGCTTCGCGCTCATTCGCGAGCTTAAGCGCGGCGGCGCGATTGCCGCTGATCATCAGCGGTGCCTTGTGATCGGGATCGCGAAGGTCAAGCAACTCTTCGCTCATTGTCTCGAGCGCCGCGACCGTGAGCTCTCGTTCACCCGCGAGGCGCACCGCTCGTCCGGAGCGAAGCATCGCGACCGCGGTTCGAATGGATGACCGACTGCTCAAACGTCGATCTCGCAGATCAGCGGAACATGGTCCGACGGTCGCTCCCAATTGCGGCACGGCTCAAGCACTGAATGAGCTGTGATGTGGCCAGCAAGGTCGGGAGAACACCACATGTGGTCGAGCCGGCGACCGCGGTCGTTCTTGGTCCAGTCGGGTGAGCGATAGCTCCACCATGTGAAGCAGCGCTGAGGAGCCGGAACAAAACTTCGGCCGATGTCCACCCATGAATGCGCCTGCTGGAGCCTCGAAAGCGCCTCCACTTCGACTGGGGTGTGGCTGACGACAGTGAGCAGCGCCTTGTGGTTCCACACGTCGCAATCAAGCGGAGCGACATTGAAGTCGCCAACAATGATGGTGGGCTCGCTCAAGCCTTCCGACCAGCGCGTCATCCGTTCGATGAAGTCGAGCTTCTGCCCGAATTTGGGATTGAGAGTCCGGTCAGGAGTGTCTCCGCCGGCCGGCACATAGACGTTCTCGAGGCGAATCTCGCATTCGAGACGAACGCCAACGTGGCGCGCTTCGCCGTTGTCCTGCCAGTCGTGCTTGCCAGGATCCTTGAGCGGCACTCGGCTGAGGATCGCCACTCCGTGATGCATGCGCTGGCCATTAAGCTGCCGATGGACATAACCGTGGCGTTCGAACAGCTCGGCGGGAAAGATGCCGTCGAGGACCTTCGTTTCCTGAAGGCAGATTATATCGGGCTGCTGCTCGGCGATCAGGCGCTCGACCAGGCCGGCGCGAGCGCGCACCGAGTTGATGTTCCAGGAAGCGATCTTCAGCCTTCTGCCCACGCTGTCCCGCTTAGCCGCTATACCCGGATAAGAAAAAGGCCCTCGCTCCGGGGGCATGGAGCGAGGGCCGACCGAGCGTTCGTCACGCAAGGGATCCCGTCCGCCCAGGTAACAGGGGGAAACCCCAGACACTGACAGGACCGGCCCCCGTTCTAGGAGTTTGAGCCTGACGCGGGGATGAACAGGTCGCAAAATGAAACTGTTATCGTCCTATTTTCTCTTCGGCTCGGCATAAGTGAAGGCGCTCTCCGGCACTGCGACATTGTAGCGCACGTCCGAGAGTTTGACGGTCGTTTGTTGATTCTGACCATCGATCGCCGTCCAACCGTAGAGCTGGAGCCCTCCAGGAGCCGAGGCGCTGCGCAGGAAGACCAAGGTGAGCGAGCCATATTGGGCGGGATCACGAGCGCGGACCGCCACCACGCTCGAACTGTTGCTCGGAACGATCTGAGCGCGCCCCTTGAGATCTGGCGAACTCGACAGCAGCACTCCAAGCGGGGTGCGGCCGAGCGGCCAGCTCGACTTCTGTCCGACCTGGTAGTCGATGAGGGTCAAGGTTTTGCCGTTGGAGACGAGGAGAAGATCGCCGCTGCCATATTCGAAGCGGACTCTGCCAGGACGCTCGAGCTCCATCTTCCCGGCAGCCGAGCGACCTCGCGCATCGGTCTGGACGAAACCCGCGGTCATCGTCCGAACGTCCGCGATATGCGCTTTCAGGCGAGCCATGTCGGCCGAATCCGCCGCAGCGGTCGGTGCGGCCACAACGACGATCGCGGCCGGCACCAATGCGCACGCGAATTTCGTCGGAAAAGTCATGTCGGAGCTCCTGGAATTTGCGCCGTGGACTGGCGTTAAACCCTTGAATGCCTACTGAACCTCACGGTTCCGGACCGTTTGAGCCTCTAGATCGGATGGCCGTCAGGATCGATCAGGACTTCGCGGCGGCCGACGTGATCGGGTTGCCCGACCAGACCGTCCTTCTCCATCCGTTCGATGAGACGCGCTGCGCTATTGTATCCGACGCGCAGCTGACGCTGGAGATAGGACGTCGAGGCCTTCTGGCTCTCCGCGACAATTTGCACCGCCTTGCGATAGAGCTGAGTCTCGGCGTCGTCCTCGCCGGTCGGCTGGCCGTCGAACAGATAGCCTCCGTCCTCCGGTTCCTCCGTGACTGCCTGGACATAATCGGGAGAACCCTGCTTGCGCCAATGCTCGGCAACGGCGCGGACCTCCTCATCGGTGACGAACGGACCGTGCACGCGAATGATCTGTTTGCCGCCGGGCATGTAGAGCATGTCGCCCTTGCCGAGCAGTTGCTCGGCTCCCTGCTCGCCAAGGATCGTTCGACTGTCGATCTTGCTCGTCACCTGGAAACTGATGCGTGTCGGAAGGTTCGCCTTGATAACGCCCGTAATGACGTCGACCGACGGCCGCTGAGTCGCCATGATCAGGTGAATTCCCGCGGCCCGGGCCTTTTGCGCAAGGCGTTGAATGAGGAATTCGACTTCCTTGCCTGCGGTCATCATGAGGTCGGCAAGCTCGTCGACCACGACAACGATCTGCGGCATCACTTCATAATCGAATTCCTCGTCCTCGTAGACCGGCTGCCCGGTGTCTGCATCGTATCCAGTCTGGATCCGCCGCTTGAGCTTCGACCCCTTGGCTTTGGCCTCCCGAACCTTTGCGTTGAAGCTTGGTAGCGCTCGGACCCCGAGGTTCGCCATCTTGCGATAGCGCTCCTCCATCTGCTCGACGGTCCACTTGAGCGCCCGGATTGCCTTGCCCGGCTCGGTGACGACTGGCGCAAGGAGGTGAGGGATGTCGTCGTACATGCTGAGCTCGAGCATCTTGGGATCGATCAGGATCAATTTGCACTCGTCCGGACCGTATCGATAGAGCAGCGAGAGGATCATGCAGTTGAGGCCGACCGACTTTCCCGAACCGGTCGTTCCGGCAACCAGCAGGTGGGGCATCGGAGCAAGATCGGCGATGACCGGATCCCCGGCGATGTTCTTCCCGAGGATCAGCGGAAGAGCCATGTTCTGATCCTCGAAGGCCTGGCTTCCAATCAGCTCGGAAAGCGAAACCATCTCACGCTTGGGATTGGGAAGCTCGATGCCGATTACGCTTCGGCCCGGAATCGTCGCGACGCGAGCTGAAAGCGCCGACATGTTGCGGGCGATATCGTCTGCAAGCTGGATCACTCGGCTCGACTTGATCCCGCTTGCCGGCTCAAGCTCGTACATCGTGACGACCGGGCCTGGTCGCACTTCGACGATTTCTCCGCGGACCTTGAAGTCGTCGAGCACGGCCTCGAGCAGTCGAGCGTTGCGCTCAAGTCCGGCTCGGTCGACTTGTTGCCGCCCATCCCTTGGCGGCGGTGAAAGCAATTCGAGGGTTGGTAGCTGATAATCGTCACCGAGAGCGAGGCTTGGCTGGGCAACCAGCTTGCGGTCCTTGGCTCGGCCCCCCGGAGGGACGGGCGCGGGGCGCTCGGCGACTGCGACACTGGGCCGGGCCCGTGGCGGCGAAGCGGGAATTGGACGCTCCTCGCGAAGTTCTGTCGTGCGCGGCGCAGCTCGGGATTCGCGCGGCCGGCGACGCAAGAGACCCGTGATCCAGCCCGTTTCCTCGAGCGAAAGGCCCATTGCGAAATAGCCCAACGTCAGTCCCGCAAGAGCCAGTAGCAAGAGGGTCGCGAGCCGCGCCGGTCCTGAAATTTGCGGATTGCCGATGAGGGCGAATGCCAGATTGAGACCGTGTGCAGCGGCCAAACCGAACGCGCCCCCCCAACCGCCCGGAAGGCCCGATACAGCCGAGCCGCTGGTCAGTCCGAGTGCCGTTCCAAGCAGGATCGCTCCAACTCCGGACACCAGAAGCCCGCGTCCGGTCCGGCCGGCAGGCTCGATCCGAAGCATGCGAAGCCCGGCGACCGCGATCACCGGAATGAAAAGGATCGAACCGATTCCGAACAGAAGCAGAAGGGCGTCGCTGAAATAAGCTCCGGGGCTACCGAGCCAATTGACCGGCGGCCCACCCGCGGCAGTGCTGAGCGACGGGTCGGTCGGGCTGTGGGTTGCGAGTGCGACGGCCGAAGCGACGCTCAGCACGAGCAGCATCGCTCCCCACGTGCGAATCGCAAACCGCCGCACTGCGGTGGCAAGCGCCTCTCGCCAGTCAGGTGCCAGTTCGCGCTTCGGCGCGCGCGTGGCAACGGTCGCCATGTCCCACCCCCAGAAATCTATCCCGCCTAAGAATCCTCCACGCGGAGTCCGCGGTCAAGCGAAGTCGTGGCGCCGTTGCGACGAACGGGGTAGGGGGCCGGTCGATGGACCGGGCAGACGCGATCATCTTTGGAGGCGGCCTTGTCGGCCTTACTCTCGCTTCGGCGTTCGATTCGAGCGGTCTTTCGACGATCATCGTCGATCCAGCCGATCCGGCGCCCCGAGAGGCTTCGGCCTTCGACGGTCGGACGAGCGCGGTCTCGTCAAGTTCGATGCGAATGCTCAAGACGATCGGAGTGGCCGACCAGCTTCGCGAACCAGGTTGTCCGATCCGACGAATCGCGGTCGCCGACGGACTGAAGGCGGGCCGACTGAACTTCGATCCAGATGATGAAGAGCCGCTCGGCTTCATGCACGAGAATCGACACTTGCGAGCGGCGCTTCGGGCGCGAGCCGAATCCGGGAAGAAGATCTGGCTGATGTGGAAGTCCCGAGTGGCAAATGTCGAAAGAGCGGACGAGGGGGTCCTCGTTTCGCTGCACGATGGCCGAAGGCTCTGCGCCCCGCTCCTCGTCGGCGCGGACGGGCGCAATTCTGCAGCTAGAGAGGCCGCGGGAATCAACGTCGCACGCTGGAAGTATGACCACCAGGCGGTCGTCTCTGTTCTGCGCCACGAGCGCCCGCACGAGCATGTCGCTTACGAGATTTTCTATCCGGGCGGCCCATTCGCGCTACTGCCCATGAATGATGATGCCGGCGGCCATCGCTCGGCGATCGTGTGGTCGGTGCCGGAGGAGGACGCGGCGGGCTGGCTCTCTCTTAGCGACGAGGATTTCGCTTCAGAAGCGCAGTTGGCGATGGGTGGCTTCCTCGGCAAGGTCGCAATGCTCGGCCCCCGCTCGGCCTATCCGCTCGGGTTCCATCATGCGGCACAGATCATTTCGAAACGGATGGCGCTCGTCGGTGATGCCGCCCACGCAATCCATCCTATCGCCGGGCAGGGCTTGAATCTCGGGTTTCGCGACGTTGCTGCACTCGCGCAGGTCCTCGTCGAAGGCGCTCGCCTTGGGCTCGATCTCGGCGACCGACAGCTCCTCGAGCGGTATCAACGATGGCGGTCTCTCGACTCGCTCTCGGTCGCATTTGCAACCGACACGCTGACTCGACTCTACGGCGTAGCTGGCAAAACCGCCTCGGCCTTTCGGCGCTTCGGAATGGGGTTGGTCGGCAGGATCTCGCCGCTCCGAGACCGCCTGATGAATGAAGCGAGAGGGACCAGCGGCGATTTACCTTTGTTGCTTAGAGGCTTGCCGATCTGAGGCACCGACGAGTCAGCTTGACGATTATTGAATCGTCGGCTCGATCTCGGCGCCGCCTCTGACTGCGGCGCGGTGGAATTGCATCAGCTGTACGAGGAGGTCGGCACGGCCTTCCAGATTGGCTTGCTCTAGCAGGGCCTGCTTGGCGCCGACATCGAACGGGGCCACCTGGGCGATGGCGTTGACCAGCATCTCGTCGTCGAGGCGGTTCACCGCGTTCCAGTCGACCGCAAGACCCATGGCGTCACCCAGCCGGCGTGCCTCGCGTTCGACCTCCGCCCGCTGTGCGAGCGAAAGGGGCGGCGGCTCCTCGTCGCTGAACGCCTCGATGTCGACATCCGCAGAGCGATAGGCCGCATCGGCTTCGGCCTCGCAGATCATCCTGAACCGGTTCGATCCGAGCAGCACGATATTGAACCGGCCGTCCTCGAGCTCCTCGAGGCCGACCAACTCTCCGACGCAGCCAACGGCATAGAGCGGAGCTTCATTATCGTCGTCGAGCCGATGCGGCTGAATCATCGCGATTCGCCCGGCACCGTCGATCGCGTCGCGAACCATCTCTCGATATCGCGGCTCGAAAATGTGCAACGGCAATTGCGAGCGCGGGAAGAGAATCGCGCCCGAAAGTGGAAATAACGGAACGCGTATGCTTCGGCTCATGTGAAGAGAAGGGCCGAGAGCCGACGCCGCTGCGCGCTCGACCAGGGGTCTTCGAGCCCCTGCGCCTGAAGCAGCTGGAGAAAACGTTGACGTGCGGCTCCGTCATTCCACTCGCGGTCCCGCCGGATGATCTCGAGCAAATGATCGGCGGCCGCGTCGCGATCGGCGGCCATCCGGGCCGACGCCAGATCGAAGCGCGCTTCATTGTCGTCCGGATTGGCTTCGAGGCGAGCCTCAAGAGCAGCAGTATCGGCGGCAGCGGGCCCAGCCGATGCGACCTCGAGCGCTGCTTTGGCTCGAGCGATCTCGGGTTTGCTTGAAAGTTCGGCCGAGACCTCGCCAAGCAATAGCCGGGCCTGGTCCTTGTCTCCGGCAGCGATGAGTGCACGAGCAAGGCCGCCGATCGTTGCCGGATCGTCGGGCGCCATGTCATGAACCTGCTGGAAAATATTCACCGCCCGCGGTGCATCGCCGCTCTCGAGCACCTCCTCAGCCATCGCGACCAGTGGCTCGATTTCGGTCTGGGGAGCGACCCCCTCCGGCTCGATCTTCAGCTGCACGAGCAGCTGGTCAATCGCCTTTTTCAGCTGGCCTTCGGTACGATAATTGGTGAGGTCGGCAACCGGCTGGCCGCGATAAATGGCATAGACGGTCGGGATCGACTGAATCCGGAACTGCGCGGCGAGAAGCTTCTCCTTATCGACGTCGACCTTTGCAAGCTTGACGCCTTTCTTCGAATAGTCCTCGGCGAGTTTCTCGAGGATCGGCGAGAGCTGTTTGCAGGGCCCGCACCAGTCTGCCCAGAAATCGAGAATGACGAGCGCAGTCATCGAGGGGTTGATGACTTCGCCCTCGAAACGCTCGATCGACTCGCGTTCGGCTTCGGTAAGACCCAGCGTCGCCACGACTGCTACCCACTCCTCCCAATTGCGGCGATCCATATGGGCTGCAGTCGGGCGAGCCACAAGCGCCGGAGCCGCGGCTGAGAGCCGCTCAACCGCGCTGGGGCACGGTTCTCTCCCGCGACACACTTCTCATCGGCGCCGACTGCGGAAGGCCGGTGCGCGACATGGCCGATCTGTCGCCATCGGTGTGTTTGTGACTTTCGCCATCCGCTCAAAAGGCGAAGTAGCGGTTGCCGCCGAGCCATCGGCTGCCCGGCGCGCTCTGCAGGAGATGCGCGCCCGCGAATTTCCTGCTTGCCGCTCAATCCCCCCAGTCGCACTGGGCAGCAAGGACCAAGCTTTGGCGCTGAAATGGGCGCCATCGATTCACCGGCTACGTTTTCGCTGATCGGCGATTCATGGGTGCTTTGCGAGCCAGGACCTTGCAAAGCTTCGGGTCGGCTGATAGCGGGCGCGCTCCGGCGGCGACGGATCACGGTCTTTCCGGCCGAGCGGGCGTAGCTCAGGGGTAGAGCACAACCTTGCCAAGGTTGGGGTCGAGGGTTCGAATCCCTTCGCCCGCTCCAGTTTTCCGCCGATATTAGAGTTACCTTCTGCGCAGCAGGTGACGCATAGGTAACTGAGCCGCTCAGCTGAGCTTGTTGAGGTCCTAGGACGCTTTCTCGTTCGCGGTCTCGAAACTGGCTCGATAATCCTCGATGAGCTCAATCCAAGGGCTCGATCAGTTATTTTTCCTCCAGAGGTTCAATTGCAGCTTGTTTGACGGCGTTCGCGACGCGCGCTGCCGCGTTGGGCGAGATGGAATCCAATGACGCGCGGAACCGTGGGTGAGTAATTGCGGACCCGAGGTAGGTCCAGCGGGCAGCTGCATATTGCTGTGCGATCAATCGCCCGGAATTGGCTACGGGTCGCCGAATCGAGCGTTGGAGGGCATCTAGATTGAGGACCGCCTGCCGTTTTAAGCTAGCGTCGAGATAGCCGACAATCTGGAAAAACTCGTCGATCACGAACGTAATCTCGCGCTCGCTTCGGCCTTCTGCCAACGCATCGACCATCAGGGTATCGAGCTTGGCGTGCTGCGCCTCTTCCATCCAGTGGTGTTTAAGTAAGCTCTTGAAAAGCGGATCGAGATCTTCCTCCTTACGGATCGACCCGAGATAGTGCTCCTGGGTCATCCACTCGATCATGAGAACGATCAGGCCGACGGCCAGGGGGTGGTGACTAAGCACCTTTTGTTGGAGCTTCCCAGGCGGACCAAGCATCGGGCAGGTGACTGGGAAGCCGCGATCAAAGGACTCTTTAAAACGCCGGAACAAATGGACGTGCTTGGCTTCCTCATTTGCAAAATTGAGCAAGGCCCGAACACGGAAATCGTCTTCGTTCAGCATTGGTCGCGCGTGATCAAGCACGAACGGCAGAATGAATTGTTCAACGACACCAAAATAATAGAGATATTGGTGGGCACTGATGTAGTTGAGCTTGAGCTGTTCGGCGGGAGTCAGTCCCGGGGCAGTGTCCGTCCTAGCGAGCAAATCCGGCATGAACTTGCGCGTAAAATCGAGTTCTTGATCGACCCGAAGAACATCATCGAGCTCCCACTGAGCCCGCAAGGAGGAGAGGAGAACGCTCTCGTAAGTGAACCCGTGATACATAGTCGAGAATCTGTTTCACTAGCGTACGCCCATCATAAGCGCATCTGAAGAAAAAACCGCGGATCGAAGAATTGAAATTCGTCTGCGCCTCAGTGAGCGCCAACCAAACAAAATCGCGGCAATATATTTCAGCGGCTGACGCGCCCCGCGCCGGTGATGGGGTGGACGTCCTCCACGGCATCTATGTGCCAAGAGGGTGGTGTTGGCACGATCCGCTCTGGCCGGGCAGATGGTAGCGAGGACGCCGGGCATGCTGGTCAGAGTCGCGATCGCAAGACCGCGCGCATCGTCTGGGCAGTGACGGGACCGGAAGAACCGGAACCTTCCACCAGGCTATCCAAGCAACCTTAGGCTGAGGTGGCTCCGGTCCGCGAACTCCGATGCAGGCTTGGCTCATTCATCATCGCTGCGCCAGAAGCCGAACCGAGGGCAGCATTCGCAAATCGTGTGAGACAACTTCATAAACCACTTGCGTCGAAGGAGGCGTCCGCAGATGAAAAACGGACCTAGGCATAGCGCGTTACCATCTTGGACCTTTGACAGACCGTGCATACATCGCTCTGACGCTGAAAGCGCGAAATAGCCGCCAGCTCTTTGGAGCAACGGCTGGCCTGTTGTCGTTGCGACAGGCTTAACGCCTTTGAGATGCAGTCATCGCAAACGGCATGAGGTGCGCGGCTTTTTAGCAGATCGGATACGCTCTTACGAACGGGCAATCGTCGCTCCATTTGCCCTAAGCTCAGCGCACTTAAATCATTAGGCAGGCCTGGCGTTCCATGGCGTTCAGCCCGGCGAGTGAAAATTCGCCTTCCGGGGCTATCGAGATGCCTTCACGATCGAATTGATGGCGGAAGGCCGGACCGCGCCGCGCCGAGATTCCCTCACGATACCCCCTGACGCTTGCATCGATTGCACCTCGTCCCTTCGGTCGGGCAACGCATCGCCGTCGCGGTTGGTCGGCGCGCTCCGCGCGCCTATGTGCGGGCGCGAGGAGTGAAGTCATGACCGAGCAAGCTGAACTGACCCGCCCTGGGACCACGGGGACGATTGGGACGATCAATCCCGCCAACAACGAACCGGGCAAAAGCTACGAAGAGACCTCGCTCGAGGAGGCTCGAGCAGCCGCCAGTGCCGCAAGGCGTGAATTCCTCTCGTGGCGAAAAACGAGCTTCGCCGACCGCTCGCGGATCCTGCACAGGGCCGCGGATCTTCTTGCCTCGCGAAAGGATGAACTGGCTCGGCTGATGACCCACGAGATGGGCAAGACGCTCACCGACGGCCGTGCCGAGGTCGATAAATGCGCGTTCCAATGCGACTGGTTCGCCGATCACGCGCATGAATATCTTGCAAACGAGCCGGTGGATTTTGGCGGCGAAGAGGCGTTCGTCACCTTCAACCCTCTTGGGGTCGTCCTTGCCGTAATGCCCTGGAACTTTCCGCTCTGGCAGGTTTTCCGATTCGCCGCGCCGGCGCTGATGGCGGGCAACGCAGCGCTCCTCAAACACGCGAGCAACGTACCGGGCTGCGCGCTCGCGATCGAGGCCGTGCTCCATGAAGCCGGCATTCCGCGCGATCTGTTCCGTACCCTGCTTCTCCCGAGCAGCGAGGTGGAGGCGCTGATCAAAGATGATGGCGTGGCTGCGATCACGCTGACCGGCAGTGTCGCTGCCGGCCGAAGCGTTGCAACTGCCGCGGGCTCGGCCCTCAAAAAGTGCGTGCTCGAGCTTGGGGGCTCCGATGCCTATATCGTCCTCGAGGACGTCGATATCGAGCAAGCGGCG
This sequence comes from Sphingomicrobium sp., assembly GCA_036265105.1. Classification (GTDB taxonomy): domain Bacteria; phylum Pseudomonadota; class Alphaproteobacteria; order Sphingomonadales; family Sphingomonadaceae; genus Sphingomicrobium. Next base: position 122,475 of record DATAPR010000007.1, read on the forward strand.
AAGATTGCCGCCACTGCTCGAATGGTCAACGGCGGACAGAGCTGCATTGCCGGCAAACGCTTCGTCGTTGTCCAGTCGATCCTCGCTCAGTTCGAGACCGCGCTCGTCGAGGCGATGAGGGCCTTTCAGATGGCGGATCCGACCAAGGAAGATACGAAGCTCGGCCCGATGGTGAGCGTGAAGGCGCGCGACGACATCCATTCTCAGGTCATGAAAAGCATCGAAAAGGGCGCTCGGCTGCTCCTTGGTGGAACCCTGCCAGACAAGCCCGGAGCCTGGTATCCGGCGACGGTGCTGAGCGATGTCCGCTCGGGACAGCCGGCACATGACGAGGAGGTTTTCGGCCCGGTTGCGGCGATTATCGCCGCCAGGGACGAAGCAGATGCCATCCGGATCGCGAATGACAGCCAGTTCGGCCTCGGCTCAGGAGTCATCACAGCAGACTTTGACCGCGGGCGCCGAATTGCCGCCGAAGAGCTCGAGGCGGGAATGAGCTTCGTCAACGAGAATGTGAGATCGGATCCGCGAGCTCCGTTCGGCGGGGTCAAGCACTCGGGCTATGGCCGCGAATGCGCCGCTTTCGGAATTCGCGAGTTCGTAAATATCAAGACAGTGCATGTGAAGCCGCTTGGACGAAGCGACGGAAGCAGGACTGAATAGCCGTTTCGAGTTCGGTTTGCGGGGGCGCTCGCCTAGAGATTCTTGGAAGCGACTCTTCCATCATTGGATCGGCCATGCTGATCGATCACTGCTCGGACCACGTCGTTCATGAGAGTCATGCGCACGGGCAACGGTGTCGAGGTCTTCTTGATCATCACGGCGACCGCATAGCTCTTCCCATCAGGCGCGGTGAGAATCCCGATGTCATTATAGCCGGCCTGAACCCCGCCGAGCTCCTGCCCGGTTCCGGTCTTGTGGCTCAGTGTCCATCCCGGCTCGAGGCCGCCCTTGAGCCGGTTGGGGCCAGTATGAGTGTGGCTCATGATGTCGAGCAGGTGCGCGGTGGACGCGGCCGAGAGCAGCTCGCCGCGCTTCAGCTTCGAAAGGGCATTGACGATCGCCCTTGGCGCAGCGCCGTCGTAGGGGCTGGCAATGTAGCGATTGAAGGCGGCGCTCCTCGTCGCGATTGGAAGAGTGTCGCGGACCGTGAAGAACTCGCTTCCAACCGAATAATCCTGCGACCACTTCAATCCGGCGATCCGGCTCTGCAACGAGCGCTCGCCATTGGCAAAGCGGATCGGTCCCAGATTCTTTCTGGAGATCATTGCCCGAACCGCAGTCGGCCCACCGACCGATCGCATCAGCTTGTCGTTCGCCGTATTGTCGCTCGTCGTGATGGCTCGCTCGAGCAGATCTTCAAGGCTCGTCGTATAACTTCCCTCCTTCAGGACCTCTTCGGCGATCGGCTGATGGAAGAGCGTTAGGTCGGCTTTTGTCAGCGTGACCTTGTCATCCAGACTGACGAGCCCCCGATCAACGGCATCGAGCGCGGTTATGGACACCCATAATTTGCTGACGCTTTGCTGCGGGTAGAGCTCCTCGTCCTTCCATCCCGTTTCCCATCCCTCGTCGATCGACTTCACCGCGATCCCGACGCTCCCGTCGAATCCGCTTCCTAGCTCATCGATCCGGTCGCTGATGGTCCTGGGCGCGGGCACGGGTCGGCGAGAGGCCTTTTGGACCCTGAATGTGGAACCGTGGCGGGGCCGAGCCTCGCCCGATGCACTCACTTGCATCGCGGCGAAAATGACGAACCCAAATCCGAGAATTCTCCCAATTGACGTCATGACTTCGATTCTCACCCGAACTTGCGGTTCTCTTCAAGAGCTTAGCCTTCGTCCACTGAACGCGCGCTGTGCACTCGATCAATTGCCTCGCGGGACTCGGCGAGTGCTTCCCAACCCCCGGGGATCAGCGTGGCGGGGCTGGCGGAGGAAGGAGCGCGGCAGATTCGATCTCGTCGAGCGCTCGGTGAACGCTGATGTAGCTTCGGGCCCTGGAAACCCAATCGCCGGCGCGAGCGGCCCCAGGCAGGCGCATCGTTTCGGCGAGCGCCTTGTCGACATCGCCTCCGGCGAGCTGCTGACGTGCACGCTGATACCGCGCTTCGGGATTCACTGCGGGTCGATCGGCGGAATGAATTTCGACCAATTCGCCGAACTCACGCTGAACGTTGGTCCACCAGCTGTCCTGCGGACCGCCGCTCCTGAGGTCGGGCCCAAGCGAATCATATTGGCTGACAAGGTCGTCGAGGCGAACCGGCTGATGCGCGGCGGTGATGATCGTCGCCACCGCGGCGCGATGCTGAGCGCCAAACCGGTCGACGAGCAGGTTCTCGAGATAGCCGAGCGCGACTCCTCGGTCGATCGCGCGCCGAGCTGCAAACGCAACGACAAGGGCATCGGCCCGGCCCGCCGATCCTTCGGCCCGCGCCGTCGCGTTCTCGACCGCGGCAATCCGGTTTTCGAGGTCCGCGATCTTTTGTTCGTCAGCCTGATTATCCGATTTTGGAACTGGCTGCGCGGTCGAACCAGACGGCTCGGTCATGACGACGGGTTTTGGAGTCAATGTCACCGGCTGCTGCACTCGCGGCACAATTCCCAAGAGGCGCGCGGCAGGTTGGTAATGCGCCAGGCCCCAAGTCGCGGCCCCGGCGCCCGCGATGATGAGCACGAACGCGATCAAAAGGCGCGCCCCCCAGCTCATTCCCGTGCGATTGGCGTTCATTTCGGGACCGGTTTGTTGCACAGGCTTGCCGCGAGAGCCAGAAGGCCGTCGTCGCCAGGTTCTGCGGCGGTTTCGAGGGCTCCCCACCCGGTACCGACGGCTTCGGCCGCTGCCGTGCTGATTGCGGCGATGAGGATGTCGCCACGATCCTGCACCAGCTCCGCAAAGCGGCGACCTGCCCTTGGCGAATGGATCAGTGCCACGGTGCCTTGTGCAATGCCGAGGTCCTCCGTCTCGAGCTCTCGAGCGCGATAAACGGAAATCACACCTGTCGAGGCACGCGCCCGAGCGGGCCCCCGCCGGTGTTCGCCGCCAAGGTGAAGCAATCGCAAGTGCTGCGGGATCGAACCAAGGAGTTCGTCGATTCCTCCGTTTCCGGTGGCCGCGATCTCAAAGCCTCTCTCTCGCGCCGCCTTTGCGGTGAGTTCGCCGACCGCATAGACCGGCAGTGACAAAAGGCCGTCCAGCTGGTCGCCTCCATAGTGCAGTGAATTGGCACTCGTCAGAAGCAGTGCGTCAAACTCGTCAGCGTCGGGGGCTGTCCAGGCGACGCGTTCGATTTCGAAGAGCGGAGCTGCGACCGCATCAAGGCCGTGCTCGAGCGCCCGCTTGATGGTCGCGCTGGCGCCGGGCTCGGGACGCAGGACCAGCACTTGCCTCATTCGGTCGCGAATAGCCTCCGGATCGGCTCCGATGCTTTTGCGAGCAGCGATCGAGCCAGGTCAGCAGCGGTCTCCAGATCGCCGCAGTCGAACACCGCCCTCCCTTCGGTCATCTCGGCTCCGTCTTCGCTGAACATTTGAGCGCGCATCGTGAGGTCGCCGTCGTCGAGGACGCAAAAAGCGGCAAGGGGCGACGCGCATGAAGCACCAAGCGTTCGAGTCAGCGCCCGCTCGGCCATGACGCAGTCGTAAGTGATCTGATTGTTGACCGTGGTCAGGACACTCTGTGTCCTGGTATCGTTGGTCCGGCATTCCATTCCGATCACCGCCTGACCCGCCGCCGGAAGGATGACTTCGGTCGGGATTGCAGTACCCGCACTGATATCAAGTCTCTTGAGGCCTGCCGCCGAAAGAAGGGTCGCATCGATTTCGCCCTTCTCAACGGCCTTTAGGCGCGTTTCGACATTGCCTCGAAGCGGCACGATCTTGAGGTCGGGCCGGAGCCGGAGCAGCTGCGCCTTTCGTCTCGGCGAAGACGTTCCGACCAAAGCACCTTTTTTAAGCTCGTCGATTGCCGCCGCTCCAACGATTCGGTCGCGCACGTCACCCCTCGGCCGGACCGCGGCGATATGAATGTCTCGGGGCCGGACGCTCTCGACGTCCTTCATCGAATGGACACAAAAATCGACCCCGCCGGCGAGCAACGCTCGGTCCAGCTCCTTGGTCCACAGCGCCTTTCCTCCAATCTCGGCGAGTGGTCGGTCTTTCACCTCGTCGCCAGTGGTTCTGATCTCGACGATCTGGACCCACCCATCGGGCCATCGCTGGGCCGTTTCGATTGCAGCCGCCACCTTTCGAGCCTGAGCAAGCGCCAGCGGCGATCCGCGAGTTCCGAGGCGAAGTCCCTGCATGCTGCCACCCCTAGTGCATCTACCGAGGATCAGGCAAAGGGCCGGAGGCGAAATGAGCGTGATCCTCGGCCTTGAATCCTCTTGCGACGACAGTGCTGCCGCGCTGGTGACGAGTGACAGGCGAATTCTTGCACAGGCCGTGGTCGGACAGACGAAGGCCCACCAGCCGTATGGCGGAGTCGTCCCGGAAATCGCGGCCAGGGCCCACGTCGAGATCCTTCCAGGGCTCATCACTCGGGTTCTTTGCGATGCCGATCTTTCATTGGGCCAAGTCGATGCGATTGCCGCGACGGCGGGTCCGGGACTGATCGGAGGAGTGATGGTCGCGTTGCTCGCCGGCAAGGGCCTCGCGCTCTCGGCCGGCAAGCCGCTGATCGCAATCAATCATCTCGAAGGACATGCGCTCAGCCCGCGTCTGGTCGACCCGAACCTTGCCTTTCCCTACCTTCTTCTGCTCGTCTCGGGCGGCCATTGCCAATTGCTCGAGGTCCGCGGAATTGGTGATTATCGCCGTCTTGCGACGACCATCGATGACGCCGCCGGCGAAGCGTTCGACAAGGCCGCCAAGCTTCTGGGTCTTGGCTATCCGGGTGGCCCGGCACTCGAATCTCTCGCTCGCGAAGGTGATCCGGCCCGGGTGCCGTTGCCTCGCCCACTGCTTGGATCGAACGAGCCCCACTTTTCCTTTGCCGGTCTCAAGAGCGCGGTCCAGCGAGCCGCCAGATCGGGCGACTTTCGAAGCGAGGATATAGCGGCGAGCTTCCAGCAGGCAGTTGTCGATTGCCTGGTCGATCGAACGAAGCTTGCCTTGGGAAAGACTGACGCGCCCTCCTTGGTCGTCGCCGGCGGTGTCGCTGCAAACCAGGCGATCCGTTCGGCCCTTGAATGCCTCGCGCTGGAAGCGGGCCGGAACTTTGCTGTTCCGCCAGCGTGGCTCTGCACCGATAATGCCGCGATGATCGCGTGGGCCGGGGCGGAGCGGCTTGCAGCCGGCCTGCTTGGTAGCCTGGATGCACCGGCGCGCGCTCGCTGGCCTCTCGATGAAGGCGCCGAGAAGGTGCGCGGCGCGGGCGTAAAGGCATGAAGCTCGGGATCATCGGCGCTGGTGCGTGGGGAACGGCTCTCGCGCAGGTCGCCTCGGCGGACCATGTCGAAACCCTCGTGTGGGCTCTCGAGGCTGAAGTTGTTCGATCGATCAATGAGCGCCGGGAAAATCCTGCCTTTCTTTCCGGAATTCGGCTGAATGAGTCGATCCGGGCAACTGGCGACCTTTCGGAGGTTGGCGATTGTGATGCTCTGCTGATCGTCACTCCCGTCCAGCACATGCGCGGGGTGCTCGAGCAAACCCCGGTTGCCGACAAACCGCTTATTCTTTGCGCAAAGGGCATCGAGGAGCAGTCTGCTCGGTTGCTCCATCAGGTCGCGCTGGAGGTTTGTCCCAGAGCCCCCATCGCAGTCCTGTCCGGGCCAACCTTTGCTCATGAGGTCGCAGCAGGCCTTCCCACCGCAGTCACTCTCGCGACGCAGGATTTCGAACTCGCCGAGCGCTTGCGCGACCGGATCTCTCGACCGACGTTCCGGATCTACATTTCCGACGATGTTGCGGGAGCGGAGATCGGGGGCGCAGTCAAGAATGTGCTCGCGATCGCGTGCGGGGTGGTTGAAGGCAGAAGGCTTGGTCAGAACGCCAGGGCTGCTCTGATCGCTCGCGGTTTTGCCGAGATGCGCCGCTTCGGGATGGTGTTTGGAGCAAAGCTCGAGACTCTTTCCGGGCTGGCCGGCCTCGGCGATCTCTTCCTCACTTGCTCGTCGACAAGCTCGCGCAACTATTCGCTCGGGATCGGAATCGGTCAGGGCCGGCCGGCGGCCGAGCTATTGTCCAATCGAACGACCGTCGCTGAGGGCGCGTTCACCGCGCCGGTGCTCGCGCGTCTTGCCCGGGAGAAGGGCGTCGACATGCCGATCGTCGAGGCGGTCGATGCGCTCGTCGAAGGACGCGCGAGTGTCGATGAAGTCCTCGATGGCCTGCTATCGAGGCCGCCGCGCGCCGAGGGCGTTTAGAAATCGACCGCGATCCCCTTCTTTTCCCAGTCGCCATATCGGGTTGGATCGAGGCGATGGCTTTCGCCGGCCGGCGGCGCAGCCGCGGCTGGGGGCCCGGGATCGGGCACCGGCGGCGAGGGACTGAGGTGGCCCGGCGGGTCAAGGTGCTTGGGACGTTTCATGACGCCAAGATGGCAAGGACCGTCGGCCATGCCAAGCGTTGAGGGCCTCGGTGCGCGCCGGGCCGCTCTCCAAATGCTGGACGCCGTCCTTCGACGCGGCGAGACCGTCGATTCTGCCGGAGCGCGCGTGCACGGCCTTAGTTCACCCGATCATGGACTTGCCGTCGCAATTGCTGGCGAAGTGCTGCGCCGGATTCCGGATCTCGATGCGCTGATCGATAGCGCGACCCGACAGCCGCTTCCCGATGACAGCAAGGCGCGGATGGTGCTGCGCTTGGCGCTTGCTCAGAAGATCGGCCTTCAGACGCCCGATCATGCGCTGGTCGCAACTGCGCTGCCGCTCGTTGAGGGAGGCCCGCGGCGGCTGGTGCACGGGGTCCTTGGCACCCTTCTGCGCCGCGGGGTTCCGAGCGGAAGCCCACCGCGCCTTCCGATTTCCGTCGAGCAACGTTGGGGCGCTTGGTGGGGCCCCAGCGCGGTTGAAGCTGCTCGACGTCAGATCGCCGCCCGCCCGCCGCTCGATCTCAGCTTTGCCGACGAGGCTGATGCGCAATCCTATGCGGCGGTTTATGGAGGAGCGTCTCTCGCTCCAAATAATGTTCGCATCGGAAGCTCAGCGGTCGCTGGATTGCCGGGTTACGAGGAAGGTCGCTGGTGGGTCCAGGACCTCGCTGCTTCGCTACCGGCGCGAACCATTCCGGGAACGGCAACCGACGTCCTCGACCTCTGCGCTGCTCCAGGCGGCAAGACGATGCAGCTGGCCGCGGCGGGCCACCGGGTCACGGCCCTCGACTCCTCGAAAAGTCGTCTTGGACGACTGCGCGAGAATCTCGATCGCACCAGGCTCACGGCCCACCTCGTGCAGGCCGACGCACTCACGTGGGAGCCGGGCCGCGAATTCGATTCGATTCTGCTCGATGCGCCCTGCTCCGCGACGGGGACGTTCCGCCGTCATCCGGAGGTTCTCTACCGGGCGAGCGATCGGATCATCGCCGACAATGTCGATCTCCAGCGACGGCTTCTCGGAGCGGCCGCGAGATGGGTGAAGAAGGGCGGAACCCTCGTCTATTCGGTTTGCTCGCTGGAGCCGCAAGAGGGGGAGGAAGTGGTCCGGGAATTCCTTGCCCGAAGTGATGATTTCACGCTCGAAGACCCGATCGGGCTCCCGGAGTTCGCGCGCCCGCAAGAGGGCCGCCTTGTTCGCATCCTTCCGGGTCTCATCGAAGAGGAAGGCGGTCTCGACGGCTTCTTTATCGCGCGGCTTGTCCGGCGCGGTTAATCCCGTCTAATCGGGCCCATGGCTCCGCCGTTAATATCCCCCTCGATCCTTTCCGCCGACTTCGCGAAGCTCGGCGCAGAAGTCCGAGCGGTCGACGAAGCCGGAGCGGACTGGATCCACATCGACGTGATGGACGGCCATTTTGTCCCCAATCTCACGATCGGGCCGGGAGTGGTGAAGGCGGTTCGGCCATTTTCGAAGAAGCCGTTCGACGTGCATCTCATGATCTCGCCTGTCGACCCCTTCCTCGATGCGTTCGCGGAGGCTGGGGCCGATATCATCACAGTCCACCCCGAGGCTGGTCCGCATCTCCATCGGACAGTGCAAAGGGTCAAGTCGCTTGGTCGGAAGGCAGGCGTATCGCTCAACCCCGCGACACCAGTCGACGTGCTCGACTATATGCTCGATGATCTCGACCTCGTGCTCGTCATGAGCGTCAATCCGGGCTTTGGCGGACAAAAGTTCATTTCGAGCCAGCTTTTCAAGATCGAGGCGATCGCCGAGCGGATCGCCGGCCGGGGCCTTGCTGTCGAGCTCGAAGTCGATGGCGGAATTGATCCGGAGACGGCGCGCCAGGCGGTCGACGCTGGCGCAACGATTCTCGTCGCCGGAACTGCCGTGTTCAGCGGCGGTCCGGCATCTTATGCCGGGAACATCGAGGCGCTCAGGGGCGCGGGATGAGCAGCGACGGCTCGGCCGCCGAACGCGCGGTCGTCACCAAGCTTGCGCGCGGCTCCCTTTTGTCGCGCTTGAAGCGAGGCAAACAGCCGCTGAAGCTCGTCGCGGTCCCGCGCGATCATGTTCACGGCGACCGCCAGCGCGGCGAGGCGCTGCTGGCCGGTCGCCTAATCGTCGGAGCCGAGACTCTCACTCTCAAGGAGCTGGATTTTGTCCAGGCCGGAACGAACGGTGCTGTCGCCGAAAATCTTCAGGGGTTTTCATGGCTGCGCGACCTCGCCGCGGCGGCATCGCGAGAGAAGGGCGCTCGGATCGGCGAGGCCTTGGTCGGACGCTGGCTCCTTGCCCACGGAGCCAAGATCGACGGAGCTTGGGCGCCGCATTTCTGGGGTGAGCGCATCCTCTTTTGGACCGCTTACGCTCCCTACATCCTCTCGAGCAGTGACGGCGGCTATCGCTCGGCTCTTCTGAACACTCTGGCGAGGGGCGCTCGGCACCTCGAGGCAGGTTCGGACAAAGCGGCGGGCGGCCTTGACCGAATCACCGCTTGGTGCGGCGTCGTCGCTGCAGGGCTGCTCGTTCAGGGCGGGGTTCCGCGCGTTGCCCGCGGCGAGGCGGGCCTTGCGCGCGCGCTCGCTTCGGCGCAGTTCGATGACGGCGGTCTTATCAGCCGATCGCCCGTCGAACAGGTGCAGCTGGTCGATCGACTGGGCCTGCTTCGTGCTTGCTACCAGGCTGCAAAGCAGACAATTCCCGATGGCATTGAAGGCGCGGCGCAGGCGTCGCTCGCTGCGCTCCATGGGATCGCCATGGGAGACGGCGCTCTCTCAAGCTGGCAGGGCTGCAATGCAGGGGATGCTTCGCGGCTCACCGCGCTGATCGAGGGCTGCGGGCTTCGCGCACGCCCGCTGAGGCAGCCGCGCGGCTGGGGCTATCACCGAATGTCGGCGCTTGGCACGGTCCTTGTCGTCGATGCAGCTCCACCTCCGCCGCAGAGAATCGCGGAGCAAGGCTCAGCCTCGACGCTTGCCTTCGAGCTGTCGGACGGCGGTCAGCGGCTGATCGTCAACTGCGGCGGCCCCGGCCCTTTGCCGTCCGAGCTTCCGTCCGAGCTCGTCCAGGGACTTCGCTCCACCGCGGCCCACAGCACGGTCGTGCTTGCCGACACCAATTCGACCAACATCCTTGCTGACGGATCGCTCGGGAAAGGCGTTGAAGACGTCGCGATCGAGCGCGCAGAGGACAATGATTCGAGCCGTCTCGAAGCCAGTCACGACGGGTACGTCCGGACCTTCGGCCTCGTTCACAAGCGCAGTCTGCTGCTCGGGAATGACGGCAAGGAGATCCGAGGCGCCGACCAACTCATCCCCAGAGGCCGGAAGAAAATCCGCGAATCCGCCGCTTATGCCGCGCGATTCCATCTCGCGCCGGGGGTGGAAGCCACGATCACCGCCGACGGAATGGGCGCGATCCTGCGTTCGAGGGGTGCTCCGCCGTGGAACTTCCGCTGCCGCGGGGGAAGTCTAGCGACCGAGGAGAGCCTGTGGATCGACGGCCACGGCAGGCCGCGCTCAACGATGCAGCTTGTCATCGTCGGGGAAGTTTCTTCATTGGGCGGCGAAATCGGCTGGCAGTTCCGCCGCGCCAGCTAATCAAAAAGGACCAGCAATGACTGATCTCGTACCCGTTCGCCGGGCACTCATTTCGCTTTCCGACAAGAGTGGGGTCGACAAGCTGGCGGCCGGTCTTGCTCGGCACGGCATCGAGATCGTTTCAACCGGCGGGACGGCCGCGAAGCTGCGCGAGCATGGCAGTTCGGTTCGGGACATCAGCGAGATAACGGGATTTCCGGAAATGATGGACGGACGCGTGAAGACGCTTCACCCGAAGGTTCACGGCGGTCTGCTTGGAGTTCGTCATAACCCGGAGCACGTCGCAGCAATGGAGGCGCACGATATCGTTCCGATCGATCTTGTCGTTGTAAACCTCTATCCGTTCCTCGATACCGTAATGAGCGGCGCCGATCGCGACACGATCATCGAGAATATCGACATTGGGGGGCCGTCAATGGTGCGTTCCGCCGCCAAGAACCACGCCCATGTCGCGATCGTCACCGATCCGGCGGATTATCCTGCGCTCCTCGCCGAGCTCGATGCCAACGGTGGCAGGACGAGCCTTGAGCTAAGAAAGATGCTCGCCGCCAAGGCTTTCGCGCTCACCGCCGCCTATGATTCCACCATCTCGCAATGGTTCGCATTTTCAGACCAGGGCGAGCGCTGGCCGGAGACCTGGACGCTCGCTTCGAAACTCAAGGCTCCGCTTCGGTATGGCGAAAACCCCCATCAGGAGGCGGCTCTCTACGTTCCGGTCGGGCTGCACGCCCGGGGGATCGCTCAGGCAATCCAGGTCCAGGGCAAGGCCCTCAGCTACAACAACCTCAATGATGCAAATGCGGCGCTCGAGCTGGTATCCGAATTTCGGGCCGGCGAACCGACCGTCGTCATCGTGAAACACGCCAATCCATGCGGAGTTGCGACGCGCTCCTCGCTGGTCGAGGCCTGGAGCGAGGCACTGGCCTGCGACAGCGTGTCGGCGTTTGGCGGAATTGTCGCGACGAACCGCCCCCTCGATTTGGAAACTGCCGAGGCGATCAGCCAGATCTTCACCGAAGTCGTGGTTGCTCCGGCGGCGGACGAGGCAGCAAAGGCGATTTTCGCCAAAAAGAAGAACCTGCGGCTCCTTCTCACCGGCGAGCTTCCCGATCCGAGCCGTCCTGGCCAGGCTCTCGCGGTGATTACCGGCGGCCTTCTCGTCCAGGATCGGGACAACCGGATGGTTTCAAGAGGCGAGCTCAATTGCGTCACGGCCCGCCAGCCGACGGAGCAGGAGATCCTCGACTGCCTGTTTGCCTGGACCGTCGCCAAGCACGTCAAATCAAATGCAATCGTCTATGCAAAAGACGGTGTCACAGCCGGGATTGGTGCCGGGCAGATGAATCGCCGCGACAGTGCACGGATTGCCGCCCTAAGGGCGCGCGAAGCGGCCGAGGCGAATGGATGGGCGGAACCACGGACCGTCGGTTCAGCGGTTGCGTCCGATGCGTTCTTCCCGTTTGCCGACGGGCTTCTCGCGGCCGCAGAGGCGGGCGCCACCGCAATCATCCAGCCGGGTGGCTCAATCCGTGACGATGAGGTGATTGCCGCTGCGAATGAGGCGGGGCTCGCAATGCTGTTCACCGGGACGCGGCACTTCCGCCACTGATCTTTCAGACGATGTCGTCGATGATCTGATCGCGGGCCAAGGCCGCGTTCTCGGCTTCGCGGAGCTCGCGCACGTCGGCCTTGCGCATCCGGAAAAGCTCGCGATCTTTGGGGCCGAAGCCGGTAGTCCACAATATTGCGCCGAACGCGACAAGGATTGCCGGAACGCCGGCGACGAGCTGCCACGTCTGCGGGAGCAGGAGGCGCACGAGAGCGCCGGCGACGACGCCCGCAGCTGTTGCCCAGGCAAGGTCCCAGCGCCAGCCGGACACCGGCTGGCCCAGTTCCTTCGCGAGCAGCCGCGACTTTGCGATCCAGGCGAATGCGAGCGCCACGCAAAGTGCGATCGCCGGTCCTGTCGCCCGAAAGGTCTCCGGCAGGCCTTCGCTCTTCATGATCAGGATCAGTGCCGCAGCGAGGCCCGCCTCGATCGCAAGCATGATGAGGCTAAGCGCCATGTTGCGCTTGCGAGCGACATAGATGAGGGCCGCTTCGCTGACGAATGCCGAGGCCGCAATCACTTCCGCCGCCAGGAGGAAGGCAAGCATTGCGGTGCCACCGGTAAATCCCGAGCCGACGAGGCCCATGACCGCCCGCCCCGGGATTCCCAGCGCCAGAGCGATCCCGAGCTGGGCCGCGATGATCCAATAGGTGACCTGCCGGACCTGCGCTGCAACCGCCGCTCGATCCCCAACGGCAATCCGGCGCGCGATGGCCGGTCCGAGCACCGGCTCGAAGCTCGTCTTCAGTTTGGCCGGCAAGGTCGCGACCTGCTGCGCAACGTAATAAATCCCGACGAAGCTTGCTGACATGAAGGCGCCGAGGACGGCGAGATCGATCCGGCGCGACGCCCATTCCACCGCGTCGGCCGCGGCAACCGGCACGTTGCGCCAGGCGGTGCTCCAGGAGGTCGCGAGATCGGGCTTCCAACCGCGCGGAATTCCGTAGCATTTCACAAGCGGGATCAGAGCTGCGATCAGCGCCGCGACCATCGAGAAGACATAGGAAACGATGAGTCCATCCTCGAGCGAAATGTAGGACCAGACGAATGCGACAATGCTGATCGTCCACGGCTCGATGATGGATCGGGCGCGAACGGTCGAGGCGACGTCGTCGCGATAGGCAAGCGCTGCCAGTGCAATATCGGTCCAGCTGATCGCGAGTACCGTGATTGCAAGCAGGCGGTCGAGACCATGGATCTGGGTCGTTGGATACATCGCTCGCGGAAACAGGAAGAGGATCGCCATTCCGATGAACGATCCCACGGCGGCGACCAGCATCGCGTCCGCAACGATCCACGCTTGGGGTTTCTTTGCATTGGCGAGCAGCTGCGCGAGACCGCGCCTGAGGCCGAGCGCTGCAATCTGGGCGGCGAACTCGACCGTCAGTACCGCATAAGCGAAACGTCCGAGCTGGGCGGCTCCGTAGACTCGGCCGGCGATAAACAGGAACGGAAGTCTCGCCGCGAGTCGAAGAACGAAGCCGAAAATGTTCAGTCGCCCACCCCGGGCAAGGGTTGCCATATCGGCATCGGGACTAGCCGCGGCTTCCGCAGTCCGATCCTCGTCGGTCAATGCGCCTCGCCCCAATGCGCGCCCCAGCCGACTTCGACATCGAGCGGAACGTCGAGCTTCTGACCGGGCTCGGCGGCGTTCGCCATCACCTTCTTGATGACGTCAGCGGCTTCCTCCTCTTGTCCATCAGGCACTTCGAACACCAGTTCGTCATGAACCTGGAGAAGCATTTTCACTCCCCCGAGCCCGGCCGCGGCGAGCGCCCCGTCCATCCTCGCCATTGCGCGCTTGATAAGATCCGCGCTGGTACCTTGGATCGGGGCATTGATCGCCGCCCGCTCGGCTCCGCCCCGGATCGAGGGATTGGGCGAGCGAATGTTCGGCTCGAAATGCGTTTTCCTGCCAAACAGGGTGCGCGTGAACCCATGTTCGCGCGCAAAGCCGAGGGTCGAGTGAATATAGTCCCGAATCCCGGGAAAGCGCTCGAAGTACCGATCGATGATCGCTTTGCCCTCTTCCCTGGGAACGCCAAGGCGGCCCGCCAGACCCCATGACGAGATCCCGTAGAGGATCGCGAAATTGACCGTCTTCGCCTTGCCGCGAGTCTCCCGGTCGACCATTCCGAACAGCTCCTCGGCAGTAATCGAATGGATGTCCTCGCCTGCATTAAATGCTTCTTTTAGCTGCGGCACATTGGCCATGTGCGCCGCGAGCCGCAGCTCGATCTGGCTATAATCCGCGCTGAGGAGCTTGAAACCTCGGTCCGCGATAAATGCATCGCGGATCTTGCGACCGACCTCGGTCCGGATCGGGATGTTCTGGAGATTGGGGTCGTTCGATGACAAGCGGCCAGTCTGTGCACCGGTAAGGCTGAAGCTCGTGTGGACGCGGCCCGTCTCGGGGTTGACCTGCTGCTGAAGAGCGTCGGTATAGGTGCTTTTGAGCTTGGTCAGCTGGCGCCAGTCGAGAACGAGCCGGGCACATTCGATCCCCTCGCCGGCAAGACGTTCGAGCTCGTTGACGTCGGTCGAATATTGCCCACTCTTCCCCTTGCGACCGCCCTTCAGACCCAGTCGGCCGTAGAGGACTTCGCCAAGCTGTTGCGGTGATCCGATCGTAAACGGACCGCACGCAGCCTCGTAGATCTTTTCCTCGAGTGACTGGATATCCCTCCCGAACTCGCCCGAAAGACGAGCGAGATACTCGCGGTCGACTTTGATCCCGCGCCGCTCCATCCGGCTGATGACCGGGACGAGGGGCTTGTCGACCCGTTCGTAGACACCAGTGACGTTCTCGGCCGCGAGCCGCGGACCCAGCCGAAGCCAGAGCCTCAGAGTGATATCGGCATCCTCCCCGGCATATTCGGTCGCTGGTCCGAGCGGCACCTTGTCGAAGGTGATCTGCTTGGAGCCCGTCCCGCACAGGGATTTGTAGCTCACGCACTCGTGGTCGAAGTGGAGCTTGGCAAGGTCGCTCAGGCCGTGGCCGAAGCTCTTCCCGGCGTCGAGGTCGAAGCTCATCACCATCGTGTCGTCGACAGGCGCGACGTTGATCCCGGCCTTGTCGAACATCACCCAGTCATATTTGAAATTGTGCCCGATCTTGAGCACCGCGGGATCCTCGAGCAGCGGCCCCAGTCTTTCGAGCACAAGCGCCATCGGCAATTGGTTGGGCGCATCGGAGTAAAGATCGGCTCCGCTATGTCCGACAGGAATGTAGCAGGCTCGGTTCGGCCCAGTCGCGAGACTGATTCCAGCGAGCTTTGCGATGATGCAATCGATGCAGTCCGTCTCTGTATCAACCGCCACATAGCCTTGTGCAGCGGCTTCTTCGACCCAGCGATCAAGGGCCTCCTCGTCGGTCACCGTCTCGTATTTCGAACGATCGACCTCGATGGTCTCCGGCTCGGCGGTTGGCGCGCGCTTTGGCTCCATTGCCGCCATGACGTCATTTCGAACCGTTGCTCCGGTCTGCTGGGCGCCGGCTCCGTGCAGTCGGTTAAGCAGGGACTTAAAGCCCTGGTCTGCAAGAAACTCTTCCAGAGGCTCCTTGGGAATCCGCTTGAGTTCCAGCGCCTCGAGCGGCTCCGGGAGGTTGGCGTCGCACACCAGTCGCACAAGCTCCCGGCTGAGCCGGGCATTGCCGGCATGATCAATGAGCGACTGCTTGAGCTTGGGCTTGGTAATCTGCTCGACGCTCGCGAGCACCGTCTCCAGGTCCCCATAGGTCTGGATCAGCTGGCTAGCCGTCTTTGGACCAATGCCTGGAACACCAGGCACATTGTCGACGCTGTCGCCCATCAGAGCGAGCACGTCTCCGACTTTCTCAGGAGGAACCCCGAACTTCTCCAAGACTTCGCCGCGTCCGATCCGCCGGTCGTTCATGGTGTCGAGCATGTCGATCTCGGCATCCTCGTCGATGAGCTGCATCAGATCCTTGTCGGAGCTGACGATCGTCACCTTCCAGCCTGCCGCTTTTGCAGCCGTCACATAGCAGGCGATGATGTCGTCCGCCTCAAGCCCCTCTTCCTCTATGCAGGGGATCGAGAAAGCCCGGGTCGCGACCCGGATCAGTGGAAATTGCGGGACCAGGTCTTCGGGGGGAGGCGGGCGATGCGCCTTGTACTGGTCGTACATCTCGTTTCGATGCGTGCGCTCCGAGGCGTCGAGAATGACCGCCATGTGCGTTGGCCCGTCGGCTCTGCTGAGCCCATCGGCAAGTTTCCACAGCATCGTCGTATAGCCATAGACGGCACCCGCCGGCTGGCCGTGGCGGTTCGTCAGCGGCGGAAGCCGGTGATAGGCGCGAAAGATGTAGCTCGAACCATCGACCAGGTAGAGATGGTTCTTCGCGGCGGGCGTGGAAGCGTCAGGCATGAGCGGCGGGGTTTAGCAGGGTAGGGGCGGGAAGAAAGCTAATCGGAATGTAAGGTGCGCTGCGGTTGCTTTCGACCCTTAAGATGAGGATGAAGAGAGCCGTCACGATGGAGCATTTATCCTCTGCTATTCAAGCGCTAGACGGACGGTCCGGATATGGAAACCATGACTTTGGGAGATGTTGAGTGAAACGAGTCGCTCTGGCGCTTGCCCCTCTGGCTGCATTCACGGCTGCAGCGGCGTCCACTCCAACGTACACGCTTACCAAGAGTGTACCCCTCGGGTCGCCGGATCGCTGGGACTATGTCACCTATGACGGTGGAACCAATAGAATATTCGTCGCTCATGGTGATCGCCTGGCGGTCATCGACGCTGGAACCGGCAATCTCGTCGGCGAAGTCGAGGGCATTGCCGGCGGAACACATGGGAGTGTCGTTTCACTTCCAACAGGCCAGGGCTTCACCGACGACGGCCGCAATGGAAAAGCCGTCGCATTCGACCTTCGTACGCTAAAGATTACTCATGAGATAACTGCCGATGCCGACGCCGATGCAATCGCGCTCGATCCGGTGACAGGTCATGTCTTCATCATTGAAGGCGACCCGGCAGCGGTCACGGTGATCGATCCGAAGACCGATTCTCCGGTTGCGACAATCAAGGCCGGCGAAAAGCTCGAATATGCGGTCGGCGACGGGCACGGTTCGATTTTTGTCTCGGGCGAGGGCGGCAAGGACGTGCTCAAGATTGATGCGCGTACCAATTCCGTCGTGAACCGTTGGCCGACTCCCAATTGCACGAGCCCGCATGGGATTGCCGTCGATCCTCGCGAGCACCGCATCTTCATGGGCTGCGTGAACAAGCTGATGATGGTCGTGGATACGGTGACAGGACGCGTTGTTGCCGAGCTTCCGATTGGACAAGGAAACGACGCCGTCGCGTTCGATCCTGTAAGAAGGCGGGTTTTCAGCTCGAACGGGAGGGACGGGACGATCACCGCTTATCAACAGGTCTCCGCGGATCATTATGTCGCGCTGCCACTCATCCAAACCGAGGTCAGCGCTCGGACCATGTCCGTGGATCCAAAGACGGGCCGCCTTTTCGTCGCCGGTGCGAACACGGATCCGAGCCCGACTCCCAACGGCCGCCCCCAGGTGAGGCCCGGGACGCTCCGACTGATGATCTTCGCGCCTCAAGGCTGATCGAAGGCGGCCCGATCCAAGGACCGCGTTCGCTTCGAAGGCTTGCGCCGGGCTTTCGCTTCAGCCCGCTAGCAAGGGCCAGATGACCATGGCCAGCCCGACGATGCTGACTGCCCACGTCAGCGTTCGCACAATCGGCACGCCCGCCGCATAGAGCGGGATATAGGCAACCCTGGCGGCGAGCCAGATCCATCCGCCAAGCGCGGTGGAAGCACTGGTCTTGCCGGCGATGACGACTCCGAGCAGGGCGACGATGGCGATCGGGAATGTCTCTTCGAAATTGGCCTGCGCTCGGACCATCCGGCCGGTGATCGGTGTGGGAGGCGCAACGCCTTCGTCCCGAGCTCCGATGTTCCATTTGGCGCCATATTGGTTGGTCTTGAGCTGCGTCGCGATGATGATGTGAACGACCAAGAGCACCGCCCCAAGTGCTGCAATTTTGATTTCGATCGGCATCTCTTTCCCCCTTCAATGTTATCTACGGTACCAAGATCGTGTCCTTCGCCTGTGCAAGCATTCTTGGGTAATCCAGCGTGTAGTGAAGGCCGCGGCTCTCGTGCCTGCTGAGGGCGCTTCGAATGATGAGGTCGGCGACTTCGACGAGGTTGCGCAGTTCGATGAGGTCGGGAGTCACTCTGAAGTGTGCGTAATAATCCTTCACTTCCTGTCGAAGCATATCGATCCGGTGCTTGGCGCGCTCGAGCCGTTTTGTCGTTCGGACAATTCCGACATAGTTCCACATGAAGCGCCGGATCTCGCCCCAGGTCTGGGTGATCACGACCTCCTCGTCGCTGTCGGTCACGCGGCTTTCGTCCCAAGCGCGGATCGCCGGAACGTCCGGAAGTAGGTCCCAGGTCGAAATGATGTGCCTGGCGGCCGCCTCGCCGAACACGAGGCATTCAAGAAGGCTGTTGGAGGCAAGTCGGTTCGCTCCGTGCAGACCGGACTGGGTGACTTCACCGGCGGCGTAGAGACCCGGCGCGTCGGTGCGACCGTCGAGGTCCACCACCACGCCCCCACATGTATAATGCTGCGCCGGAACGACGGGGATTGGTTCCTCCGTAATATCGATCCCAAGTCCCATGAGCTTTTCGTAGATGTTGGGGAAGTGTCCCCGAACGAAGTCGGGCTCGCGGTGCGAGATATCGAGGAAAACATAATCAAGACCGTCGCGCTTGATTTCGTGGTCGATCGCCCGTGCGACGATGTCGCGCGGCGCAAGCTCTCCTCGTTCATCGTAGTCGGCCATGAAGCGATGGCCGGTTTCAGGGTGTTTGAGGATTCCCCCTTCGCCGCGCACCGCCTCGGTGATCAGGAAGTTCTTGACCTCGAGATTGTAGAGGCAGGTCGGATGGAATTGCATGAACTCCATATTCGAGACGCGGCAGCCAGCGCGCCATGCCATTGCGATCCCGTCTCCCGTCGCTCCGCGAGGCGCCGTTGAATAGAGATAGGCTCGGCCGGCCCCACCGGTTGCAAGTATGGTCGCCCGGGCGGTCAGCGTTTCCACCCGCTTCTTCATCCGATTGTAGGCGTAGAGGCCGTGAACTGCGCCGCTCGTCGAGAAATGAGTCGCATGCCGTCCCGTGACGAGATCGATCGCGACCATGTCGGGAACGAGCGTGATGTTGGGATGCTTGGCCGCGGCCCCCTCGAGCGCCTGGCTGATTGCATAGCCGGTGGCATCGGCGACGTGGACGATCCGGCGGTGGCTGTGTCCGCCCTCGCGAGTGAGGTGGAGTGCCTCTCCTTCCGTCGCGAACGGCACGCCCAGGTCGATGAGCCGGGCGATCGCGTCGGGAGCATGCTCGACCACATGTTCAACAACCCGGGGATCGTTGAGCCCTGCGCCGGCGATCATCGTATCGTTGATATGGGCCTCGAAGCTGTCGCCCTCCTCGAGCACCGCCGCGATGCCTCCTTGCGCCCGGGCGCTGGCGCTATCGCCAAGAGCGCCCTTGGCGATGACCGAGACCTTGTGATTTTCAGCGAGATTGAGGGCTGCTGTAAGTCCGGCGGCGCCCGAGCCGACGATCAAAACATCCGTTTCGATGGTCACGCGGCTTCCCGGTCACCCGAGACAAGGCTGAGGAAAACGTCCTCCAGGTCCGGGTCGCGCGTCGACACGTCGATGATCTCGTGCCCATCGGCCGTAAGAGCGCTCAGCACTTGCCCGGCATTGACCTTGTCCTTGCGGTAGGTGATTTCGAGCGTGCGCTCGTCGACCAAAGTGATGTTTTCAAAGCAACTGTTGGTCGGGACCGCAACGATGTCGCGGTCGAAGGTGACGACCACTGCTTTTTCCTGGGCCTTCGAGACAAGCTCGCGAGTCGGCTCGTTGGCGATCACGCGGCCATGGTGGATGATCGCGATACGATCGCACAGTTCCTCGGCTTCTTCGAGATAATGGGTGGTGAGAACGATGCTGACACCCTGCGCATTGAGCTTTCTCACATAGTCCCAAAGCTGACGGCGAAGCTCGACGTCGACCCCCGCGGTCGGCTCATCTAGGACCAAAATCGGCGGTGAATGAACCATCGCCTTGGCGACCAGAAGGCGCCTCTTCATTCCTCCCGAAAGCGTTCGCGAATAAGCGTTCGCCTTATCGGTGAGGTGCATCGCCGCGAGCAGCTCGTCGGATATCCGTTCCGTGGGCGGCACTCCGTAGAGTCCAGCCTGAATCTCGAGTGTCTCGCGCGGCGTGAAGAAGGGATCGAAAATGATCTCCTGAGGAACGACCCCGATCGAGCGCTTTGAATTGCGCGGGTGTTCGTCGATGTCGAAGCCCCAGATGGTCACCTTGCCGCTGGTCTTGGTGACCAGGCCCGCAAGGATGTTGATCAGCGTCGACTTTCCCGCGCCGTTGGGCCCGAGGAGACCGAAAATCTGCCCGCGCGGAACATCGAAGCTGACCTCGTTTAGAGCACGCTTGCCCCCCTCGTAGATCTTCGAGAGCGATTCGATGCGAATTGCGGGCTCGTCCATTACGCGTCGCGGCATAAGGGCGAGGCCGAACGGCGACAAGCGTTCAAGGTAAATGCCCGCTTAACCTTAACCGCTAGAGTGATTTTCAGGTTAACCGAATATCCAGCGCGGCTTGATGCGCGCTCCCGGCAGCCTTCTTGTTTTGCTAACCCTCTCGATCGCCGCTCCGGCGGCGGCCGGAGCCGCAACGCAAACTGCGACCGGCCAAGCCTCGATCCTCAGCCCGCTGAGCGTTCTCAAGAATGCCGATCTTGACTTCGGCGAGCTCATCGTGACCGGCTCGGGAACCGCACTCGTCGATCCGCTCGCTGGATCGCTGACGACGACTGGCGGTGTCACTAAGGCGGGAACTGCAGCCCACGCGGCACAGTTCACAGGCACCGGTTCGAAGAATTCGGTCGTGCATATTCGCGTGCCGACTGCTCCGATCACGGTTACGCGCGTCGGCGGCACGGAGACAATGACCGTGTCGAATTGGACGCTCGACGCGCCTGCAAATCTCAAGGTTCCAGCAAACGACATCTTCAATTTTGCGGTGGGCGCGACGCTGAACGTCGGCGCAGCCCAGGTTGCGGGCACGTATGCCGGAACCTTCCAGGTGACCGTCCAATATCCTTGAGCCCCGGCCGCATGAACCCCTTCGCGTTAAGGTAAATGCTCAACGAACCAAGCCCGTTGAACCGCTGGTGAGGCGGTCCGGGTGATACTTGCTCCTTGAAGATGAACGCTCAGGAGCTCGCCGGTGTGCATTCGTAAACTCCTCATCGCGGCGGCCCTCGCCGCGACGGCTCTGACGGGTCCCGCGCTTGCGGCTCCGACCAACACGGCCAGCGCGGACGGCAAGGCGCTTCTCCTGATGCCGCTCACGCTTACCAAGATCGACGACCTCGACTTCGGAACGATCGTATCGTCCAATTCGTCCGGGACGGTAGCGCTGAACGCGACTTCGGGTGCGCGCACCTTTGCCGGGGGAGTAAGCGGGGTTCCGAGCTCAGCCGGGCATCACGCCTATTTTGGAGGTTCAGGCACGGGCGGCCAGCAGGTGGTGGTGGTCATCGTTCCTCCGACCCAGCTGACCGACATCGGCGGCGACACGATCGACGTCCTCGCGCTGACGCTCGACAATAGCGGAAACCCAATCCGAACGATCGATCCGACCGCGCGAACCTTCTTTGTCGGGATCGGCGGAATCCTCAATATCGCCGCCAATCAGCCGGACGGCGTCTATTCCGCGACATTTCAGGTAACGGCCAACTACCAGTGACCTTGTGAGCGGCGCTGGGCGCGCTTAAGTGCCGCTCATGGCATCGCAAATTCCGCCGCCGGAAATCATTCGGGTGAGTACGGACCAGGTCGCTTGCGACGGTTCGGGGGAGATCGCGCCCGATCTCGGCCATCCACGCGTCTATTTGCGGATCGAACCGGACACGGGCTTCGTCGAGTGCGGCTATTGTGATCGCCGCTTCATTCTCGAGGGGGGACCGGCGGACCAGGCTGCATGACGGCGCCGGACCCGCGCGGATTCCTTTACCGCAACCTCGATCCGGAGGCGGCTCGAGAGCTCGCGCGCAAGCATCTTTCAGCTCATGACGATGGCGAACTCTACCTGCAATATGCGGCAAGCGAGGCTTTTGGTTTTGATGACGGTCGGCTGAAGACCGCCGACTATCACAGTTCCTCGGGCTTTGGCCTGAGGGGAGTGAGCGGAGAAACCACCGCGTTTGCGCATGCCAATGAGATCAGCAAAGCTGCGATCGAGCGCGCCGCGGCGACGCTCAAACTGCTCGACCCGCGAACCGGCTCCAGTGCATCCCCGCCGGCGCGGACGAACCAGTCGATGTATGGGGCCGACGATCCGCTGGGTCTCGTTGCGTTCGCCGACAAGGTTGCCCTGTGCCAAAGGATCGATGCCGAAGCACGCGCACGTGACCCTCGGGTCGTGCAGGTCAGCGTCAGCCTGTCGGCGAGCTGGAGTGTGATCGACATCGTTCGAGCCGGCGGCTTCGTCGCGTCCGACGTGCGGCCGTTGGTTCGTCTCGGGATTCAGATCGTCGCCGAAGAGAATGCGCGCCGCGAGACGGGTCATCACGGCCTTGGCGGTCGCTATTTATACGGGCGGCTGTTCGACGACGCTCAATGGAGCCGGGCGATCGACATTGCACTTGCACAAGCGATTACGAACCTTGGATCGGTTGCAGCGCCTGCGGGCGAAATGCCCGTCGTGCTCGGCCCGGGCTGGCCAGGAGTGCTCCTTCACGAGGCTGTCGGTCACGGGCTCGAAGGCGATTTCAATCGCAAGGGCACGTCGGCTTTTTCGGGCCGAATTGGCGAGCGGGTTGCTGCGCACGGAGTGACCGTCGTGGATGATGGAGCAATCGACCAGCGGCGCGGTTCGCTGACCATCGACGACGAGGGAACTCCGACCCGTCGCACCTGCCTGATCGAAGACGGAATTCTCAAGGGATATCTCCAGGACCGACTGAATGCCCGGCTGATGGGCATGGAGCCGACCGGTAACGGACGCCGCGAAAGCTTTGCCCACGCGCCGATGCCGCGAATGACCAACACTTTCATGCTCGCTGGCAAGGATGATCCCGCAGAGCTCGTGGAGCGGGTCAAGGACGGCATTTACGCGAAGAGCTTCGGGGGCGGACAGGTCGACATCACGAGTGGCAAATTCGTCTTCTCCTGCACCGAAGCGTATCGAATCCGAGCCGGCAAGATCGCCGAACCGGTGAAGGGAGCGACCCTCATCGGTGATGGGCCGACCGTGCTGACCCGGGTGCAGGGCATTGGAAACGACCTCGCGCTCGATGAGGGGATCGGCGTTTGCGGCAAGGGCGGTCAGAGCGTTCCTGCGGGAGTTGGGCAGCCGACGCTTCTGATCGATGGCCTTACTGTTGGAGGCACCGCGGCTTGAATTCGGACTGGCGAGCCGACGTCCTCAAATTCTGGTTCGGGTTGCGGCCCGATCAATGGTGGGACGGCGGAACCGAACTCGATCATCGGATCAGGCAGGATTTTCTCAAACTGTGGAGCGAGAAGCGGCAGCTTACCGCCAGTGCCTTTCTTCCCGATGCGCTGACTGCGCTCGCCGGGGTGATCCTGTTCGATCAATTCCCGCGCAACATGTTTCGAGGGCACGCCGATGCCTATTCGACCGACCCGCTCGCGCTCGCCATTGCAAAGGATGCGGTGATGAGGGGCTTCGACGAAGAGCTTGCGCCAAGCGAGCGAAAATTTCTCTACATGCCCTTCCAGCACAGCGAGAATTTGGACGACCAGAACCGCGCGGTACTGCTTTTCACGCAGCTCGGTGATGATCGGCAACTCGGCTATGCGAAACACCACCGCGAGATCGTCGAGCGTTTCGGTCGATTCCCGCACCGCAATTCGATCCTCGCGCCCCGACGAGATTGCCGCCGGTGCGGACAAGCCCTGGTGAGCGATCTTGCCGAGGCGGCTCGATTCAACCGGCCGATCGAGGCGGAGCTCTGCCGAATATTCCTCGAAAGCCATGGTGTTCAGGCGCTGGTTTTCGACGCTCAGAGTTACACATATGCCGAAGGCGCGCTGGTCGGGGTCCGGGTGATGGTACTCGACGAAGATCTTGGTGAGGCGACGCGCGTGCTTCGCGACTACCAGCCCTAGAGCAGGTGAGCGATTGGCCCGGGATCGAAGCCGGCCTCGATCAGTCGCTGCTGGATTTCGTGGCTGGGAGCTCCCTCCTCGCGCTGGGCAACTGCAAGCGTCAGCGCGGACCGAGTCCCGGACCGGCAGAAGGCGAGGAGCTTGCCGCCTTGGGCGGCGCGAAGCGCCTTTTGCATTTCCTCCACGTCGGCCGGCCCGATCCCCCGGATGATCGGAACGAAGCGATAGTCGATCCCAGCCTCGAAGGCCGCTTCCTCGATATCCGAAGCGAGCGGCTGGCCAGGTTCCTCGCCATCAGGCCGATTGTTGATGAGAACCGTCACTCCCTGTTCCGCCAGTCCGGCGACCTCGTGCGGGGCGATCTGATCGCTGACCAGGGTCCGTTCGTCGAGCTGGCGAATCATCGTTCAGCGGCCCCGCTCGCCTCTTTGCGGCGCTGGTATGGAGGCCGGCGGCGGAGGCGGAGGAGTGGCTGGTCCGGACGGGGTCACCGTGGTCGGGCCCGATCCGGCAGTCGGCAGGCCATAATATTCGAGATAGGGACGAATATCGGGATCATGGCCGGTGAACGCCCGGTACATCTCGCCATAGTCGATCGTATTTCCGCGCGAGAGAACCATGTCCCGGAAGCGCTGACCGTTGGCTCGAGTAAGGCCGCCGTGGCTCTCGAACCAGGCGAACGTGTCCTGAGCGAGCATCCGGGTCCACGGATAGGCATAATAGCCCGCCGCATAGCCGTTGCTCCAGATGTGCAGGAAATAGGTCGATCGATAGCGCGGCGGCACGTCCGCGGTGTCATAGCCGCTATTCGCGAGCGCCTTGGCCTCGAACTGGTCGACGTCCTGCCTCGGTGCATCTGCGGATAACGAATGCCAGTCGAGATCGAGCCGCGCCGCCTCCAGGACTTCGCCATTATCATAGCCCTGGTTGAAGGTTCGCGAGCGCTTGATCTTGTCGATCAGATCCTGCGGGAGCGGTGCTCCGGTCTGATAATGTACCGCGTAGTGCGCGAGCACCTTTGGATCGAGTGCCCAATTCTCGTTGAACTGCGAGGGGAACTCGACGAAGTCGCGAGCCACGCTGGTTCCCGAAAGCGTCGGATAGGTCTGCGCTGCGAACAGGCCGTGAAGCGCGTGGCCGAATTCGTGGAACATCGTCGTCACATCGTCGAAGCTGATCAGCGCAGGCTGACCGGGCGCCGGCTTGGTGAAGTTCGCGACATTATAGATGACGGGTTTCGTGCCGCGCAGGTACGACTGGTTGACAAGATTGCTCATCCAGGCGCCGCCGGACTTGTTGTCGCGTTTCCAATAATCGAAATACATGAGCCCGAGCGGCTTTCCGTCCGCATCGGACACCTCATAGGTCAACATGTCGGGATTCCAGGTGGGCAGATCATGGCGTTCCTTGAACGTGACTCCATAGAGCTGGTTGGCGGCAAAAAAGACGCCGTCCGTCAGCACCTTGTGAATCTCGAAATAGGGCTTCAGCTCGTCCTGATTGAGATCGTAGCGCTGCTTCCGGATCTGTTCGGCGTAAAAGTTCCAGTCAGCCGCAGTCGGCTGGAAGTTCGCGCCCTGGGACTTAGCGAGTGAAACGATGTCGCTCCACTCCTGTTTCTCCTTGGTGGCCGTAGGAGCGGCGAGCCGGTTGAGGAAGCCGAGCGCGGTCTCGCGGTTCTTCGCCATCTGATCATAGAGCGTGTAATCTGCGTAATCCGGATAGCCGAGCAGAGCCGCCTTCTTGGCCCGAAGCTGTGCGATCTCGGTGATGTTGTTGCGGGTATCGTTGGCATCGCCATGTTCCGCACGGTTGAGACTTGCGTCCATCAGCTGCTGCCGGGTCGCGTGGCCCGTGAGGTCCGATAGCGCGGGCTGCTGGGTCGTGTTCTGAAGCGGAATTACGTAGCCGCTAAGCTTCCTGTTCTTCGCATCTTCCTGAGCGGCAGCAAGCTGCTGGGGCGAGATGCCGGCGAGCGCGGACGGATCATCGACGTGGAGCGCGCCCGCCTTGGTCGCCGCGAGCAGCTTCTGGGAAAATTCGGTCTGTAGCGAGCTCAGCCGCTCGTTCATCGCCTTGAGCTGCGCCTGCTGCGCGGGGCCGAGCTGCGCGCCCGAGTGGACGAACTGCTTGTAATAGACGTCGAGCAGTTTCGCCTGCTCACGGTCGAGGTTGAGACTGGCTTCGTGGTCGTTGAGATATTTGAAGCGCTGGAAAAGCTTGGGATTGAGATAGATGAAATCATAATGGGCTGCGAGCAGAGGCGAGGTCTTGGTATCCGTCGCCTGAAGAATATCGTTCGTATTGGCGCCATTGACTGCGGAAAAGGCGAGCTCGGCACGTTCAAGGAGAAGACCCGAACGTTCCATCGCCACGACGGTGTTGGCGAAGGTTGGCGGAGCCGGATTGTCGGCAATTGCGAGAACTTCGCGCTTCTGCTGCGCCATTCCGGCCACGAGGGCCGGCAGATAATCGCTGTCCTTGATCTTCGAAAAATCCGGCGCCTGGAACGACAATGTGCTCGGCTGTGCAAACGGATTGGACGCTGGGAGCGTTGCCGAAGCAGCGGGCCTTGGTTTGGCTGCGGCGGCGAATGCGGGTTGGGCGATTGTGGCCATTGCCACTGAGGCGGACGCAAGCAGAAGGTTTCGGATCATAACTCTCCCCACGAACTCAAGTACTTAACCCCATCGGTGCAACCGCTTGCACGAAGCTGAACAGTTCAGCTGGAGCAGGCGAGGGCTCCGATCATTTCGCCCCATAGCCTTCTCGCCAGCTTCGGCCAACGTCGTTCGTATGGGCGGGTAGCGCACTAGACTTCGGGCGGCTAGCGTTCGCGCGATGGTGCTCCATTCACGCCTGGATCGCCGAGCAGTGCTGGGCCTCGGCTCCGCGCTTCTTGCTGCGTCTGCGGCGCCCCGAGCACCGGGCGGGAGCAGCTGGAAGGCGCTCGGCGAGGATGTTCGCAACGAGATGCGCTGGGCCTGGAGCAACTATCGCGAACATGCTTGGGGCAAGGACCAGATCAAACCGATCAGCGGAGGTTTCGAGAGTTTTCCTCTCAAGAACCATCATCTCGGACTCTCGCTTATCGAGGCGCTCGACACGTTGTGGGTGATGGGTCTCGACGAGGAATTTCGAGAGGGCGTCGAATGGGTGAAGAGGGAGCTCGATTTCGACGTCGACGGTGAGGTCTCGGTGTTCGAAACCTCGATCCGGCTCGTCGGAGGACTGCTCTCGGCCTTCCACGCATGCGGCGATCGGGTGCTGCTCGCCAAGGCGCGCGACTGCGCCGACCGGATCCTTCCGAGTTTCGAGGCATCTCCGCTCGGAATTCCACACCGCTTCATCAACCTTCGCACCGGAGCGCTCCGCGGGGTTGAGACAAACCCGGCCGAGACCGGCACCTTCATTCCCGAATTTGGGTTCTTGAGTCGGGCAACTGGAGATGACCGCTATCGTAAGGCCGCCAAGCGAGCAGTCGTTTCAATGTTCGAGCGCCGCTCGAAGATCGGTCTATTGGCCGACAGCATCGATTGCATGACGGGCAAATGGAAGAGCCGGCGGGCAACGATCGGACCGCCGTCGGACAGCTATTACGAATATCTTTGGGACGGCTGGGATCTCCTCGGCGACCGCGACTGCCTTTCGATGTACCGGACGTGCACCGCCGCGATACTCCGGCACCAGCCGCAGAAGATCGCCGGGCGCTTGTGGTTCGTTGATGTCGATTTCGAAACGGGCCGGCGAATCAATTGGGACCAGGACGAGCTTGCCTCATTTTACGGCGGACTTCTTGGGCAAGGCGGGGCAATGCGCGAGGGCGCCGCATATACTCGCAGCTGGGTCGACGTTCAGAAGCTTTATGGAATCCTTCCCGAGGAGATCGATGCCTCAAGTCTCAAGGCCATCGGCGCGACCAATTCTCTAAGGCCCGAGCTCGCCGATTCGGCGCTCAATCTTTGGCTTCTCGACCGGCGCGAGGAATGGCGGATGATCGCGCGTGACCATTATCTGGCAATGAAGCGCTGGAACAAGTCACGCTACGGCTACGCGGCGCTTGCCGATGTGACGGCCTCCCCTAAGGTTCAGAGCGACCATTGCCCGGGCTATTGGTGGACCGAGCAGATGAAATATTATTACCTGATTTTCTCGGACACGCCCCGGTTCGACTATCGGAGAAATTACCTCAGTACCGAAGGCAATGTGCTGCGCGGTTTTCGCCGTTAGGACGCCAAGCAATCATTCGGCCGCTTCGGCCGTCTCCTCCGCAAGTCGCTCCGCGGCCTGGCGGTACCAAAGGTCGGCGTAGAGACCGTTCCCGGCAAGCAACTCCTCGTGCGTTCCGCGCTCGGCAACTTCGCCGTTGTCGAGCACCGCGATCTGATCCGCCTCGACGATAGTCGAAAGCCGGTGCGCGATCATGATCGTTGTTCGGCTGCTCGCGACCCGGTCGAGAGTCCTTTGGATTTCCTCCTCGGTGCGGCTGTCGAGCGCGCTCGTCGCCTCGTCGAGGACCAGTATTGGCGGATCCTTGAGCAGCGTTCGGGCGATGGCCACCCGCTGTTTCTCGCCGCCCGAGAGTTTCAGCCCGCGTTCCCCGACCATCGATTCATAGCCGTCCGGAAGTGCAGCGATGAAGCGGTCGATCGCCGCACCGCGAGCCGCGCCCTCGATTTCCTCCTGGCTGCTTTGGCCGCGCCCGTAGCCGATGTTGTAACCAATCGTGTCGTTGAAGAGCACGGTATCCTGGGGAACGATTCCGATCGCCGCTCGAAGGCTCTTCTGAGTGACTTCGGAGATGTCCTCGCCGTCGATCAGAATCCGTCCGGACGTCGGATCATAAAAGCGATAGAGAAGTCGGGCGATCGTCGACTTGCCTGCTCCCGACGGACCTACGATGGCGCAGCTCGTTCCGGCGGGGATGTCGAGATCGAGGCCCTTGAGGATCTTACGCTCCGGGTCGTAGCCGAAATGAACATTCTCGAAGCGCACGTTTCCGCTGGACACATTGAGAGCCTCCGCTTCGGGACGATCCGTGACTTCGGCGGGCGTATCGACCAGGTTCCACATGGCCTCCATGTCGATCAGTCCCTGCCGGATCGTGCGGTAGACCCAGCCGAGCATATCTAGGGGACGAAACAGCTGAAGAAGCATCGTGTTGACGAAGACGACGTCGCCGGGTGTGAAGCGTCCTCGAACCCAGCCCCACACCGTGTAGATCATGGCGCCCGCCATCATCAAATTCGTGATGAAAGCCTGACCGATGTTCAGCCAGGCGAGCGAGACCTCATTTCGGACTGTGGCCCGGGCGAAGGCTGCGATCGCCTCATCGTAGCGACTCGTCTCGCGTTCCTCGGCGTTGAAATATTTTACCGTCTCGTAATTGAGAAGCGAATCGACAGCGCGTCCGATCGCCTTGTTGTCGACGTCGTTCAAATGCCGTTGCAGATCGGCGCGCCATTCGGTCACCCGCCGGGTGAAAACGATGTAGATTGCCATCATCGCCAGAGTCGCTGCAACGAGGCCCGGTCCGAATTTGACGAAAAAGATGATGCAGGCGGCGGTCAGCTCGATGAGCGTCGGACCGATGTTGAACAGCAGAAAATAGAGCATCATGTCGATGCTCTTGGTTCCGCGCTCGACGATCTTCGTCAGGGAACCCGTGCGGCGCTCCAGGTGAAAGCGAAGCGAGAGGTCGTGGACGTGGCGAAACACCGTCGCAGCGAGCCTTCGTGCGGCATCCTGTCCCACCTTCTCGAATAGCGCATTGCGAAGATTGTCCGACAGAACGCCGGCAAAGCGTGCCGTTGCATAGGCCGCGACCAGGGTGGCGACCATTGCGAAGCCCACTCGAGGTCCCGACATGCGGTCGATCACCGCCTTGTAGGCGAAGGGCATCAGAAGGACCGCGCCCTTGCCCGCCAGCACAAGGACCATCGCCGCGATCACTCGCAGCTTGAGCTCGAGCTGCCCCTTGGGCCAGAGCATCGGCAGGAAACGCCACAGCGCTCCAAAGCCGCTGCTCGGTTTCCTTTCCCGCTTCTTGGTCCCTCTCAAGGCCATCGACTGAAGGTAGGGGTGCCGTGCCCCGACAGCAAACGGGATTGGGAACTCTCATCAAAATCGACGGTTAAAACAGCCTCTTAGGGGATCGTCGATGGGGCCCGCTTACTTTGTGATCGCGATATTGGGGTGCGCCGATGGCGGCAGCGCCTGCACCAAGATCGCAACTTTGGAAACGCGCTATTCGAGTGAGGCCGAGTGCACAGCGGCAACGCCAGCGGCACTGATTGAAAACAGCAAGTTCGACTACCCAACGCTCGTTGCAAGCTGCCGCCCAGATTCGGTGAAGAGCGCAGATTCCCAGCGACAGGGCGCGAGCAAACACCGCCACAGCTGAACGACGCGCCGAAGGCTGGAACCGACAGCAAGCCAAGGCGGTTCGCAAAAGAGGTGAGCATGAAAGAGCGATCAACATCCAAGCGCCCGGCAAACCGGCCGGCGAAAAATTCGGGTCGCCGGCGCCTATCCAAGCCGGGCAACGCACTGCCCAATCAAGCGACGAGCGACGAATTCGAGCGCGAGGATATGGGAATAGCGCCGAAGGAGTAGTCGAGATGCAGGACCAATCCGAAGTCATGGAGCCCAGGGTCCACCAGGATGAGGAGCCTGGGCATGAGAGCCGGCTTGAGCCCAAACCTGATTGGGAACCCCGCTACCCAGGATCCGGCCGCTTGAGGGGCAAGGTTGCTCTTGTCACGGGCGCAGATAGCGGCATTGGCCGTGGAGTTGCGGCGCTCTTCGCCCGCGAAGGAGCGGACATCGCGATCGTCTATCTTTGCGAAGACGACGATGCAAAGAAGACGAAGGAGATCGTCGAGAGGGAAGGTGCCCGGGCAATTACGATTGCCGGAGATATCGGCGACAAGAAATTTTGCGAGCGGGCGGTCGAGGAGACGGTAGAGGCGCTCGGAAAGCTCGACATCCTCGTCAACAACGCCGGCGAACAGCACCCGGACGAGGACGTCACGGACATCGACGAGCACCAGCTTCGCCGCACCTTTCAGACGAATGTTTTCGGGATGTTCTTCATGACCCAGGCGGCCCGGCCGCATCTCATGAAGGGTTCAGCGATCATCAACACGACCTCGGAGACCACGTACGGAGGATCGAAGCTTCTCCTCGACTATAGCTCGACCAAGGGTGCGATCGTGGGATTCACCCGGTCGCTGGCCAAGAGCCTGGTAAAGGACGGAATTCGTGTAAACGCCGTTGCTCCGGGCCCCATCTGGACCCCGCTCAATCCGTTCGGCGGAAAGCCCAAGGACGAACTTCCGGATTTCGGGAAGGACACGCCCATGGGACGGCCGGGGCAGCCCAACGAAGTTGCTCCCTCCTTCCTTTTCCTCGCCTGCGAGGATGCCAGCTACATGACGGGCCAGGTCCTCCACCCCGACGGCGGAAGCACGACTTCAAGCTAAGCGAGCCAATGACCGGATACGAGCTACAGATGTAGCGTATGTCCGTTTCCGGACAGGCCCTCGGGCGAATTCGTGCTGGGCAAATGGTAAAATCGACCGATTTACGGTGAATTGCGCAGCCGACTGTCGGTTAGCTTGGGCACGTCTACACTGAAAAATAACGACTTTTATCATTTGGCACGCCCCGTGCATTGATTGATGCACCGGCCCGGATAGCGGGTCCGGTGAAATCGAAAAGGGGTTACCAATGTTTAGTTCATTCGCTTCCGTCCGCCAGACCGCGACCGTTTTTGCCGGTGCCTTCATTTCGGCGCTTCTCCTCGTTTCGGCCGCCACGTCGCTGCCGATCGCCTGACATCATCTGAATAAGGGACCATCAAATGAACGGACGTTTTCTGATCAACCGCGGCGACGCCAAGATCATGGGCGTCGCCGCCGGTCTCGCCGATTACACTGGCGTCGACCCGACGATCATCCGCCTCGGGTTCATCGCAGCGACTTTGCTGACTGGGCCCGTTATGATTTTCTTCTACGTTCTTGCAGGGCTGCTGGCGCCTGCCCGATAGGCGCCGGCCGCTCTTTTCTCGAGACGGTCCCCAGTCCATCATGGACGAGTGAACGATCCTTTCGATCTCGAGCGCTTCACCAAAGCCCAGCAGGGCATCTACCAAATTGCTCTCGCCGAACTCCATCGAGGAGCCAAGGAGAGCCATTGGATGTGGTTCATTTTTCCGCAGCTTTCCGGCCTCGGACGAAGTCCCACCGCCGCATTTTTTGCAATCCATTCGGCCGGGGAGGCGCGCGCCTATCTTGGCCATCCAAGACTTGGACCGAGGCTCTACGAATGCGTTGAAGCAATTCTCGACTGGTCGGCCAAACGGACCGCGACCGAGATTCTCGGCGACATCGATTCGATAAAGCTGAGATCGAGCCTGACCCTGTTCGACCAGGTTCAATCCCACTCAGTCTTCGCCTCGGCGCTCGATTCTTTCTTCGACGGGGCCCGCGACGAACGCACCCTCGCGCTTTTGAACTCGGGCCGGTAAGGGAGGCACTCACAGGGTCTTTAGGATGAGAGGGAGACCGCCATGCGTAAGCTTCTGTTCGCGCTCGCCGCCGCCAGCCTGGTCGCGGCACCCGCAACAGCCGCCCTTAAGGTCGGCGACAAAGCGCCGGACTTTACCACCACCGGAGCGGTCGGCGGCAAGGAGTTCAAGCTCCACCTCAGGGATCAGCTGAGAAAAGGGCCGGTCGTTCTGTACTTCTTCCCCAAGGCGTTCACGAGCGGCTGCACTGCTGAAGCGCACGCGTTCAGCTCGGCGATCGGTGATTTCAAGAAGGCTGGAGCGCAGGTCATCGGAATGTCAGGTGACGATCTTAAGACGCTTCACGATTTTTCGACCAAGGAATGCCGCAGCGCCTTTCCGGTCGCAACCGCCACTCCCGAAGTCCAGAAGGAATATGACGTTGCCTGGGCCGCGCATCCCGGGATCACCACGCGAACCTCTTATGTCATCGACAGGGGTGACCGGATCGTGATGGTCCACGACGATCTCGATTTCAGCCAGCACGTGTCCAAGACTCTTGCTGCCGTCGAGGCTCTCAATCATTAGTTCATGCGGATTCCATCGGCCTGAAAGGGTCGCTCGCTAACCCCATCATGCCCGTCTCCGAGCGGGCATGAAAAAGGGGAAAGCCATGAAAACCAATCGAGCGATCATCACCGGCGCTGCGCTCGTCGCGCTCGCCGCATGCAACAAGAACAACGTTCAGAACAACGCCGCGGTGCAGATCGAGGCAAATGCCGAGAACCGTGCCGAGAACGTGACAGCGGCCGCGAACAACGAAGCCGCCAAAATCATGAATTCCGCGCAGAACGAGGCATCCGCCGTCAAAAACGAGGGCGAGAACAAGGCTGAGGCGATCAAGAATGCCGGCGAAAACAAGGCCGAGTCCGTGAAGAACTCCCTGTCCAACTCCACACAGAACAAGTCCAAATAGCTCAGACCTCGAAATGCAGAGAGGCGCCGCAGATCCGGCGCCTCTCTGCGATTGAGTCGCAGCGAATTCAGTTGGGAACGTTATTGGCGCTCATTCGCTTTCCCGCCGCCCAACAGCTCGAGGGGAATGACATGAAGGTTGGACCCGTCCTCACCGCAGCCGCGATCGCAGCCCTGACTGCCTGCAACAGCAACAGCAATGCGAACAACGCAGCAGCGACGAACGTGGCCACGAACGCGGCCACCAATCTCAACGCCGCTGCCACGATGAACGCGACAGAGATGAATTCGACAGACCTCAACGCGACGACAAACAGCGGGGTCACCGACGTAAACGCGACAGCGAACGCCACGTCAAATCAATAACCGGCAACGCGCGTGGAGCCGGGACAGGGGGCGCCAGCAGCCGTGCGGGCGCCCCTCGCCGCGCATCATTCTCTGGGAACTTTCGCCATTTCCTGAAGCATCCTGTCGCGGATCTCATGGCGCTGGACATCGGCAACGGTGTCACTCCGCGTATCCGAAAGCGCCTTTAGGAAAGCGAGATCCCACCAAGTGAGGCTCTGCGGCGCGTCCTCGGGACGAACGCCTGGATTAAACAGACTTAGAATCGACGAGTCGGGGGGCGTGCGCTCTTTCGGCTCCATCGGAGCGAGCAGGCGCACCAGAGCATAGTCGGCGAGCTGGCGGGTGGTGACGTTCACCAGACCGCGTTGCTCCAGAACGACAATGCCGCCGGTGATGCGTTTGCGCGTCGTCTCGACGATCCGCGACGGCGGAACGGTGGTAAACAGCCTCGGAAACCCATCTCCATCTGTGCGCAGAGGCATTCCGTCAGCGCCGATCACGTCTGTGATTTGCCAGGCCGCGACCGGCGCCTGCGAGTTCGCGAGCTGGTTCACCCGCTCTGTCCCGATCCCGTAGAGGTAAGATTCCTTCTTTTTGCGCATGCCCTCGATGAGTGCCTTTTTGTCATCGACGACGATGATGAGAAGGTTGGCCCGGCACTTGCCGGCTTCGACGGGAATACGCGCGACAGCCGCCACCACGGACAGCCGCTTGAGAATTTCGTCCCTAAGATTGTCCGGAAGTCCGATTGTCGCCGGGCAAAGGGGATCTTCGAACCGACCGATCTGGCCATCGAAGATCGGCGGCAGAACCTTGTCGAGATAGGAATTGGCGCGACGCTTGGGGTTTATGCCTTCAACGACGATCGCCTGGGGACCGGCTGATGGAGAAGCCGGCGCAGGCGCCGAAGCGAGCGCCGCAACCGCGGCACCGAACGCAAACAGAAAGATCATCGAGACTTTTCCCTAAATCGAGGATTGGGCACGCAATCCGGTTCCAACCCGACAACCTATTGAGGCGGGTCGATATGGCCAGACGGTTTTCGACGAGCGGCGATTGCGTCGCTCGGGCCGGCCGAAAGAATCTACTTCGCAGGCGGAAGCTTTGCGACCAATCGATTGCGGTTCCATAGCTCGCAGACGACGTCGAGCTTCAGCGCGCGGGCTTGAGTCAGGGCATCGGCGTCGCTCTTCGCCTCGATCTCGTGAGACTTTGCGAAACTTCCTCGATCGTTGAGACAATAGAGCCGGTATTCAGGCATCGACGCTCACTCCCCGCAGCGCCTTTTTTACGACGATCACGAGGCCGGGACCAAACAACATAGGTTAATCCGGAATCCTCAAGGCCCGTTCGATTGTCGGTGCTCAAAAGCGTCAAAAGCGGCGAAACAGAAGCGCTCGTGAACTTCTGGTCGGGGTCTGGCGGGAATTTTCTTCGACTTGGCATGGAACAAAAGTTCCACGAACAAATGTTTTGCCAAACATATCAGATCGTTAGAAGAGCCTCAATTCATCGACATTACTCTTCTGGACAACGCTATCGAGCGAACCGCCGGGCAGCAGCATGGTTGTTATTCTACTATGATCAAAGTCACGCGATACGCACGAACCAGCGCCCTCCCCGCGATTGCCGCGGTCCTCGCGCTCTCATCAACAGCCAGCCTGGCCCAGCAAGTGCAGCCAGTCCCAAACGAACCTGCAACCACAGTGCCGACAACTGCGGCTCCTTCACCGACCCCGGACGAATCCTCGCCGGCGGCGTCAACTTCGCCAAGTTCGGCAGATAGCAGCTCGGCCGACACCTCGGCCCAGACCGGTACGACGAGCGCCAGGACTTCGGCGAAGGCGAGGCCTGCGCATTCGGCTTTCAAGCGGGCCGCAGCAGAGGCAAAGCCAGCGGCTCACGCGGTAAGTCACAAGAGCCATACCGCAACCGCTGCAAAGTCGTCCAAAGCCCCGCCTCCAGCTGTTCCGGCCGCCGCGAGCCCAGCCCCTCCAGTGGCCGCCAATCCGCCGGTTAATGCTCGGGCCGCAGCGAAGCCCGCCAGGGACGGCGATGACACTGCGCTCGAGATCGGCGGCGGCGCACTTGCGATCCTCGCGCTCGGCGGTGCCGCGTTCGCGATCGCCCGCCGACGCCGACGCGACGAGGAAGAAGAATGGTCCGAAGATCAGCCCTACGAGGAGATCCCCGACGGGCAGGTCGCGACCGCTGCCGAGCCGGAGCCGCCGCAGGCTGAGTCAATGCCGCGCCATGATCAGGTCGCCGAGGAACAGCCGGCGATTGTCGCGCCTTCAGCTTCGGCCTTCTCGTGGGCGCCGTCAAACGAAGCCGATTCATCGAGCGACGATGGATCGGATCGACGGCCCGGCGAAACCTGGGTCGAACGGGCCTACAGGGGACCAAGCGCTGCCAATCCTTCGGTGTCTCTCAGAAACAGGCTGCGGCGCGCTGCTTTCTTCGACAAGCGCGAACGCGACGTAGCCGAGGGCCGAGCCGAGCCCGTGGAAGCCGGCGCGGTACTCCCCGATGGCCTCGACGAGGACCTGGCAAGCGAACGCGAGTTTGCCTGACAGCATTCTGAGCGAGGCATAGCCCCGTCCGGGAAACCGGGCGGGGCTATCGCAATCTAATCATGCCGGGAACGGCCATAGAGGGCGCGAAGCTCGTCCTTGGCATCTTCGAGCACGCGCTTCTGTTTGGGGTCAAGATCCTTGCCAGCGCGGTTGATGTAGAAGGTCAACATCGACATCGCCGAGCGAAACGGGGAAGATTTGCGGCGAGCGCTGCTGTCCGCCGAACGCTTTAGCGAGCGTGCGACGTCCTTGGGATCGGAGCTGGCGAACACGTTCCGCTCGAGGTCCAGCGCATCGCTGTGCTCGGTCACGTCCTTGGACCATTTCTTGCCGGAAGCCATGAGCATGACAACGCGCAAGGTGCCAATCGCGAGCCGAGTCGCAAATATCGTCCGGTCGTGGGGGTCAGCGTTCGCGTCGTCGGCGGCCGCTACCCGAGGCAGACATTCTCGTTGGGCTTCGACGAGAGCTTCGTAAAACCGTCGGGATTGGTGCTGATGACGACCGATTCTTCGCAGCGCCTCAGCTGGAAGCGGACCTTGCGCGCCCGAAAGTCCAGCGAGATACGCCTGAACGTCTCCAGGAGGTCGGTTCCGAGCAGAAGTGCCGGCTCCTCGGAAAGCCCGAACGACTTGAAGGGCGCAACATCGGCAAAGGCCATGGGCACGTCCCTCAAGGTCACCGGGCCCAGCTGAAGCTCGCCGATCCGGGCAAACTCAAGATTCTGCTTTGCGCCCGTTACCCCGATCACCGGCACCGTTACGAACTTATCACGGTTCCCGCGCATCAGCTTGTCGCGAAGTGCGAGATTGCCGATCGTAATTTCGGAGCCGGTATCGATAATCGCATCGAGATCATAACCGACAGCTTTGACATGGGTCAGGATCAGTTGCCCGCGCTGGCGCCGGGCGATGATCACGATGTCATGCGGATCGAATTTCTCGGGAACCCGGGCGTCCTCGACCTGGATCAGGCGTTTTTCGAAATCCAGCATCAGACGCTGCTCGACGAGTGCGTCGATCCCGATCATTCCGTCCCCGCCGATGTCGACCTCCCTCAGCGCGGGTAGTTCGAGGTTGCGGATAATCGTCGATCCGATGGTCAACTGGTCTACCTTCACCCGGTCGACGATATTGCGGGACGTCATCGCGTCGAGAATCGCTGGAGTTCCGAGCGGAAGTTGCAGATTATGCGCGATGCGCAGGCCGACGACCGACGTATCTGCACCGCTGTCGACGATGAAATGATAGGGGCCGCGGCCATTGACGAGGACGTCGACGCTGAGCCGAGTCTCGATCTTTCGGGCCTTCATTTCCTCGCCGCCCACCGCGAGGGTGGGGTCAAAGACCGCCGGCGGCAGCGGGGCCAGATTTGGCGGTGTCGCGGGAGCGGGTCTCGGTTTGCCGATCTTTGGCGGATCGGCATCGCCCGACGCGACGCTTGGAACCGCCGCGAGGGTCATCACCCCGAATGCAAGGATCAGGGGCCAGCGAAACGTTGACAATCGGCCCTCCGCTCAGCCGGATCCGAAATATGTCCGATCCGGGACACTAGCTGCAATATCACGTCTCATGGCCGCACGAGCGATCTATTCGACTGGGAAATGCAAAGGTTCGATCGACATCGAACCGTCGTCTCGGCTTGAACCCATGCGCCCGAGATATATCTTGGCTTTTCAAAGGAGGACGCAATTGAAATGACTGCCGGAACGCTTTGCAGCACATTTGCATCCATTCGAAGCCGAAGTGCCAGCCGCTACCTCCAGCAGCTCTGCAAGCATTGGTCTCATAATCTGAGCGTCGAGTTCACTCCCGAACACGGAGAAGTCATATTTCCAAGGGATGCGCGAGGGGCGGAATGGCCTGGCGACGCGCTCGCGACGTTCGATGCGAGAGAAGGAACGCTCGAGGTCCGGATCGAAGCCTCCTCACCCGAGCATCTCGAGGCATTGAAAGGGGCGGTCGTGCGCCACCTCGACCGTTTCGCGTTTCGCGAGGGACCGCTCAGGTTCGAGTGGAGCTAGGCGCCAAGAACGAGCAGCGTTGCGGATGACTACGTCCTGATGCACGAAATGCGGCGCTCGGTTCCCACGGGGCCTCGGCAAAGGGTGGAGGGCGATGACTGCTAACGAACTGATCGAGCGCCTTGGCCTTGCTCCTCATCCGGAAGGCGGGTGGTATCGCGAGACCTGGAGATCGGAGGCCGACCCAGGCAAGCGCGCCGCTGCGACAATTGTCTATTATCTGATCGAGCGCGCTCAAAGCTCGCGCTGGAACAGGGTCGATGCTGACGAGATGTGGCTGTGGCACTTAGGCGACCCCCTCGAACTCTCGATCTCGGCAACTGACCGGGGTCCTTCGCGGACGGTCCGTCTCGGCGGACGGATCGACGCGGGCGAGGAGCCGCAAATCATCGTCCTGGCGGGACAGTGGCAATCCGCAGCGGTGGCCGAGGGCGGAGAGTTTGGCTACACTTTCCTCTCGTGCGTCGTCGCGCCGGCCTTTCAATTTGAAGGGTACGAGCTTGCACCGCCGGGCTGGAGTCCGGGGCTCGAAAACTAGAGCCACTCTTCATTCGACGGGAAGGTAAAGCTCTCCGCCTTCATCGTGGAAGCGTTTGCTCATCTCGGCCATTCCGGCTTCAGCATCCCGGGCTGCTGACTCCTGCTCCTTCAGACGGGCAAATTCGCGAACCTCCTGGGTGATTTTCATCGAACAGAACTTGGGTCCGCACATGCTGCAGAAGTGCGCTGTCTTGGCCCCCTCGGCAGGCAGGGTCTGGTCGTGGAAGGCCTCGGCCGTATCCGGGTCGAGGGAGAGATTGAACTGGTCGCGCCAGCGGAACTCGAACCGGGCACGGCTCAGAGCGTCGTCGTGGAAACGGGCTGCCGGATGGCCCTTGGCGAGGTCCGCTGCGTGAGCCGCGAGCTTGTAGGTCACAACTCCCACTTTCACGTCGTCACGGTCGGGAAGGCCAAGATGTTCCTTGGGGGTGACGTAGCAGAGCATGGCGGTTCCGAACCAGCCGATCATCGCGGCGCCAATTGCGCTCGTAATGTGGTCGTAGCCGGGAGCTACGTCTGTCGTAAGCGGCCCCAACGTGTAGAAAGGCGCTTCGCCGCAGCTTTCTAGCTGCTTGTCCATATTCTCCTTGATCTTGTGCATCGGGACGTGACCGGGGCCCTCGATCATCACCTGGCAATCGTTCGCCCAGGCTTTCTTCGTCAGTTCGCCGAGCGTGTAGAGCTCGGCGAACTGCGCCTCGTCATTCGCATCCGCGATGCTTCCAGGCCGAAGCCCGTCGCCCAGCGAGAATGCGACGTCGAACGCCTTCATAATCTCGCAGATCTCGTCGAAGCGCTCGTAAAGAAAGCTCTCCTGATGATGGGCGAGGCACCATTTGGCCATGATCGATCCGCCGCGACTGACGATCCCGGTAACCCGCTTTGCGGTCAGCGGCACAAAGGGCAGACGAACTCCGGCATGGATCGTGAAATAGTCGACCCCCTGCTCGGCTTGTTCGATCAATGTATCGCGGAAGATCTCCCAGCTGAGCTCCTCGGCAATACCGCCGACCTTCTCGAGCGCCTGGTAAATGGGCACTGTGCCAATCGGGACGGGCGAGTTGCGAATGATCCATTCGCGCGTGTCGTGGATGTTGCGGCCAGTCGAGAGGTCCATGACCGTGTCGGCGCCCCAGCGGATCGCCCACACCATCTTCTCGACCTCGGCAGCAACGTCCGAAGCAACGGCGCTATTGCCGATATTGGCATTGATCTTGACGAGGAAGTTTCGGCCGATCGCCATCGGTTCGGTTTCAGGATGATTGATGTTCGACGGGATGATCGCCCGGCCGCGAGCAACCTCATCGCGGACGAACTCAGGGGTGACGAAGTCGGGGATCGAGGCGCCGAAGTCCTGGCCGTCGCGGCTCGTGACCAGCGCTTCTTCGCGCGCGAGATTCTCGCGGATCGCGACATATTCCATCTCGGGCGTCACCACCCCTCGGCGCGCATAATGCATCTGAGTGACATTGAAGCCGGACTTCGATCGAAGGACCTTCGTTCGGACCTTCGGGAAAGGTTGAACTCCGCCGCTACGATCGGGACCCAGCTGTCCATTGTCCTCGGGGCGGATCTCGCGCTGCTCGACCTCCTCGACGTCTCCTCGAGCCCGAATCCAGTCGCGGCGAAGCTCCGGGAGCCCGCTCATGATGTCGATCCCCAGCGACGGATCGGTATAGGGTCCGCTCGTGTCATAGAGAACGACCGGAGGTTCGCCGCTCGAGCGCTCGAGTTCGACCCCGCGCATGGCGACTCTCACCCCCTGGCGCCCCTCGACGTAGATCTTTCGCGAACCGCGGATCGGGCCGGTGGTGACTTTCAGTTCGGTGCGAGCGGGGGCGTCACCCATTTTGGACTCTCCTTCTCCCTACGCCGGGTTCAACCGGATCAGGTTCGGCGGGTCGCAGGCCGCAACACCTGCCTCTCAGCCAATCGCTGGCTCCCCGGGGAGACTCGTCCCTAAAGAAAAGCCTGGCGGCTGGCCAGCCGCCAGGCTCTCCTGCCATATCGAATAGCGACTATTTTCTTTTGGGCGCTCTTGCTGCCTGCAGCTCCTCGGGGCTGACCGTGCCATCGTGGTTGGTGTCGAGCCTGTTGAAGTTCGACAGAGGAGCAGACTCATATTCCTGC
>DATAPR010000008.1:0-1825 GCA_036265105.1 Sphingomicrobium sp.
CGGTGACGGCGGCGAATATGACCTGGATCATTCCCGCCGTCCTGAGCGGCGACATCGCTGCTGCAATCCCCGTCACCTTCGGCACAGCCCATGAATGCCTCTTCGAGTTCGGCCATGTGAGGGAAGGCCAGTCCGTCCTCGTTCATGCCGGCGCCGGTGCGCTTGGCCTCGTGACCCTCCAGCTCGCGAAGCGGGCAGGTGCGCGAGTGTTCACGACCGCATCGGATGACGCAAAGCTTGCGCGCCTGAAAGCGGATTTCGGCGCAGATGTCGCGATCAACTACGTCAAGCAGGACTTCGTCGAGGCGATCAAGGCCGAGACAGCGGGAAAGGGCGTGGATCTCGTCGTCGACAGCATTGCCGGCAGAAACCTCGCGCGCAGCATCGCCTCTCTGAAATATCGGGGCCGCGCCATCATGGTAGGCGTGTCCGGCCGCGATCCGGAGCGCCTCGACCCGCTCGCGCTCTGGGCGAACTGCACCGATATTCAAGGTGTATACTATCCGGGCATTTTCCTTCAGGAGCATGATCGGTGCTTCGCGGTCGTCGCTGGTCTAATCGACGCCGTCGCCAACGGCCAGCTGAAGGTTCTCATCGATCGCGCGTTCCCGCTCGCGGAAGCGGCGCACGCGCATCGCTACATTCTCGAGCGCAAGGCCTTCGGGCGCGTACTTCTTCGACCATGAAGCTGGCCGGCATCTGCTTGAGGACGCACCAATGAATATGGTCGCTATAGTCTACTTCAGTGGCGATGGACATGCCTCTTGAATTGAGGGTAGCGACACCGATATAGGTGCATATACCCTCATCATTGAGGCAACAAGTGACGCTCGAATATCGAGAAAATGACATGAAGA
The DNA here is from genome assembly GCA_036265105.1 of Sphingomicrobium sp. Lineage (GTDB taxonomy): Bacteria > Pseudomonadota > Alphaproteobacteria > Sphingomonadales > Sphingomonadaceae > Sphingomicrobium. The sequence continues at coordinate 858 of DATAPR010000008.1, forward strand.
TTCTTCTAGCGACCGCAGCGCTCGCCATTGCTGGCGTGGTGACGGTCCAGGCGGCGGACATAGCACCCGTGACCGGCCATTGGACGAAGCTCGGTGCGCACTCCTCTGCCCTGGTCTACTACATCGACGAGCCCGACGGCTTTCATGTGGTGGTGACCACCCAGGAGGGCGCGAGGGACAAAGCCGCAGTCGAGCGGTTCGAGACGGTATTGGCGGCGGGACAGTCGGCCGCGGTTTCCATTCCGCGTCCCGCGGGCGAGGCGCCGGCGCGGATCGTGTTCAGCAACGCCGGCGGCCATCTGCACATCGTCGAGCCTCCCGCCTCTGTTGCCGCCCAGTGACCCCCGCACGACTAGCAAAGGAGACCACACATGCCGCTCGCCAAACTTCATGTGCTCGAGGGACAGTACGACGAGGAGCGTCTCGGCAAGGTGTCGAGCGCGGTGCAAAACGGGCTCATCAGCGCATTGGGCATACCGCCGGAGGACTTCTTTCAGATCATTCACATTCTGCCGAAGAGCCAATTCCGTCATACGCCATCATTCCTGGGGCTGAATTATTCGGATGATCTGATTGTGTTGGAGATCACGTTCATTTCCGGCCGCCCCAGGGAAAAGAGACTGGGACTGCTGAAGGTCTTGAACGACGCCGTGGTCTCAGCAGCCCGGATCTCCCCGGATGATCTCTTGATCACGCTCTACGAGACGCCGGGCGAGAACATTTCGTTTGGCCGCGGTCTGGCTCAACGGGCGGATGTCGCGGACCAAGAGGCAGAGGGCCGATCTCGAAGCTCGTGATTCCCCGCAAGTCGTTAGCTAACGTCCAGCCACGTCATGCGCTGAAAGGATCATCCAATGGCCAGTCCCATTTACGAGCCCAAAATCACGGCGCTGTTATGCGTCGATTTCTATAACGACTTCCTGAGCGAGGGCGGCAAGCTCTGGCCCTGGGTTAAGGACGTCGCGCAA
>DATAPR010000009.1:0-63720 GCA_036265105.1 Sphingomicrobium sp.
CGATCAAAAGCGGAAGTGCGAGTTGGGACACGCTCGATCGCTCAGGAGTGGTCGATCACGATGCCGTCGATCTCGTTTGCAACATCCTCGAAGGCGTCAGTGATCCGCTCAAGGTGCTTGTAGATTTCGCGAGCGACGATGAACTGCATCGGGACACCGTTGGAATGCTGAAAGGCCTTCTTGAGGCCGGCAGCGTGAACGACATCGGCGTCGCTTTCGAGCTGCACCAATTTTTCCGTGAGGTTGTGGATCTTTGGTCCGTTGCGAGTGATGTCCCGGAGCATCGGTACGGCCTGGGCGGTCAATCCTGCGGCTTCGACGATAATGTCGACCATGCGCTTCATTTCCGGCTCGAAGCTTTTGATCTCATAAAGACCGATCGCGCGGGCAGTGTCCTGCATCTCGTCGATCGCATCGTCCATCGAACCGATAAGCGAGGTGATTGCGCCTCGATCAAACGGCGTGAGAAAGGTCTGACGGACCGAGCGAAGGACCTGGCGGATGACATCGTCGGCGACATGCTCCTGCCGGTGAATTTCCGCGATATGGTCTTCGGCGAGCGGGCGACCGTGGACGAGCTCGCTTAGCGCGTCCGCGGCAGCGACCAAGGTTGCCGAGTGACGCTCGAACATCGAGAAGAAATCGCTGCTCCTCGGAAGGAGTGACTGAAACCAGTTGAACATCGGCGCCCCTTGCTTGTGACAGTTCGCTTACGGAACGATGACAACCGCCGCAACTGCATGCCGATATCGCGAAGGACAGTGCTGCACTGCGGCAAATCCACAGGATTTTCTGTTGACTCCGCATTTACCGACTTGCGCTTGATTCTGGTTGAGGCACAATAGGTAGTAGCGCGAGAGGGGGAACACTCAATTACTGGTGTTCTGACGCCGGAAGGCCTATATTCCGGTGACGGGCCCACTCGTCCCCGATTTCCACAGGGGACGGCAGTGAAAAAGCCCCGTCAAGCGCCAAAAAAGGCTAGGATGGCCGAATGGCTCCGAGTCGAACACATAGTGAACAGACGGTCCTCGACAGGACTGTTGAAGGACGGGGAAGCGCGATGGATTTCTCAACCGGCTCAGAAGTACCGAGCGACGACGTTTCTACGACCACGACTTCGAGCACGAAGGCGGTCCATGCACCGCGGTTCGACGTCACGGTCGACGCGGCCCGCGACGAGTTGCTGACCGAGTTCGGCAAGGATACGCTTCGCGACCGTTACCTGCTTCCTGGCGAGGGCTATCAGGATTTGTTCGCTCGCGTTGCCGCGGCTTACGCCGACGATGAAGCGCATGCACAGCGAGTCTATGATTATATCGCGAGGCTCTGGTTCATGCCGGCGACTCCGGTCCTTTCAAACGGAGGAACCGGTCGAGGGCTTCCGATCAGCTGCTATCTGAACACCGTCGATGACAGCCTCGAGGGAATCGTTGGAACCTGGAACGAGAATGTCTGGCTCGCATCGCGGGGCGGCGGGATCGGAACCTATTGGGGCCGCGTGCGCGGAATCGGCGAGCCGGTCGGCCTCAATGGCAAGACCAGCGGAATCATCCCTTTCGTAAGGGTGATGGACAGCCTCACTCTGGCGATCAGCCAAGGATCCCTTAGGCGCGGTTCGGCCGCCTGCTATCTCGACATCTCCCATCCCGAGATTGAGGAGTTCCTCGAGATCCGCAAACCGAGCGGCGACTTCAACCGCAAGGCCCTCAACCTGCACCACGGAGTGCTCGTCACCGACGAGTTCATGCAGGCGGTTCGCGACGGCTCGGAATTCACGCTGCGAAGTCCGCGCGACGGCTCGGAGCGGAGCAAGGTCGATGCACGCTCGCTCTTTCAGAAGCTGGTCGAGACTCGGTTGGCAACGGGCGAGCCCTACATCATCTTCATCGACGCGGTGAACCGGACGATGCCCAAGCATCACCGCGATCTCGGGCTCAAGGTCTCGACCTCCAACCTCTGCTCGGAGATCACCCTTCCAACTGGGAAGGACCATCTCGGTGCCGACCGGACGGCCGTCTGCTGTTTGAGTTCGCTGAACCTCGAGACCTGGGACGAGTGGAACAAGGACAAGCAGTTCATCGAGGACGTCATGCGATTCCTCGACAATGTCCTTTCCGACTATATCGCCCGCGCACCGGACGAAATGGCCAGGGCCAAGTACAGCGCCGAGCGCGAACGCAGCGTGGGTCTTGGAGTGATGGGCTTCCACTCCTTCCTCCAGGCTCGCTCGATTCCGTTCGAGGGAGCGATGGCCAAGAGCTGGAACCTGAAGATCTTCAAGCACATCCGAGCTCAGGTCGACGAGGCCTCGATGATGCTCGCAAAGGAGCGCGGGCCCTGCCCCGATGCCGCCGACATGGGGGTCATGGAACGCTTTTCCTGCAAGATGGCGATCGCTCCGACGGCGTCGATCTCGATCATCTGCGGCGGGACCAGTGCGTGCATCGAGCCGATCCCGGCGAACATCTACACGCACAAGACCCTGTCGGGCTCATTCTCGATCAAGAACCCGTATCTCGAGCGTCAGCTCAAGGAGAAGGTGAAGGACAGTCCGGCGGTCTGGAACTCGATTCTCGAGCACGGCGGAAGCGTTCAGCATCTCGACTTCCTCAGCCAGGAGGAAAAGGACGTGTTCAAGACCAGCTTCGAGATCGACCAGCGCTGGCTGATCGAGCTTGCAGCCGACCGCACCCCCTTCATCGACCAGGCGCAATCACTCAACCTGTTCATCCCCGCCGACGTCGACAAATGGGACCTGATGATGCTCCACTTCCGCGCCTGGGAGCTTGGCATCAAGTCGCTCTATTACCTGCGTTCCAAGTCGGTTCAGCGCGCTGGCTTCGCCGGCGGAGTTGAGGCAGACAACACGCCCGAGCTTCGTGAGATTAAGGTCGATGCGACCGACTATGACGAATGTCTGGCCTGCCAGTGAGCGGGATCCTCATCATCCTTGGCGTTTGCGCATTCGTCATCGTCGTTTCGGGTTCGTCCTATGTCAGGCAGCGGCGCGGAGGCTGAAGTTGCCGGGTGACGCGCTTTGACTTTGCGCAAATTCGCGAAAGGAGCGGGCGCGCTCTTTCTCGGTCTGGTAGCACTGGACCTCGTCGCGACCGTCGCGACGCTCGCTCTGGGATGGGGAATGTTCAAAAGATGAGGATCAGGTTCGCGTATCTCGCTTCTGCCGCGTTTGGATTTGCCGCTTCGCCGACGCTCGCCGCGCCGCCTGCCGACAGCCAGGCGCTCGAGCGAAATTTCGATGCAATGATCAGCGCGTCCGACCAGCAGCAATGGCTTCAGCAAATGGCCTCCGCGCCCAACCATGTCGGATCGCCGCACGACAAGGCCAATGCCGATTTCGAACTTGCGATGTTCAAGCAATGGGGCTGGGACGCGCATATCGAGCGGTTCGACGTCCTTTATCCGACGCCGATCTCGACCGAGCTCGAAATCATCACTCCCGAACATGTCCAGCTCGGCGGCCAGGAGCCGCCGGTCGCCGAGGACCCGACGTCCAACTCGCCCGGCATGCTTCCGCCCTATCTTGCCTACCAAGGCGATGGCGATGTCACAGCGCCGATCGTCTACGTCAATTTTGGAATGCCCGACGACTATGACGCGCTCGCTCGGCGCGGAATCGACGTCAGGGGCAAGATCATCCTTGCCCGCTACGGCGCCGGCTGGCGCGGCCTCAAGCCGCTTCTTGCTCAGGAGCATGGAGCGGTCGGCTGCCTCATCTACTCCGATCCTGCCGACGATGGATATTCGGAAGCCGATCCGTACCCCCTGGGCGGCGGCCGTCCTCCGCACGGGGTCCAGCGCGGCTCCGTCCAGGATATGACGATCTATCCAGGTGATCCGCTGACGCCGGGCATCGGCGCCACGCCCGACGCCAAGCGGCTGACCCGTGAGACGGCGCCGACCATCCTCAAGATCCCGGCACTCCCGATCTCTTATGCCGATGCCTCGCAGATCATGGCCCGGCTTCAAGGACCGGTCGTCACCGGCAACCAACGCGGCGGTCTTGGAATGGCCTATCACTGGGGCGGCACCGACGCGGTCAAGGTTCACCTCGAGGTCAAATCCGACTGGTCGCTGAAACCCGTCTACGACGTGATCGCGACGCTCCATGGAACGGTCTACCCTGACCAGTGGGTGATCCGCGGCAACCACCACGACGGCTGGGTGATGGGCGCTTCCGACCCGCTTTCGGGCCAGGTTGCGCTGATGAGTGAAGCCAAAGCGCTTGGGCAGCTCTACCGCCAGGGATGGCGGCCCGAGCGGACGATCGTCTATGCGAGCTGGGACGGCGAAGAGCCGGGGCTTCTCGGCTCGACCGAATGGGCCGAGACCCATGCGGACGAACTGAAGCGCAAGGCCGTCCTCTACATCAACACCGACAACAATGGTCGCGGTTTCCTGTCCGCGGAGGGGAATGGCGAGCTCCAGCATCTGGTCACCCAGGTCGCAGGCGACGTCACTGACCCTCAAACCGGAGTTTCGGTTGCCGAACGCGCCAAGGCCGCGGCGTTTGCCAACCATTATTCTGACGGCAGGGACCGCGGCGACCGATACGAGGACGCCAAGTCCGGAAAGATGGCGCTGGGACCGCTCGGCTCGGGTTCGGACTATTCCTCCTTCGCCCAGCATCTCGGGATCGCCTCACTCAATCTCGGGTTCGGCGGCGAGGATTTTTCGGGCGGCAGCTACCACTCGGTTTACGACAGCTATTACCATGTGATGCACTTCGACGATCCGGGCCTCGCTTACGGCGCGGCGCTGTCGAAGGTCGTCGGCCGCGTAGTCCTTCGCTCGGCGGACGCTTCAAGAGTGCCGGCTCATTATTCCGATCTCGCTTCGTCGGTGTCGCACTACCTCGACCAGGTCATGAAGCTCGCCGATGATCAGCGTCAGAAGGACCGTACGCTTGCCGATCTCAGACGCGAGGGCGATTTCAGGCTTGCCTCAACGCCCTACGATCCGACCGTTGCCCCGCCCGACAAGGGGATAACGCCGGTGTTTGACATGCTCGCACTTCAGAATGCGTCCGATCATTTGACTCGCGCTTCGGCGGCAGCCGATGGAGTGCTTGCCCGCGCCGACAAGCTCCCGCCTGCAACTCAGGCGCGGATCAACGCGAGCCTCGCCAATATTGACGAGCTTCTGCTCGACCCGCAGGGCCTTCCCGGGCGGCAGTGGTACCAGAACCTCATCTCCGCCCCGGGAACCCTCACTGGCTACGGCGCCAAGACCTTGCCCGGAGTCCGCGAAGCGATCGAGCAGCGGCGCTGGGAGGATGCGCGCACCTATATTCAGCGGACTGCCGCGGTGATCGACAATTACGCTGACCGGCTCGATCAGGTCGTTGCGATGGCTCGTCCCGGGTCATGACCTTCGAGCGCCTTTCCGCGGTTCTTGACCTTGTCGTCCGCGCGGCGCCCGCGAGCGCGGCAGACGACGGGGGTCGACCGGTTCTGGCGGCGGGCGCCAAGGGCAGGACATCATGCGGAGACGGCCGTCATGACTAACGGCAGGATGATCGAGCTTGCAGCCGCGGTTCTTATTTTGGGTGCCGGAATCGTCTTTTATCGACGCAAGCCCACCGACGGCAGCAGCTACGGCAACCAGGGGGCCGTCATCCTTCTGGTGGTCGCGCTGATCATGGCGATCCACGCGCTCGGCGGCCTCGATTATCATCCGAGCAAGGCCGAAGCCGAGTATTTCCAGGAGCACGCACATTGAAGCTAGCACTCCCCGCCTGCATCAAGACGGCCTGCGTCGCGACGCAGGATCCCCACAATGTCGTCGCCAGCGCCCCAGGCTTTCTCTCAGGTCTTTGGCACGGGCTCATTTTCCCGCTTGCCTGGATTGTGTCTCTGTTCGCTCACAACGTCGCGATCTACGCCGTTCCCAACAATGGCGGCTGGTACAATTTCGGCTATTTTTTGGGGATCGTAGTCTTTGGGGTCGGAGCGAAGCGAAGCCACACTGTCTATCGCGACCGGATCGTCCGGAGATGAGCCCGATGACGCCCGCCTTCCCGGCCCGCGAAAATTCGCGCGGCGCCCTCCGTTCTCAAATGAAGTTCGCCCAGGAGTAACTCCAATGCCGCTTCTTCAAGCCAGCAAGACGTACAAGCCCTTCGAATATCCCTGGGCGTTTGAATATTGGAAGCGCCAGCAGCAGATCCACTGGATGCCCGAGGAAGTTCCCTTGGGCGAAGACTGCCGCGACTGGGCGCAAAAGCTCACTGCGCACGAGCGCAACCTTTTGACTCAGATCTTCCGGTTCTTCACGCAGGCCGATGTCGAGGTTCAGGATTGCTACCACGACAAATATGGCCGCGTCTTCAAGCCGACCGAGATCAAGATGATGCTGACCGCCTTCTCCAATATGGAGACGGTTCACATCGCTGCATATTCACACCTCCTCGATACGATCGGAATGCCGGAGAGCGAATATTCTGCGTTCCTTCAGTACAAGGAGATGAAGGACAAGCACGACTATCTTCAGCAGTTCGGCGTCGATACCGACGAGGACATTGCCAAGACGCTCGCCATGTTCGGTGGATTCACCGAGGGGCTTCAGCTCTTCGCCAGCTTCGCGATGCTGATGAACTTCCCGCGCTTCAATAAGATGAAAGGCATGGGCCAGATCATTTCGTGGAGCGTGCGCGACGAGAGCCTTCACTGCGAAGGCATCATCAAGCTGTTCCATACCTTCGTGAAGGAGCGTGACTGCCTTACCCGCTCGATCAAGGAAGCCATTATCGACCAGTGTCAGAAGACGGTTCGGCTCGAGGATGCGTTCATTGATCTCGCGTTCGAGATGGGGCCGGTCAACGGCATGAACCCGAAGGAGATCAAGAAGTACATCCGCTATATCGCCGACTGGCGATTGGGCCAGCTTGGCTTTGCGCCTGTCTACATGGTTGACGAGCACCCGCTCCCCTGGCTTGCGCCGCTCCTCAACGGCGTCGAGCACGCCAACTTCTTCGAAACTCGCGCTACCGAATATTCAAAAGCGGCGACGCGCGGGAACTGGAACGAGGTGTGGGACAATTTCGACCGGCGAATGAAGGCGAAGTCCGACGCCGCTGCGAATGATGCGTCGGCTGGTAGCGACGGGCCGGACATGTTCGAGGCTGCAGGAGTGGCGGCAGAATAGTCTAATCCTCTCTCTGCCCACCACGGTCCGAGAGCGGACAACGACGCCGCAGCAACTACCGCCAGTAATCATCCCGTTCGGCGCCGTCGAAACCGGCCCGAGTGCAAGCAGCATCGCTTGAAATCTTCGTCCAGATCCGCACGGACAGGGGTCGTTGCGGCCGAGCTTCTCGACCAGCTCTTTTTCTCCGCCGCGCACGAAGCGCAGGCCCCGTCTCACCCGTGTTTCACTCGGGAAGCCCTTGCGCCGCTTGGATGTCCGCTCGAAAGCAGGGCAAATCCTCGTGATCGATCGTCCTCATTGCCCTTCTCCGTATCGAATTGAAGTGGTGCAGCTCCCGCCGCACCTTTTCGGCTGCGGCGGGAGCGCCCTTCAGCACCAGATTGTCGGCGTCGCTTCAACCGGCTTCGCGACAATCTGCCACGGATCCCGGTAGAGCACGGTACCGGGACGGCGGGTCGCCACCTTGCGCGCCGGAACGCCGATTTCGCGAAGGAGGGACACAAGAACGAACGCGTGTGCGATCATCTCGCGCGCTTCCGCCACGAACCAGCAAATGCCGTCAGGGTGCCAGCGGCCGCGCGACTTGACGCAGAATGCGTCCTTGCGCGGTGCCGGGACCGGAAGGTTGCGCTCGAACCAGTCGATCTCCTCCCAAAGCGCAATACGCACAGCCTCGGGCACGTCGCGGTCGTAAGCCGCGTCGTAAGCCGGGCCGAACGGCCCGCAGTCGGCGCCGAGGCGACGCACGCGCCAGCGCGGCGTGATCAAGCGCACATAGTTCATGATACACCCCCGGCGCGGCCTAACCGCGCCAACCTTCTAAAATGCTTGTGAAAAGCCGGCTCGTTTGAACCGGGACAGCAGCTGGGCTGGTGCCCTAAGCGCCGTGTCGAGGCGCGGATCTGATCATATTCATGTCGCACCTCTAGCGTGGGGTTGAAGGGTCGGCGCAGATAGTTTCGCGGCGCCCATTTGTCAAAAAGAGGTTGCCTTGAAGTCAAATGAGGCTGCAAGCCCTGGGGCCAAGGTCATCCGGAGCGGAAACGAATGGACCGGCGGTGGCAATTCTCGTTTCAAGGCATCTCGTTCGCTAACGTCTTGCCGGCCGCTTCCACGAACCCTCGCAGCTCGCGAGCTTCAGTATCTCGCGCCGGACGGTCGACCCGCGCTTCATCAGTCCTCCACCGCTTGCAAACGCCGCTTGAGTGGGCGGGTCGACGATGATCGGGTCGCTCCTTGTCCTTCAGGTCGCGGCTGCCGCGGGTGGTTCTCGGCAAGCGGCAACTGATCCGTGCCCCCGCACTTCGCAGGGCGAAATTGTGGTGTGCGGCTCGCGAACGGGCGAGAGCCCGTACCGTCTGCCGAAACTTCCCGACAAATACGATCATAAGCCCATTCGCGCCGAGACCGACGCCATTCCCGGTGTCCACACGCGGGCGCACACGCAGTCCGAGGCCATGCCCGACGGTAAGATCAGCAAAAGTCTGATGGTGACCTTCAGCCTGCCGTTCTGAAGAGCGCGGCCACGCGTGAAACTCTCATCCAAAGCGTATACGACTGGTCGAAGTCATCGAGCAGGGGGAAGCCTATGGCTACACTGGTCAAGCGCCGTTCGCGCAGCATGGAAGAATTCCGGTCAGTACAGCGAGTGCTTTCCGAAGCGGTATGCGCTGCACGAGACGCCGCAGATCCGTTCGTTCCGGCCCCCACCGACGTCATAATCTCCCCATACGGTAAATGCGGCACGACCCTGTTGCAGCATATGTTCCACACGCTTCGAACTCGAGGCGACATGGATTTCGATGATATCTCACGTGTCGTTCCATGGATCGAAATGTCCCCTGCCCTCGGGCTCGATCTCAATTCGCCGCAGCGTGCCGACCCGCGCGGCTTCAAGAGCCATCTGAGCTACGGACGCGTGCCCAAGGGCGCCCGCTATGTGGTTTCGCTGCGCGATCCCAAGGATTCCTTCATCTCAATGTACCGCTTCATGGAGGGCTGGTTCCTTGAACCCGGCGCCGTGCCGATGGAGGATTTCTTTGAAGGGTGGATCAAGGGACGTGGTCCCGAGGGGGAGGGAATCTGGGATCATCTCCTCAGCTGGTGGGCCGTACGTGACCAGCCGCAAGTGCTGCTCCTCTCCTACCGCCACTTACTTGGCGATCCGGCGGGACACATCCGGCGGGTTGCCGAGTTCGCGGGCATCCCGATCGATCAAGAGCTTCTCGAACTGACGCTCGAGCGCACGAGCCGAGCCTATATGCTTGCGAACAAGAACCGCTTCGACGACGCGCTGATGCGTAGGCTGTCGGAAGACCTCGGCGGCCTTCCTGGAGGAAGCGACAGCGCCAAGGTCCGCGCCAGCACGCCGAGCCACAGTGACGAGCTTCCCCTCTCTCTTTCGAGGCGCATGGACGAAATCTGGGCCGAGAGGATCACGTCCGAGCTGGGATTTGGGAGCTTTGCCGAGCTCGAAAGCGAACTTTAGATCAGCATCCTTGCCCGGGTTCCTTTACCCTTCCACAACCCGACCTGTGCGAAACTTCCGCGCATGCGCGCGTTGCAGCTCATCATTGCGGCAGTGATCCTTGGAGTCGCCGGAGGGTACGCCTGGTCGGCCATGGCGCCGCACAAGACTCACCTGACGATCCCCAAAGCCGTTTACGCGATTCCTTCCGACGCGCCGCAATCCGCCTCAGACAAGGAATGGGCCGCAAGGGGAGACGACGATAAGTCGCCCGCGATCGAGCCGGGACGAGCCGATCCCACAGCGGTCGAGCAGAGCGTCCATTACGCGAACTGCGATGAGGCGAGAGCCGCAGGCAAGGCGCCGATCCGAGCCGGCGAGCCCGGTTATCGATCCGAGCTCGATCCTAAGGGCGATGGAATTGCCTGCGAGCCGCCAAGCGGCAGATAGGGACGGGCCGAAAGCTGATCGTCCTTCTGGTCGAAGTCACTTTAGGAGCAACAGGCGGGATTCCCGCTTGCCGTCATGCGGCTTCGAAACGCACTCGGAGCGATCTGCCAATTTTGTCCGGGAAGAGTTCGATCCGGGCTTTTGACGAACCTGGATTTTCAGCCCGCTTTGCGGACGGGCCGCGATTTCGCGAACAAGTCGGCTTCGCTCTTGCGGCGAACGCGCTCCGTCACTTCAAGCGTGTTGTCGCCTGAATCTGCATCGCATCGACCGTGGCAGAGACAGAAATTTTTGAGAGACTGCGGCTCATCGCCCCAAGCCGCCGTGATCGGCTCGATCGCCGGCCCTTTGTCGTGGCCGCGGGTGAGGTCGAAGCGGATCGGACGGCGGCATCTTCGGCAATTGTCGCCGTCGCGCGATCGGAGCTCCAAAATGCGCCGCTGCTGTTCACGCTGCCGCTTGAATGCCCACGGGGTCACATATTTGGCGATGATCGACCGGCTCATGTTTAGGGGATAGCCGATCAACCTGACTAAACAATTAGCAACGCCCAGGAATTGACCAGAATTATTCCTGGCTCACTGGCGTCCGCTGCTGGCGACCACGCCGATGCTGATCCGCGACGTCCTCGCCTTAGCATCTTCATATGCGCGATATTGATCGGGGTGCGTCCGAAAAGCTTCGCGCCAATCATCCCCCTCAGAGGCGAGAACTGCGGCCTTCACTGCCGTCAGCGCCATTCCGACGAGCGGGATCATTCCGCCGCCGCAGTTGGGCCCGATGCATGCGCTGGACGTCGTCGCATCGAGCTTCGGCTTTATTGGAAGCGCGTCTGCCTCGCGGGTTGCCTCAAGCACGGTGGGATCAATCCGATATTGGTTCTGCGAGCGGCCGCAGACCACCACGGTCGTGGGGTCGTCGCTCTTGCACCTCGAGTCGATCGAAGAATCTGGTTTCGCTGGCGCGGTGACCATCGAATTCGCAATCGACTGGCCAGAGGCTGCCGAGGAAGCGGCGGCGAAAAACCCTGCAAGGAGCAGCAGTTGGAGAGCCTTCCTCACCTTACCTCCGATCCGCCCCCGGCACTTCTCGCGACCTTATCGGCGCGTACACGCTATCGTGGAATCGCGATATAGGCGCCTCGGCCGCCCTTCGCCAAAAGGCGAGCGCCGCCGCGACCCCACTCGCGGCGACGGGGGGGCGGCCGGGAGCAATTGGCAGATGGCTCCCGGCTGGTCCCCGCCCTCGCGGGAGAGTGAACGACGTTCCGGTTTCGGGCGTTAGTTCTTCTCCACGTGTCCCCTCGGACACTCGCGAAGGAGCAGCGATATGGATTATAAGTTGCTCACGGCTGCGGCGCTTGGCGCCGCAATGTTCCTCAGCACGGCTGCAGGAGCCAGGCATCGGATCACCCTGAGCCCGGCTCGACACGACAGTCGGGGCGAGCATCGACTGGCGCGTGCCGCGGGCGGCAGCCCGGTCGGCGCTTTTGGAGACTATGAGCTGAGGAGCTCATATGACGACCGCGACTGGGCTGCTGAAAGTGCCAACGACTGGTGGCACGACCGGCCAGACCGGGCCTTTCCCCGCTGGGTGTTGGAACAGCAGGCACGAGGCACATGCGACCCTGATCGGATGTGGTGGTCGGGAAGCGGCTGGCATTGCTGAAGAAAAGCGTAAGTCCAACCGATCGCAGCTATTGTCCTGATGGTTTTGGCGGCTCGGCGTCGCTCGCCTTTTGGGCTGCCTTCAGCTTGGCTTCGGCTGCCTTTCGGGTGGCTTCGGCGACTTTCTCAGCCTCTTGCGCTTCCCGCCTCGCCTTTGCCATTTCGTAGAGCTGATATTCGCTCGGGTGAGGGTCGGTCTGGAACATGCTCCCAACCTCCTGGCCCTTCGCCAGCCGCTCGGCCATCTGCGCCGCTGTGAGCGCAGCGCCGATGAGGTTGATCCCAGCGGTCATGCATGGCTGCGGACCGACATTGGTGCAGTCGGGTATGACCCTTCCACCAGGCCGCACGGGTGGTCCGGGACTCCGCGTCTCGCGCTTAGCCTCCATGACGTCGGGGTTGATCCGGTAACCCTGAGTACGCTCGGTGCAGATGACAATCGTCTGGCTGTCGCCCCTTTGCGGTGGGCATTCGGGAACTGCCGAACCGGTCCTGGAACTGGCCGCGGTCTTGGAAGGACCGGCCGGTGAGACGGCGGGCGGCGTCGTCGCCGTTGGGGTTGCCGTCGCCGACGCGCCGGGCTCCGTAGTTCGGGGCGCTCCATCCGATGCCTGGGAGAGCAACAGGGCGGCGGCGGGCAGCAGAACAACCATTCAACGCACCCTTCTGCCTCGCGAGATTGCACGAGGATGAACCGAAACTGTGGAAAAGCCCAAGCATTGCGATGTGGCGCCGGCCTCATTCGTGCTACGCCGAGAACGACGGACCCGTTCCAGTCCGCCATTCGGGGTGGGAGCTGCCAGATGTCGTCCAATCACAAACTTCTCTCGCTTGTACTGATCGTCTTCGGCGCGATTTTCTGTCTCGTCTATCCGCTTGCCATCATCTGGCCGTCAGGATGGGCTTGGCACGACGGACCGCCTGCGGCGAACGACTATTTCATGATGATCGTCGCCATTTACGCGACACTTGGAGTGTTCCTGATCCTGGCCGCGCGCGATCCCGCCGAAAACAAGTCCCTCATTTGGTTCACCATCTGGTCCAGCGTAGTTCATGCGCTTGTCATGGCCTGGGAAGCCATGCGCAATCCGGCGATGGGCGGGCACTTTACCGGCGACGTTCCAGCCCTCCTTCTGGTCGCTGTCGTGCTTGGAGTCCTCATGATGGGCGTACAGCGTGGAAGTGTCGCCCGCGCCTGATCTGATCATCGGCCGCAGCTTCAGTGCTGAAACTCGCGCTGCGCCTCTTCGAACCAGCCCTTTGCGGCAACGCCGCGCTGCTTTGCGATTGGCGGGAGCGCCTTCGCTTCGGGCTGACTTCCTGGAAAAGCCGCGACCATGATCGATACCGCAAGAATTCCCAGCAACCCCAATAGAGCAAGGAACGGAACGGTCGAAAGCAGAAGGCGCGGCGACTCCGGCTCGGTGCGCTCGTGTCCCCGCCGTTTTCGGCGAAACGTGCGCTTAAGCGCCAGCGCCTCGAGATAATCATCGGGGCGCGTCCATTTGCTCGCCGGCGACTCTGTCACCCCCTGGCGCTTCATCCCGCAAGATTGAGCGCTTTGGCGCTCGTTCTCAATAACCTCGAATGCGATCGATCGCTTATTTCTTGCGCGGCACCTTGAGCGTCGCGAGCGTCTCGTCGCCGCACTTGACCGTCACGCTCTCCAGCGCCTGGCTATTGGGGATTGTTTCGCTGAGGTTCCACCAATTGCCGGGTGCTGCAAATCCGGTGTCGTTGGTGGTGATGGTTGGAGCGATCTCGGCGCTGGTGCCGCTGATCGTCGCGGGCGCCATCACGGCCTTGTATCGGGCATCCTCGGCGAGCGCCTTGCCGGTGACGACGACGTTGCCGTCCTTGTCGGCCTTCACCTTCCATGACTTGGTGTTCGAATCCTTGAAGAAGCAATAGGCTGCCGCGGGCTTGGGCGCCGCGACATTTGCCGAGGCGTCGTTCGAAGCTGCGTTCTCGCCACCACGAGCGCAGGCCGCGAGTCCGGCGGCCCCGAGAAGAATGATGGATTTGCGCAAGGTCCTGCACTCCCTTCACCGCCATTGGAGCGAAAGGCGCCGCGCTAATCAAGCGCAACCAATCATTCGTCGATTGGCTGGCCGCTCTGTTCCTGCTCGAAAAGGTCGGCAACCACGTCGCCTCGAGCCGAAAGGCGCACCTTGTCGCCTTCGACCTCGGCGATCAGGCCCTGCGGAATATAATGATGTTCGCCCTCATGCCCGGCGCCGCTGTCGGCTCGGATCAGCTTGATCCGATTGCCTTCAACCCGGTCGACGGTGCCAAGATGGACGCCGTCCGCACCAATCACTTCCATATGCTCGCGAATGTCTTCAATGCCGCTCATGGGGGTTCCGCCTCCTATTGCTCTTTCCCCTCCAAACGCTTCGCTCGCGAAATGGGATGCACCTCGCGATTCCCAACTACGCCTGTTTCGCGCACGAGTCATCGGGAGCGCCGGGTTGTTAGCCCGCCGGGGCGGCTCTAAGCCGGTTCGCCATGGCAGACGTTCGAACCACCAGCATAACCGCTCCCGAGACCGTGCCCGAAGCGCCGCTCTCGCCGACCCATGTTGCAATCCGCCGCGAGGATTATCAGCCGCCCGACTGGCTCGTCCCCGAGATCCGGCTCGACTTCGATCTCGATCTCGAACGGACGAGTGTGCGAGCCACGCTCAATCTCGTTCGGAACGGCGAACACGACCGTCCGCTCCGGCTAAACGGAAGCGACCTCGAGCTTGTTTCGGCGAACATCGATGGGACTCCCGCGGATTCGCGGATGGAGGGTCCCGACCTCGTCATTGAACTTTCGGGGGATCAGGCGACGCTCGAGACCGAAGTCCGAATCCATCCTTCCGCGAACACCAAGCTGATGGGCCTCTATGCTTCGGGCGGAATGCTTTGCACCCAGTGCGAGGCCGAAGGGTTCAGGCGCATTACGTTTTTCCCGGACAGGCCCGACGTTCTTTCGAAATACCGCGTGCGGATGCAAGGCGAAAAAGCGGGCTTCCCGATCCTCCTTTCAAATGGAAACCTTGTCGGATCCGGTGAGATCGGGAACGGCCGCCACTGGGCCGAGTGGGAAGACCCGTTCCCCAAGCCCTGTTATCTGTTCGCTCTCGTCGCGGGCGATCTCGACGCCAACCAGGACAGCTTTACCACTATGTCCGGGCGCAAGGTCTCCCTCGCGGTCTGGGTGCGCAAGGCCGATCTTCCCAAGACCCAGCACGCGATGGACAGTTTGAAGCTCGCCATGGCCTGGGACGAAAAGGTCTACGGCCGCGAATATGACCTCGACCAGTTCAACATCGTCGCCGTCAGCGATTTCAACATGGGCGCGATGGAGAACAAGAGTCTCAACATCTTCAACTCGGCCTACGTCCTTGCCGACCAGAATACCGCGACCGACGCCGACTTCGACAATATCGCCCGGGTCGTCGCTCACGAATATTTTCACAACTGGTCGGGCGATCGGGTCACTTGCCGCGACTGGTTCCAGTTGAGCCTCAAGGAGGGCTTCACCGTGTTTCGCGACCAGAGCTTCTCGGCCGATGTTGGGAGCGCACCGGTCAAGAGGATCGAGGACGTTCGAGTCCTTCGCGCCGTGCAGTTCCCCGAAGACCAGGGGCCGCTCGCCCATCCAGTTCGGCCGGACAGCTACATCGAGATTTCGAACTTCTATACCGCCACCGTCTACAACAAGGGCGCCGAGGTCATCCGGATGTTCCACACCGTGCTTGGACCGGAACGGTTCAGGGCCGGGACCGACGCCTATTTCGAAAGCAACGATGGTAGGGCTGCGACTTGCGACGATTTCGTCGCTGCACTCGAAGACGGGAGCGGCGCTGATCTCGATCCCTTGAAGATCTGGTACAGCCAGGCCGGCACTCCCAAGGTCCGCGCCCGGCTCCAGCATGACAGTTCCGCGAGGACTGCGACGCTTTTCCTCGAACAGCATGTCGATCCGACACCCGGGCAACCCGTAAAGAAGCCGATGGTGATCCCGCTGAGGACCGCTCTCATCGGAAGCGAGACCGGGCACGAAATCTGCCCCGAGCGTTTGATCATCCTCGACCAGCCCCAAATGAGCGTCACTTTCGAAGACGTGACCGAGGCGCCGCTCCTTTCGATCAATCGCGGCTTTTCGGCACCGATCATCGTCGAGGCCGACCGGCCGCCCGAGGAGCTCGAACGGCTGGCCCAAGCCGATACCGACCCCTTTGCCCGCTATGAGGCCATGCAGGAGCTGATGATGCGGGCGCTCGTCGCTCGAGCTCGCGGCAGGGATCTGGATTCGGCGCCCGTCATCCGGGCGATCGCTGCCACTCTCAAGTCGAATTCGCTCGATCCCGCGTTCAAGGCGGAGGCCATTCTGCTTCCGAGCGAGAGCTTGATTGCCGACCGGATGGACGTCGTCGATCCCGACGCGATCCACGAAGCGCGCGACGAACTTCGCTCGGCGGTCGGCTCTGCTCTGAAGGGCGAACTCCTCGGCGCCCATCGAAGCGACGGCGCGCCGGGCGACGATCTCAGCCCTCTCGCCAAGGGCATCAGGCGCTTGCGAACGGTCGCTCTAGGCTTCCTTGCTGCCGATAACGAGCCTGAAGCTGCAAAGCTCGCCAAGGCGCAATTCGAAAGTGCCGACAATATGACCGACCGGCAGGGCGCTCTCGGGGTGCTCGTTTCGACCCAGACCGAAGAACGTGCAGAAGCGCTCGAAGCCTTCTACAAGCGCTTCCACGACGATCCGCTGGTGCTCGACAAATGGTTCGCGCTCCAGGCAGCGGCGCAGCGATCCGACACGGTCGCGGAGGTGTTGAAGCTCGCGAAGCACGCGGATTTTGTGATCACCAATCCCAACCGGCTGCGAGCCCTCGCCGGCACCTTCGGCGCCAATCATTGGGCATTTCACTCGCCCGACGGAAGGGGTTACGCTTTCCTTGCGGACATGATCATCGCCGCGGACAAGCTGAACCCGCAGGTCGCAGCCCGGCTCGTGCCTCCGCTTGGCCGCTGGCGCCGGTTCGAGCCGAAGCGGGCGGCGATGATGCGCGATGCGCTCGAGCGAATCGCTGCAAGCCCAGGCCTATCGAGGGATGTCTACGAGCAGGTGACGAAATCGCTCGCTTGACGGCCTAGCCGCCGATCCACTGAGCAACCTGCTGCGCAACGGCGTTCGCAGCCCGGTTGAGCGCCTGGCCGACCGAAGGGCCGGTGCCGTCGGCGGCCTCGCTTGCAACGAAGCGGTGGGTCTGGACCTGTGCTCCGTCAGGGCTCGACATCGAGGCATTGTACGCAACCACCACCTGCCCGGTCCGAGCATCATAGCCGAAGCGCTCGAGCTCGCCCTGGACGACGGTTCCGGGGTCTAGGCCAGTCTGACCCGGATCGATGACAACCCGGTTGGTGGTCCGGCGGACCGTTTCCTCGAGGAGGACCTGGAACAGCTTGTCGGGCGTATCGACCCATTGCAGGTTGGTCACATATTGAACGTCGGTCGGCGAGACCTGAACGGGCACCCTGACAGTTCGGAGCTGGTTTGAAATGACGGGCGTGGCAATGGTGATCGCCTGGCCTGCGCTCGCGGTCCTCGCGACTGCTCCAGGATCGGCCGCTTCCGGAGTTAGGGTCTGAAGCGTCGAAGGCGCTTTGGCTCCGCCGCCGAAGAGGCCCGCGCAGCCGGCAAGCGCGGCCGCGGCGAGAATGGGAACGAGAGTTCGCAGCTTCATTGGCGTTTCCCAGGTTTGTAATCGGGCAGTTTCTGCGGCCCCAGAGCGCCTCCGATGCCCTGCCGATTCACTCGGTCGGAGACTTGCTGGAGAGACTGAGAGAGGTCGCGAAGATCGCGAACCAGCCGATTGGCTTCGGGGAGGGTGGACTTGCTGAAGTTCTGAACGCCCGGGCGGGCATCGCTGATCATCGCGTTGAGGTTGTCCGAGGCCTGACGAGCCGAGATGATCGCCTGATTGAGATTCTCGACCGCCTGGTGGCCCGGGCCGTTCACGAGCTGATTGGCGCTGTTCGACAAAGTGGCGATGTTGTTTGCAGCGACTCCCGCATTGTGGGCAGCGACCCGGACGTCGCCGATGGCGTCCGCCATTTCCGGGGCGCGCTGTTTGAGGACGGCCGTCGTCGCGTCGATATTCTCGAGGATATCGGTAATGGCGGTCTGGTTCTTGTCACTCAAAAGTTCGGTCAGTCGCTCGGTCAGTTGCTGAAGACGCGCCATCAGTTCGGGAGCGCTGTTCAACAAAGCGCTAAGTCCGCTCGAGCTTGCCGGAATGACCGGGCAGCCCTGCGGCCCCATCTGGGTGATTGCCGGGCGCCCTCGCTGCGCGCCGTTCAGCTGGATTTCATTCGCTCCGGCAAGGCTGACGCTGTGGATCTCGGCAGTGGTTCCCTCAAGAACCGGTGTTTGCTGGTCAACGTCGATCCGGACCCACACGAACTCGGGCCGATTCGGGAGAAGCGAGATCTTGGCAACCTGGCCGACGGGAACGCCCGAGAAGCTGACGTTCGAACCCTTGGCGATGCCGCCAACGGCAGGAAAGTAGATATCGTAGCATTTGGACGTCTTGCTCGAGAGCCCGGCAAGCCAGACGATGAACAGCAACGTTCCGATGAGCAGTGCGACGGTGACCGCGCCTACCATCACATAATTGGACCGCGTTTCCATTAAGCCGTGACCTCATGCTCATAGCTTGCGGCCGCAGCTCGCCCCCGCGGTCCATTGAAATACTCTTGTATCCAAGGATGGTCCAAAGCCAATAGTTCCGGAATCGTTCCGACCGCCACAACATGTTTGTCGGCAAGAACCGCGATGCGGTCGCAGATGGCGTGAAGCGTGTCCAGATCATGTGTGATCAAAAAGACGGTGAGGTCGAGCCTCTGCTGAAGCCCTCGAATGAGCTCGTCGAAGGCCGCGGCCGCGATCGGGTCGAGCCCCGCCGTCGGCTCGTCGAGAAAGAGGAGCTCAGGATCGAGCGCAAGCGCCCGAGCAAGTCCGGCGCGCTTGACCATGCCCCCCGAAAGCTCCGATGGATATTTGGGGCCAGCATCGGGAGGAAGGCCGCCCATCGCGATCTTGTAGGATGCGATCTCGTCGAGAAGGGGGGGCTTGAGGTACGGGAAATATTCGCGGATCGGCACCTCGACATTCTCGGCCACGGTCAGGGTCGAAAAGAGCGCTCCGTTCTGAAAAAGGATTCCCCATCGTCGGCGGATGTTCTTCGCTTCGTCCTCGTTGCGGCCGATCATGTCTTCGCCAAGAACCTCGATCTCGCCCGAGTCCGGGGTCTGAAGCCCGATGATCGAACGCAGCAGGACGGACTTTCCGGTACCCGAGCCGCCGACCACTCCAAGAATTTCCCCGCGGCAAACCGTGAGGTTGAGGTCTTCGTGGATGATCTGGTCGCCGAAGCTGTTGTTCAGCCCTCTGACTTCGATGACCGGATGACACCCCTCCGGGACCGTCGTCGGGTCCAGCTTCTTGGGAACGCTCGTCATATCCACCCGATGTTGGAGAAGAAGACGGCGAAGACCGCGTCGAGAACGATAACGAGGAAGATCGACTGGACAACGGCGGTCGTCGTTCGGGAGCCCACCTCCTCGCTGTTGCCCTGGACGAGCATGCCCTGGAAACAGCCGGCGAGTGCGATGATGAAGCCGAACACGGGGGCCTTGATGAGCCCGACCCACAGGTCGGTGATCGGGATTACCTCGTGGAGTCGCTGGACATAGGTAATCGGCGGGATCTCGAGCGACAGCCAAACGAAAACGCCGCCCCCCAGCAGCGCCAGAAGCATCGACCAGAAAGCGAGCAGCGGCATCATCACCACCGCCGAGATGATGCGCGGAACGACCAGAGCCTCGATCGGCGAGACTCCGATCGTGCGCATGGCGTCGATTTCCTCGGTGATCTTCATCGTCCCGAGCTGCGCTGCGAACGCGGAGCCCGAACGGCCTGCGACCATGATCGCCGTCATCAGCGTCCCCAGCTCGCGAAGCGTAATTCGGCCGATGAGATTGATCGTGTAGACCTCGGCCCCGAACTGGGCGAGCTGGACCGATCCTTGCTGCGCGATCACGATTCCGATGAGAAAGCTCATCAGGCCGATGATCCCCAGTGCTCGTACCCCGACCACGTCGAAGCGCTGGATGACTGCATTCACTCGAAAGCGCTTCGGTCGGCGGATGACGTTGGCAAAGGCAATCAGAGTGGAGCCGAAGAATCCGAGGAGGCCGACCAGCGTCTGGCCGGTGTCGACCACCCATTCGCCGAGCTCTCGCAATGCCCGGACGGCCCCGCCCTGCTCTTCTGGAACGACCCGCGCCGGCTTATCGAATTCGCCGACCTGTTTGAGAAGGCTGACCTCGTCGCGGCTGGCGCCGATCACCTTGGCTCCGCGGTCGCGGACCGTGCGGTAAATGATCCACGCGCCGACCGTGTCCATCCGATTGATATCGGAAAGATCGATGGTGACCGGATCGGGAAGCGCGTCGATCTCGCGCTGGGTCGTTGCGGCGCGCGTGATCGTCAGCGCGCCGGCGACCCGGTAGACCGAGCCATGCGGTTGATCCCCCGCTTCGCGATCGAGATCGGCCATTGGGTGCGTCTGATGCGCGATTAACGCTATTACGGCAAGTCAGACGATTAACCGTCCCCCTTTCCTGCCGCTTGGGCCATCTCTATGCGGCCCCCATGGCGAGCGACGCGGCCCTCATGTTCGTCTCCGTCGGATCGAGTTCCGCGCGGGTCTTCGGAATGGACGCTCGGGAACGCTCGTGCCGTCTCGCCAGCAACGCCGGCCTTTGCTGTGCCGAGGCGCCCGAGCCCGGACGCGCCGTTCTCCTCGCAAGCTTGCGCTTCGCCTGGGATCCCGCATGGCTAAAATCGATGCGCTCCCGCCCCGGAACGATACTCACCCTGGGGGGCGAGCCCGTGATGGTGCATGTCGCCGCAGGCTCCAACTTCGCCGCCGCCGCGGCGGGGCTTGAGGATCATCAGCCGGTCGAAGGCTATGACCTTCTTCCCGCCGAAACCGCAGAGCTCAGCTATTCCGAGTTGAGGAAGCGGGAGCGGCCCTTCGTAATGCCCCTTGATGAGGAAACCGTCGATCGGGTGGAACGGGCAGCCTATGACGCCGCGTACAAGGGCGTCACCGATGTTTTGACTCTCTATCTATGGCGAAGGCCCGCTTTCTATCTCACGAGATGGGCAGCCCGAGCTTCGATTGCTCCAAACACGGTCACGATGGTCGGAGCGCTCCTGTGCCTCCTCGCGCTATTTCTGTTCTGGCGCGGCGAATATTGGTGGGGCTTGCTCTCCGGCTTTATCTTCATGGTGCTCGACACGGTCGACGGGAAGCTCGCCCGGGTCACTGGCGCCTCGTCCAAGTGGGGAGAGGTGTTCGACCACGGGATCGACATCATCCACCCGCCCTTCTGGTACTGGGCGTGGGAGCACGGCCTATCCGCATATGGCCGCCCACTTGAGCCGGTGTTCGCGACCATGGTGCTGTGGACGATCGTTGGCGGCTATGTCGCTCAGCGGGTCATCGAACTCATCTTCATCAAGCGCCTCGGCCTCGAAATCCACGTCTGGAGACCGATCGACAGCAAGTTCAGGCTGCTCACGGCTCGTCGCAACCCGAACATGGTGATCCTTGCGGCTTGCCTGCTTTTCTTCCGACCGGACCTTGGCATCGAGCTCGTCGCGGAGTGGACCCTTGCGAGCCTGATCTTCCACGCCGTTCGTCTGGCTCAGGCGAACGAGCGCTCCGCTCGGGGAGAGAAAATCACCTCTTGGCTCGAGACATGAGCTGGACCGCAATTCTTCTCGCCGGCTCGAGACCGGGGCGCGATCTCTTTGCCGAGCGTTTCGGAACCGACCTCAAGGCGCTGATCCCGATTGGCGGCGAGCCGATGGTTCGGCGCCCGGCTCGAGCGCTTCTGGAGAGCGGGGACTTCGATAGGATCCTCGTCCTTACTCAGGCGCCCGAGCGGATCGCGGACGTGCTTCCAGTCGATTCCAGGATCGAGGTCAAGCAGTCGCAAGGGACGATCGCGGAAACGATCGAAGAACTGATCATAAAGAAAACCGCTCAGTTTCCGATGCTGGTCACGACCGCGGACCACGCACTTCTCGATCGGGCGATGATCGCCGAGTTCATGGCCGGCGCAAAGGACGCAGATCTCGCGATCGGAGTCGTTGAGCGCAGGCCATTGCTCCAGCGCCTCCCCCAGACGAAGCGGACTTGGCTGACCTTTCGCGGCGGTGCCTATTCGGGAGCCAATCTATTCGCACTGGGATCGATCAAAGCGCTCGCCGCGATCGAGCAATGGCGCTCGGTCGAACAGGACCGAAAGAAAGGGTGGCGGGTCCTTGCCGCGCTTGGGCCGACGCTGCTTCTGGGAGCAGTGCTTCGACTTAGAACGCTCGAACAAAGCGTCGAATCGCTCGGAAGCAGGCTCGGAATGCGTGCTCGCGCCGTGGTTCTTACCAACCCGCTCGCGGCGGTCGACGTCGACAAGCCAGTGGACCACGCGATCGTCGAAGCGGTCCTTGCGGGGCGCGCGTGAGCGATCTTGCAATCTACGATATGGACCGGACCCTCACCAGGATGCCCACCTATACCGCCTTCCTGTTCCACTGCGCGACAAGGCAGGCGCCCTGGCGATTGCTCTTTCTGCCGCTCGTTCTCCTCTCCATGTTTGCCTATGTCGCCCGCCTGATCGACCGGGGGCGTCTCAAGGAGATCAATCACCATCTGCTTCTCGGACCGACGATCCGTCCGGCCGAGCTCGATCCTCTTGTCGAGAGCTTTGCCGACAGGCAGGTCAAAACGAACATTCGCCCGGGTGCGCTAAGAGCTCTCGAGCGTGACAAGGCGCAGGGCCGGCGACTGATCCTCGCCACCGCCTCCTACCGACTCTACGCCGATGCGATCGCCAAGCGCCTCGGTTTCGACGATGTGATCGGCACGAAATCAGTCATCGGACTTGATGACAGGGTCCATGCAAAAATTTCTGGAGACAATTGTTATGGGCCTGCAAAGATGAGGATGATCGCCTCCTGGGTCGAGAAATCCGGCCTCAAGGGAGTGCACGGACACGTCCGCTTCTATTCGGACCATGTTTCCGATCGGCCGGTTTTTGAGTGGGCGGACGAACCCGTCGCGGTGAACCCGCACGGGGCTTTGCGCCGCCTCGCCAGGACGCGCGGCTGGACCGTTGAAAATTGGGACCATTAGGAAGTCAGCTCCAGACCCCGGGATTCAAGGTCCGAGTTGGCTTGCCCATCTTAATGCGCCGGGGCTGGCTCATTGAGCAGCGGGACGAGCACATTGTTGAGATTGTCGAGATCGAACGCTCCTGCTTTTGCGTAGCGCAGGACCCCCTCCTTATCGATCACATAGTTGGTCGGAAGCCCGTCGACATCGGCAAATGGACCGCCGCGGATCTTGTCCGTCGGCGAAATTGAAAGCACTGCGAACAGGTGTTTGAGCTGATATTTCGGGACGCTGCCCTCGGTCGCGACCGCAAAGACCCTGAGCGGCCACCCGCGTTTGCGAGCGGCCTCATAATAGCCGTTCAGTAGCGGCAGCTCGGTGCGGCACGGTACGCACCATGTCGCCCAATAATTGAGCACCACGACTTGTCCTCGAAGGTCCGACAGATGCACTCGGCCCCCATCGATCAGGACGAGCTCGGCGTTGGGCGCGGGCTGTCCGACCTTGAGTTGGGTGGCTGACGTCGAGCTTCCGAGCGCCGCGAGCGCAAAGAATGCGGCAATCCTCAATGATTTCATGGCTAGTCCCCGCTCCCCGTTTCGAGTGTCGCCGGCACAAGCGCGAGGGTCAAGACGGGCCAGCATCAGGTGGGTTGTCGGGATCGAACGTCGATCCAGATCCTAGGGCATGAACTCGGTCGCTTCGTCGCGGGTACACTGCTTCACGGACTTGTCGTCGGCCCACCGGCCGTGAACGGCCCAGCACTCGTCGAAAACGGAGCAATAGCAAAATGCTACGTTCCACCTCGATTCCTGTGCCGTGAGTAGATCCCACATCTTCGGGTCGATCGTGCGCTTCAGTTTGAACACGAGTTGCGACTGACCGGCAGCGACGAACCGCTTCTGAACCCGGTTTGCAATCAGCGACGGGTCGAACGACGCAAAGGCCTTGGCCCCATTTTCTGGTCCGAGCGATGCGATCATCAGAGCCTTGAGCGATTTTACATATCGCCCGTCGACGGTCACTTGCATGCTTTCTTCGTGGGCGGGGCCAACGCCGCGGTTTAGAAGGTCGAGCGAAAGCACCTTGTCGCCCTCCGGTGTGACATCGCTAAAGCCGCCCTCGAGGTAGGGGACCGAATTGGCCTGGACGAGCTTCTCCATTGTGTGACCATGCTGGATCGCGATGACGATGGAGCTGATCGAGGTAATGAGCGCGGTGAGCGCAACCATGAGCTCGAGCCACGGCGGCAACGCGCGATGTCTTGACGCGTGCGGCGTATGCACCTCGGGCGTTTCCATCCTCACCCCTTCCGGACTGTCGAGGATGCGCTAGGCGAGGGCCGAGCGCCGGGCAAGCGGGTCGCTGGATCCGGCGCGCCCATTGCGCGGGTCGGCCCTTGTGTTAGGTTCGTTTGCCGAGGGGCACGTTGCGTTTGCCGAGACTGCTCCGGTCACCAATCTCGGACTTACGAACAGCATCTGGGGGAATTTCAACATGCCGAGAACGATCAAGTTCAGGAGCGCGTTTGTGCTCGCTGCTGGCGCCGCGACACTGGTCGCTTTTGGTTCATCTTCGATCTCGAGCGCCGCAGCATCTTCCATGCATTGCGAGCGCGCAAGCAAAGGTACCATCGAAGCTCAGTTCAAACGCTTCAACGACAGCTGGCAGACGGGCGACCCGGACAAGGTCACGGCTCTCTTTTTGCCTGATGCCGTTCTTCTTGCGACTGTCAGCAACAAGCCCAGAACCACGCACGCGGAGATCCGCGACTATTTCGAACACTTCCTCGTCTCGCGGCCAATAGCCAAGATCGACACGAGCACGATCCGGCTGGGCTGCAACACTGCAACCCGTGTCGGAACGTGGACGATTGCCCTTACCGATCCCAAGACACACAAGAAGTCGAGCGTCCGTGCGCGCTATAGCTTCGTCTACAAATTCGACCGGGGCGACTGGTGGATCAAACATCTGCACAGCTCGCTGATGCCCGAAACGGGTGCCTCCGCACACTGATTTTGGGGCAAGACGGCGTAGAAAACACGAAGCCTAGCTCGACCGCGTTCAGCCAATTGCAGCGGATCGCCGCCGAGCTGTGCCGCCGAATATTCAACTGTGAGGGAATTTGATGTCCTGGATCGCAACCGCCTTGACCGCCTACCAGCTCCATTGGCGGCGGCTGCTCATCCCCTCCATCGGCGTCCTCTGTGCCCTGGCGCTTCTGGTGGGCGCGGCCCTGGAAACGTCCCGAGGATTTGCCTTACGTGACGTCCCGAGCGGCGCATTTGCTCTGATGATGGCGCTCTATTTTGGGCGCGCCGTGCTGCGCGAATTGGCTCGAAGAAAGACAGCGGACTGAGCCGTACCAAGAAGGGTGAGCAGCCCTTGTGTGGGAGAAGATCGTCGCAAGGTGGAGTCCCTTGGAGAGCTCGTCCCGGACGGACTTTTGCGGGCGAACTTCCAGCCCGTCTCCAATAGAGCTATTGCAGGCCTTAATATTGGGGGGCGCTACAATGGCAACTTTAGCTGAACGGCCCTTTGTGCCCACTCCCGTCGTCGGCGACGAGGGCTTCTTCCTGCGCGGCGCGATCGTGATGACGATCACGATCATTAGCGGATTCGGATTTGCCTATTTGATGGGACGGTCGACCTTCGAGGCGCCCCTTCGAGTTCAATTCCATGCGTGGGTGTTCATGGGATGGGTCGGGATCTATCTGCTTCAGAACATCCTCGTCGCGACCGGCAAAATTCATCTTCACCGTCGCCTCGGTTGGATTGCGGCCGCGTGGTTGATCCCGATGATTGTCATGGGGCTGGTGGTGACTGGCTCAATGGTAAGGCGGGGGCATGTCCCATTTTTCTTCCGGCCTTTGCAGTTCCTCATTTTCGATCCAGTTACCGTTTTCACGTTCGCTGGGCTCACCATCGCTGCAATCTTGATGCGCCGTCGGACAGAATGGCATCGCCGATTGCATTTCTGCGGAATGTCGATGCTGCTGATGCCAGCAATTGCCCGCCTGCTCCCACTGCCCCTCATGCAGCCTTGGGCTTACGAATCGGCTTTTGCGGTTTCGGTGATCTTTCCGTTGGTCGGAGTGGGGGCGGATGTGCGCCGAAGCGGGCATGCGCATCCAGCTTGGCAATGGGGCATTGCAACAATGGTCGGCGCGTTCGTTTTGGTCGAACTTATCACCTACAGCCCCGCTGGAACCGCGATCTACAGCGTGGTCACTGCTGGTTCTCCAGGCGCGGCCATTGCGCCGCTACAATTCGCTCCGCCTCCGCCCGGACCTCTCGTTACGGGACGTTAGCGGCCTTAAAGCCGGAACCTGGCTCCCCGCCCCTTGCACTCAATAAGAATGCTTCTGCGGGATCACTTGCGAAAATCAGCTGCCCGATAGCGATTGCCTCGGTCAGCTTTCCGAGCTTCCCAGAGTGGGACTAATCTGAACGATCTCACCTGGCGCCTGGACCCGCTCTTCCAGACGCCTGAGGTCGGCCTCGCCCTCCTCCGCGAGCTTCAGCAACATCGCGATCATCTCTGGATCGTGGGCCATGCTCGCAATTTTCCGAATTCGCTGAACGCGGTCGCGAATATGCTCGATTAGCTTTTCATCCATGCGGCGCGCTTTAGTGGGTGGACAGCGAATTTGCGAACATGATCGCCTCTGCCGCCCTGGCCAAGGCGGGGCGCTTTCAATTTGAACCCGAACCCCCTGAAGTCACCTTCAGGGGTGCTTCGAAGACGGACGGATCGTTACGCCCGTTTAACGCGTTGGCCCGCCAAAGTTGGAGCATTGACGTGACGAAATCGACTGAGAAGGCCGAACTCGGAGTTAGGGGACTGGATGACATTACCCTTGGAGGCCTTGAGCGCGGTAGGCTGTTCCTTCTCGAGGGCCGGCCAGGCACTGGAAAAACGACCATCGCGACCCAGTTCCTGATGGCCGGTGTGGCGGCCGGCGAGCGGTCGCTTTACATCACCCTTTCTGAAACCGAGGATGAGTTCCGAGCTAGTGCTCGATCTCACGGGTGGTCGCTTGAGGGCATCGAAATCTTCGAGCTCGTCCCCCCCGAGAGCCTTCTGGACGACCAGCAGCAGCAAAGTCTGCTCTATTCGTCCGACCTCGAGCTCGGGGAGACAACGCGGCGGATCTTCGACACCTTTGAAAGGACAAGGCCGGAGCGGGTCGTGCTGGACAGTCTTTCCGAGATCCGGCTGCTCGCTCAATCCTCGCTTCGCTATCGCCGCCAGATCCTTGCTCTCAAACATTATTTCGCGCGAAGCGGAGCCACGGTGCTGATGCTCGACGACCTTTCGAGCGAGATTACCGACCAGACGATGCACAGCGTCGCCCACGGCGTCATTCGGCTCGATGAACTGTCCCCCGAATATGGGTCGGAGCGGCGGCGGCTCAGAGTGATCAAATATCGCGGCCAGCCCTACCGCGGAGGCTTCCACGACTTCACCATAGCAACCGGCGGCGTGAGAGTGTTTCCGCGTCTCGTCTCGGCGGAGCATCGCAAGCCGTTCGAGCGCGAAGTTCTCGCAACCCATTCATCCGAGCTCAACGCCCTTCTCGGCGGCGGAATCGAGCGCGGCTCGAGCACTCTTATCCTGGGGCCGGCCGGCGCAGGCAAATCGCTGATAGCCCTGACCTTTATCGCCGGCGCTGTCGAGCGAGGCGAACGGGCTGCAATGTTCGTGTTCGACGAGGAACTTGGTCTCCTGATCGAGCGCGCGAAGGGCCTTGGGATCGATCTTCAGGCAATGGTCGACAAGGACCAGCTCGTGCTCGAGCAAATCGATGCCGCCGAACTCACCCCCGGGGAACTTTCAGAGCGCGTTCGCCAGTGCGTGGAGGAACATAACGCCTTCACCGTCGTGATCGACAGCCTCAATGGGTACCAGGCCTCGATGCCGGGTGAGCAAGCTCTGATTCTCCACATGCACGAGCTGCTCCAATATCTTAACCGTCAGGGCGCTTCGACTTTCCTCACCGTTGCGCAGCACGGGCTGGTCGGCGACATGAAGGCGCCGGTCGACGTGACATATCTCGCCGACACGGTGCTTCTGCTTCGCTATTTCGAAGCGTTGGGGCGCGTTCGCCGCGCAATTTCCGTCATCAAAAAGCGCACCGGCCCGCACGAGGACACAATTCGCGAATATCGAATCGATAGCCGCGGCATCACTCTTGGGGAGCCGCTGACAGGCTTTCAGGGGGTTCTTCGTGGCGTCCCCCAATTGCTCGAGAGAAATCCATCGCTGCTGGAGACGCCCGCCAAGTGAGCGGCCGCCTATCCGAGCGCGCTTTGATCCTCGCGCCCAATGGCCGCGACGCCTTGGTCGCTCGGGACATGCTGAGCGAGGCGGGTGTTCGCTGTCACGTTGTCGGTTCGATCGCCGAGCTGGTCGAAGCCCTTGAAACCGGCGCCGGCTGCGGTGTTGTCACCGAAGAGGCTCTCACGGGTGTCGGCCTGCATTCACTGTCGACGTGGCTAGATGCGCAGCCTGAATGGTCTGATTTTCCATTCATTCTCTTAACTCAGCGCGGCGGCGGCCTCGAACGCAATCCGGCTGCGAGCCGCTATCTCGAAATCCTCGGAAACGTGACGTTCCTCGAACGGCCGTTCCACCCGACCACATTCGTCAGTCTCGCCCAGTCCGCTCTACGCGGCCGGCGCCGACAATATGATGCCCGGGCTCGCCTCGAGGAACTGAACCAGCTTGCGGCCGATCTCGAACGACGGGTCGAGGAACGCACGGCCGAACAGGCGGCGACGGTCGCGCAGCTCCACGAAGCTCAGAAGCTTGAGACATTGGGGCAACTGACCGGAGGCGTGGCCCACGATTTCAACAATCTCTTGACGCCAATCACGGGTACCCTTGACGTTCTTCAGCGAAAATATGGGGAGAGTGACCCGCGAACGGCCCGACTTCTTTCAAACGCATTACAGGCGGCCGATCGAGCAAAGACGCTCCTCCAGCGTCTTCTTGGTTTTGCCCGTCGCCAGGAATTGCAAAAGGAGGCGGTAGATCTTGCTGCATTGCTGTCGGGAATGCGCGATCTCATTTCCAGCTCGGTCGGACCGACGATCCATCTTCACCTCCGGTGCGAAGCCGATCTTCCCGCGGCGCTTGCGGATCCGAACCAGCTGGAGCTCGCAATTCTCAATCTTTGCGTAAATGCGCGCGACGCGATGCCGCGCGGCGGTCCTCTCACAATCCTCGCCGAGGGGGCCGCGATCGGTCCCGCTTCGTTTCCGGGACTTAAGCCCGGCTTTTACTTGCGAATCTCCGTCATTGACGCAGGCGTGGGGATGGACTCCGAAACCCTCGCCCGAGCCATCGAGCCCTTCTACTCGACCAAGGAAACCGGGCGCGGGACGGGCCTTGGCCTCTCAATGGTTCACGGCCTTGCAGCCCAGCTGGGCGGGGGTTTCGACCTGACCAGCGCACCTGGCGAAGGCACCCGCGTGGACCTTTATTTGCCAAGCGCGGGTGAAGCCGCGAGGGAACATCGTCGGTCGCGTGTCGAAGACGTCCAAGCGATCGGACGGCGTCTCAGCATATTGCTGATCGACGACGAAGACCTGGTTCGCGCTGCGACCGCCGAAATGATCCGGGATCTCGGCCACGAAGTTGCGGAAGCGAGCGGAGGAGCGGAGGGCCTGCAACTCCTGGCAGACGGTCTCGACGTGGATGCTGTCATCACCGACTATATGATGCCGGTAATGAATGGAGGCGAGGTTACACGCCATCTCGCCGCCTCCCATCCTCATGTGCCCGTTCTTCTCATTACCGGCTACACGGGAGCGGCAAGCGACACTCACAACCTGCCGCGGCTCTCCAAGCCCTTCGGTCAGGCCGAGGTCGCCGCCGCGCTCGCCGCGCTCTTTACCGATGATGACAAGGTCGTTCGCCTGCGTGCGCAGTCACGCCATTCTTCGACGAGGGACACCCCCAGGTAGAAATCTCGGCGCTTTCCTGGCCCCCCTTTCCCTACCCACAATCCGAGAAAATTCGCGCTCGTCGAATCTCCGGGGCGTCCGCGATTCGAGGACCTTGGTGAACGGCCATATTAAGTTCATCTTTCGCGGACGGCCGACAGAGGCGCAGCAAATCATACTTACGCAATTCTGCCACAAGAATGGCACGTAAAAAGTCGCTGATCGGTCACAACCCCCAACCATGATCGCCAGGTCGGCAGCAGCAAGTTGGCTGCAATCCTACACATCAGACCTGGGGGCACACCATGCAAAACGACGGCATTCGCCTAGTCTCGGACCGTCTTCGCGCCCGTCTTTTTCGAACGGGATTGCCGACCACTTCCATCGTCCTTTTCGCCGGTCTCTTCGTCGGGTCGCCTGCGTTCGCGAATGATCCGGCGGCCGAGCCAGAAGCACCGCAATCCACCACTCCGATCATTGTTACCGGCACGCGGGAGCAAGCGACCAAGGTCAAGAAGAATTCGGATGCCGTAGTAGATGTTCGCTCGCAGCAGGAGATCCGCTCGCTTCCCGACGTCAATGCGGCCGAGGCCTTGCAGCGCATTCCCGGTGTCTCGCTGGAATCGGACAGCGGCGAAGGCCGGTTCGTCAACATCCGCGGCCTCGATGCGGACCTCAACGGCACGACATATGACGGGGTCCGTCTGACCGCATCCAATCCCAGTTCCCCGCAGGGGGGAGCGCGGGCGGTTGCTTTCGACGCCTTCCCGTCGGGAATTCTCGGCGGCCTCGAGGTCTTCAAGTCGCTGACTCCCGAAATGGACGCAGAAGGATTGGGCGGGGTGGTCAACATTCTTCCGCGAACGATCAGTCCGACCCAAAGCAGCCTTCTTGACGCTTCTGTTGGCTACGGCCGGGAGACTCTCAGGGACACGCCGCGCTACCAGGGCGACATCACCGGCGGCCTCGGGTTCGGGCAATCCGACCAGGGCCACAAAGTTTCGATCGTGTTCTCGGGCGCCTATAACGAGGACTGGAGAAACATCGACGACTTGGAAGCGGACTATATCAACGATCCGACCGTCGCGCCCCCGGGGACCAGCGCGTTTCTCGCCAGCAAAATTTTCGACGACCTCCAGCCGCGCTGGTACGAATATCATCGGATCCGGGAAGGCTTCGGTGGTGGTCTGACCTTTGATCCCTCCGACGATGTCAGCCTGTACGTCCGAGGCATCCACGCCGGCTATACCGAATATGCGTTCAAGCACCGCCTTCAGCTGAACGGGCTCGGCGACGACGTCACTTCAGTCGACAATTCGACGGGCGACATCACTGTCGACAGCGCCGCGCCGCGGCAGACGTTCACCGATTCAAAGGAGAGGATCGGCAACGACCTTATCGAAGCGGGCGGACGCGCGATCCTTGAGGATGGGATCAAGCTCGACTTCCGGGGGGCCTATACGATCGGTCACGATGACGTTCCGCGCAGCCTCGGAATTACCTTCAAGGATCCCAAAACCGTGTCGCTGGTCTACAACAATTCGACCAACCCGGAGATCCCGAGCTATCACACGACCGACGGTACGGACCTCACCGATCCTTCAATCTATACGGACTTCAGCGGTACCGACGATCTTTCGCACAATTCGGACCGCGAATATTCGGGCGTGGTCAACACCGCCATTCCGGTCGTGCTCGGCTCAAACAGCGGTGAGCTCAAATTCGGCCTCAGCGCGCGTAAGCGCCAGCGCCAGGCTGGCGCATCGTCCGCCGATCTCGACGACGGAGGTGCCGGCTATTCCGCCTTCGTCGGTGGCGGCGACCAGATCTTCTATCAAAACAGCTTCAATATTGGACCGGCCGGAGACTTTTCTGGTTTTGAGGCGATACCGAGCGGACCGCAGATCGTCGACCCGACTGCGTTCGAGGATGACCACGAAGATATCTATGCCGGCTACGGGCAGTTCAGCGGTCAGTTTGGCCAGCTCTCCCTTGTCGGAGGAGTCCGGTTCGAGGCGACGCGCGCAACCTACCGGGCTAACGTCGAGGATGATTCCGGAGTCATCACTCCCAATGAAGCGCGCCGGAACTACTCGAACCTCTTTCCAGATCTCAGCCTCAAGTACGAGGTCAGCGACAACTTCCTCATCCGAGGCGCCTTCACGAGCGCAATCGCGCGGCCCGGCTTCAATCAGATCACGGCGGCCAAGAGCATCGATGTGGCTGATCTGATCGTCAGTCAGGGCAATCCCAATCTCAAACCGACGACCGGCCGCAACTTCGATCTCACGGCAGAATATTATACGCCCGCCGGCGGCCTCACCGCGTCAATCGGGCTCTTCTACAAGGCGTTTCAAAACTACATCATCCCGACGGTCCAGCTAGACGTCACCAACTATCCAGACCCGCGCCTCATTGGCCAGAACGTCGAGGTCGACAGCTTTCAGAACATCGGTTCGGCCCATGCCGAGGGGATCGAACTCGACCTCATCCAGCAATTCACTTTCCTGCCCGCGCCGTTCGATGGCTTTGGCTTCGAGGGCAATGTGACCCTTGTGAAATCAAGCGGCGACATCCGAGTTGGGGAACGGCACACCCTGCCGCAGACATCCCCGTTCACCTACAATGCGTCGCTTTTCTACAACAAGGGTCCGGTCTCGATTAAGCTCGCTGCGGGCTACGTATCACGCAATATCTTCTCGGTCGGCGACAGCGATTCGACCGACGTTTACTCCCAGCCTCGATTCCGCCTCGATCTCGGCGCCAGCTACGATATCAACAAGCGCCTGCAGCTCTTCTTCGACGCCAAGAACCTCACCAACACGAAGCTTGAATTCACGCAGAGCTCGAGCAGGAACTTCCCCATCCAGCGCGAATTCTACGACGCCGATTATCTCGGAGGCGTTCGCATCAAGCTTGGCCATTGATTGGAGCCAGATCGTTGCGTCCATCGATCCTTCTCGCCGCACTTCTGACACTCTTCGTGTCGCCTGGCGCCGGGAGTGAGGCGGCGCCCCGTCGAGCCCAGCCCCCGCGCACGTCAATACCGCTTTATCGGCACATCTTTGTCATCATTGATGAGAACAAGGGTTACCATCAGCTGATGGATCACCCGGAATGGACTCCCGTCATTCACCGCCTGGCCAGCGAATATGGAAGCGCGACCCAATTTTACGCGGAGGTCCACTCGAGCGAAGCCGATTATATTGCGATGCTGGGAGGTGACACGTTCGGGATCCACGATGACGATGCCTTTTACTGCCGCGCCGGACTTAAGGATCCGAATTGCCAGGACTCAGGCAAACCGGGCTACGCGAACCACGATTTGACGGCGAGGAGCCTGATGGACCAGCTGACAGAGCGTGGTCTGACCTGGAAGGCCTATCTCGAGGACATCCCGGGAGCAGGTTCGCTGGTTCCGCGCTGGCCCACTCCCGATTATCCGGCGGCCGGACTTCCCAATCAGGCCTACGCCGCAAAGCACAACGGCTTTGTCAATTTCAAAAGGGTAAACGAGGAGCCCTATCCCGCCCTTTCGCGTCACTTCGTCGGCTTTACCCAGCTCGACAAGGATCTCGCTACGGACACGATGCCCAGTTACGCGCACATCATCCCGAACCAGTGCAACGACATGCATGGAATCGGAGGTGCGAATGCTCCGTCCGATTGCAAGGGATCGGATTCCCCTTCGCTCATCCATCGCGGAGACGCCGATATCGGAATGCTCGTCGACAAGATCATGCACTCGAAAGTCTGGTCGGATCCCGGAAACACCGCGATCGTCGTCACTTTCGACGAGAACAACAAGGGCGAGCGCAAATCCGGGCCGCAAGGCTGCTGCGGATACGATCCGCACAGCAAGGCCAACTTCGGTGGCGGGCAGATCGTGACGATTGTCATCACCAATCACGGACAGAGGCATTTTGTCGATCCGACGCCCTACAACCATTATTCGTTTCTTCGGACGACCGAAGCCGCGTTCGGAATTCACGAATATCTCGGCCATGCCGCCGACACTTCCAAGGGGGTCGTGACGATGACTCCCCTGTTCGCTGCCGCTCCCTAACCGGGGAAAAAGGGGCGCCCCCTGTTTGTGCAAGTCGGCCGCGCTGATAACCTCGAACTCGAGGGGAGCCGATGACATGGCCTGGATTGATCTGATCGCCTACTTTTTCGGCGGCGCCTTTTTGGCCAACGCCATTCCGCATCTCGTCAGCGGAGTCATGGGAAAGCCGTTCCAGAGCCCGTTTGCAAACCCGCCCGGAGAAGGGCTTTCCTCTTCGACCGTCAATACTCTCTGGGGTTTCGGCAATTTGGTCGCGGCCTATCTGCTGATTTGCCGAGTGGGGAATTTTCAGCTGCGTGACACCAGCGATTCCATTGCTCTCGGGGTCGGCATGCTCCTCTTGTCGCTGGGCACTGCGCGTCACTTCGGGCGCTTCAACGGCGGCAACGTCCCGGATCGTTCATGAGCAACCGGTTCGGGCCGTGCCTTCGGGCGGCCAGCAGACGCCGCTTCGGGCATCGAATATCCGCTCCGCTCTCTCGATCTGGTCTGCGAAGAATTGCGCATCCTCGCTGCCGTGCGAACGAAGGCGCGCCAGCCCCCGCTGGAGGGCGCTCCCTGCTTCATCGGAGTTCGCTTGCTCGTGCTTCGCTGCGAGGGCGTCGTAGGCTTTCGCCATGAGAGCCCCCGCTCCTTCTCCGTCCGCAAGAACGTTCGATCGCTCGGCATCCTGGAAGGCTGCTCGCGCGGCGCCCAGGTGACCAAGCGCAAGTTCCAAAGCCCCAACCAGCCAATAGGCCTTTCCTTGCGCCTTCGGGCCGAGTTCAAGATCTCGGGAAAGCGAAAGACAGGTGCCGGCCAGCGAAAGGCCGGCAATTACATGAGCGCGGCCAATCGTGACGCCTTCATCGCCCCAGCCCGGCCAGCAATTCGCGGCTGCATTGAAGCTCATCGCATGGGCTCGCCTTCGTAGGGCTGTTTCCGTTTGGGCGTCCGTCTGCAGTGACGCCTGCCCCAAACACCAGGTGACGCCCAGATAGGCGGCGAGAACCATTCCCCCGACGTCGCGGTAGGATTTGTAGAGCGTGTTGACCGCTGCCGAGATCGCAGACGCAGCTGCGGCAGGATCGGGTTGAAGTGAGACGAGGACCAGGGCGTCCACGCCGAGACCCTCGTGGATCGTCGCCGCAAGCTTCTCGGCAAGATCAGCTGAATCCATCTTTTCGTGCAAAAACCATCCCCTTTTCCCCGGCTATATCAGATCGTTGATCGGCCAATCGCGTCTGATAAGATCGCCTTCATTCACCAACCGTTGGGCCGGGCATGGACTCGGACCGTGACACGCCGAGGTGACTGTTATGCGCAATTTCTATCTGGCTCTCATTGCTGCGTTGATCACCTCCTCTTCGGCTAACGCCGCATGTCAGGTGCGCAAGCTCCTGAAGCTTGATGTCACAATGCAAGGTACACAGCCCTTAACCACGATGAGCGTCAACGGGCGGTCTCTTCCGTTCATCGTCGACAGTGGTGCGTTCTTCAGCACGATCTCGCCCGGAACAGCTGAAGAATAGGGCCTTCGGCTCGAGTCTTCGCCCATCCAGATGGAGGGCATCGGAGGGGCCGCGCGCTCAACTTCCGTAACCACCGTCAGATCGCTCAATATTGCCGGTGTTCCTTTGCACGATATGCAATTCGTGGTGGGCGGCAGCGAAGTCGGAGGAGGCGGCCTTCTTGGGCAAAATATCCTTGGCGTCGGCGACGTGGAATATGACCTCGGTCACGGAACCATTCGCTTGCTGCGTTCAACCGGCTGCTCGGCGAACGACAATCTCGCCTACTGGTCTGGACAGTCACCCGTTTCGGATCTCGAGATCGAGCCTCGGGACCCGGCTCACGCGCACACCATCGGAACGATCCTGGTAAACGGAGTGAAGGTTCGGGCGATATTCGACACCGGAGCCGCTTCCTCGATACTGTCCCTGGGTGCCGCGAAACGAGCCGGACTGACCCCCTCGAGCCCAGGCGCTGTGGCATCTGTTCCGACGCGGGGAGTGGGGCGCTCCATGGTCGACACTTGGCTTGTTCCGGTGGACAGCGTCAAAATTGGAACCGAGCAGGTCCTCCACGTCAACATCCGCATCGGCGACATCGCCCTTCCCGAAGCCGACATGTTGATTGGCGCTGATTTTTTCCTGTCGCACCACGTCTACGTGGCCAACTCATTGCGCAGGATATACTTCACCTACGACGGCGGACCCGTCTTCAATTCCACGCCAAGCCGCGTCGTCGATCCGCAAGGCACCCCGCAAACCTTCGTTGCTGAGACTGGCCCGGCACCGACGGACGCTGCCGGCTTCAGCCGGCGGGGCGCCGCCGAGGCGTCGCGCCGCGACTACAAGGCTGCGCTTGCGGATCTCGACCACGCTATTGCGATTGAACCTGACAACGGACCGTACCTGCTTCAGCGCGCTCGGACTCAGCTCCTCAACGGCAACCCAACGGCTGCCTTCGCCGATCTCGATCTGGCGGTGAAAGTCGCGCCGACCGATCCGCAGATCCGACTGGCTCGTGCCGAGTCCTTTTTCACCAGAAAGCGTCAGAGCGATGCGCTCGGCGATTTGGACTCTGTCGACCGCGCGTTGCCGCGCGAGGCTGACGAGCGTTTGACGGTTGCAGCTATCTTCGAGCAGCTCGACCAATTCGAAAAGGCCGTAGCCGACTTCGACCTGTGGATTGCCGCGCATCCCGACGACAGCAGGTTGGCATCCGCCTTGAACGGCCGCTGCTGGGCACGCGCGCTCGCCGGTCGAGACCTGCCGCTTGCACTCAAGGACTGCGACGCGGCTCTAAGGCGCGCCAAATCCGGCGGCTACTTCGACAGTCGCGGCTTGGTAGAGCTGCGGATGGGAGAACATGATCGTGCGATCGCCGACTATAGCGAGGCCCTGCGTCTCTCCCCGGGAACTGCCTGGAGCCTTTACGGACGCGGTCTCGCTCGTCGTCACAAGAACGACCCCTCGAGCAAGAATGATTTGGATGCTGCCGTGGCAATTGATCCCGCGCTGCCTTCGCGGGCGAAGGCGCTCGGAATCGGCTGATCAGCGCAGCTGATATACTCACTTGGCGCCAAGGGTCTGGCGTCAACATTCGAGATCCGGGGCGCCTAATTCTTCGGCACGAAGAGGTCGACCTTCCCGTCAGAACCAGCGCGGAAGATCGGGTCGCCGTGACCGGCGAGGGAGTCAGTCATATCGTGCTTCAATGTGCTCAGATCGGGCATACCCGTGTAGTAGCGCCAACCTGTGAAATCCCCTTTGGTGATCGTGGCCAAGAGATAGCCTTCGGCGCGCGCGGGCTCTCCTTGCTTTTGGGCTGTTAGGGCTTTCATGAGGTCGATGACCGGAAGGATGAGCGCGACGGGCAACCCCTTGTTGGCGGAGATCGCCTTTCTGTGGTGCCCGCCGGAATCGTCTCCCCACAGCTCGTAAGGCACCCCGCCCGTCGTCAATGGCCCGAGGTCACATCCGGCCCTTTTGGATGCGCTTTCGTAATCGACATGCATGAGTTTGGGAAGCATGGTCATCGAGACAATGACATCGGCATCGGCCTGAACCGTCGCGTCCAGCGGCCGAAAGACAGCGCCGGCATCAGAGGAGACAGAGCATTCCGCGCGGGCCACCCCCGCACCGAAGAACAGCCAGCCGATCACACATGTTTGCAGCAGTTTACGCATCGCCTGGTCCCTTTTCGCGAGACATCAGGCTCATCCATTCCGCTCCGACGGTCAATGGCAAGAAGACCTCGGACTCGGTTGAGACGGACCTTGGGAGGCGCCCCGCTTTGTCGCTCCGGGCTTTTTCACCCAACTGCGGACACCGCTTGTAAAGACTTTCGCCTTTACGCCGCTCAAGTTCATTTTGGCTCGGCGCCCGATCGAAGGTTTGTCGAACTAGGAGGGCAGCGATGAAGCCGTACATTGTCGGTGCAATATGCGTCTGGTTTATCTGCGGGATCGCCGGTGCGGCGTTGCTTGGTCAGCAAAGCGTCGACATTCCCACGATCGCGGGCGGTCCGATCGCATTGTGGAATGGTTTGAATAAGCCAATCGACAATTAGAAAACTGCGGGCTCCGCTCGACTGTGCGAGAGCTGAAGTGAAGCCGGACACCGGCACCGCGATCACCGCTGACCTGGCAGGCCATTGCGGACATGAGCGCTTCTGTTAGCCTAAAATCATCGCTGGGGGGCGGGCGTCATGCACTTCCATCTGCCAAAGCCGCTGCATGGCTGGCGCGAGTTCGCCGGCGAGGTTGGAATCATTGTGCTCGGAGTTCTGATTGCGCTCGGCGCGGAACAATTCGTTGAATCAGCGCACCAGCGACTGGAGGGAGTGCAGGCAGAGGGCACCATCCGAAACGAGATCGCACTCAATCTTGGTCGGCTCCAATCTCGCTCTGGAATCCATTCGTGCATTGATCGGCGCATCGAAGACCTCCAGAAACTCCTCGACGGCGCAGCCTCCGATCCGAACATCGTCACTCCGAGCTGGATCGGGAGGCCTCAATATTGGACATTCTTGGACTCTCGCTGGCAGGCTGAATCGCAAGCTGGGCGAGCAGCGCTGGTCGGTGCGCGCAGACTTTCAGACTACGGAATTATGTACAATCGGATGCAGAACCTGCAGGAAGAGATGGCGATCGAGCAGACTGACTGGGCAAAGCTCCGCACGCTGGAACATCTTCGCAGGCTCGACTCCGCGGGTGCGCTGGAATTCAATGTCACGCTTCAGGATGCACGTTACCGCGACTGGAGACTTGCGCTGGTGACGGACCAACTTTTCGGAATGGCCAAAGCCCTGCAACTTCGAGCGATGGTCAACACGACGTCGGCGGACCGCTCCATCTGCCTGCCGATCACGACGACACGCGCTGAAGCCAATAGACTGAGTGTGTGGGCGGTAGGGGAGCCTTGACTGGATTACGACGTAGCGTCTGCCCGCCTTGCGGGCACATCGTCTGAGCGGCCGAGCAGTCCTGACTTTTGTTCTAAACCTTCCAAGGGAAGGCAGTTCAGAGCCGCCCAACGAACATGAAGGCCGCTGCTCCAACTATGCAAAAATATGCTCCGACATAGCGCCAGGTAATCGGTTCCCTGAGGTAGAGCGCAGCGAACGCCCCAAAGACAGCGAGCGTAATCACTTCCTGAATGATCTTGAGCTGGCCGCCTGTGAATCCGTGCGCATAGCCAATTCGGTTGGCAGGAACGGCAAATGAATATTCAATCAGGGCGATCCCCCATCCGACTGCAATCGCAGTGAGAACGGACCACTGAGGGAACCTCAGCTGCCCATACCAAGCGAATGTCATGAAGATGTTTGAGATGATGAGGAGCGCGACAGTGAGCATGAGGATGCCGTAAGCTTGCCCGCGTCCTTATGAAAGGACACGCCGCTTCCTTTGCGTTTCCTCAATCTCCCAGCATGACATCCGCAACGCTGTAACAATGGCTGGCCTGGTATGCGTTTCGACCGCGGTTCATGTGGCTCAGATTGAAAGCGCGGACGGCGCGCAACGCACGGGGGTTCGCGAGAAACTTCCGGATCGAAGCCGAGCCTCGCACCTTGACCCCGAAAATGTCCGCGCCCCTGGGGAAGAAATGGCTGATGTCTTGGGGGTTCGTTACACATCCCTCGAGGAATGCTTCGTCCAGATTGTCTCCAACGAGTGAACGGTCGGTGGTGAAATCCGAGAGGTGCACAATGAGCCTTGCGCGAAGCCCCTCGCCGTCCGCCAAAAGCGTGAACAATTCCATCCAGCTCGCACTCACCCGGACGAGTGGCTTGTCCGACGTCGAGGGCAGGCATGAAACTGACCAATAGTGGCCCTCGGTCCGGCGCGGAATCGGGATGCAGTCCGTTCCATAAATTCTGAGAATCTCGAGCGCTTCGTGTGCCTGAGGCCGGCGGAGCAGCTTCTCGAACCGCGCCGCATATCTGAATCTTTGTTCGAGGAATTCCGAGCGCTCGTCGGAATCGAGCAGGCTCCCGTTGCCCTCGAGCCAATTGCGTTGCTGCCCGGGATCCAAAAACTGACGAAGGCCTTTGGCACTCCGGCAATCGGGCGAGCTTTCAAGAACGGCGATTGGGCTCATTGGCGATCAGTGCAGATTGCGTGGCAAGTCGGCTCGAATACTCGTGCCCGAGCGTTCGGTCGAGCAATTCTGGGGTCGTCGGCATCGCCGGTCGAGGATCGAAGTCTTCGAGCTTATGGTCGAGGAAGTCGAACCAGAAGAGCAGGACTGCTGGGCTATAGCCGGTGCACCCGCCGACGCTTGGCCGAGAGGTCGCCAAGGTTAATTGCGCGGTCGGTGGACTAACCAATCGACCAAAGTAAATTGCGACCTTGAGACTCGCGCCTAATGTCTTTCGGACGCGGCGCGTGTTTCCGGCTCGGTGGCCAGTTCCCCTGACGCCGAGCCGTCATTCACGGAGAGAAGTCTTGCCCCACACCATTGCGGCGCGCCACTCCCTCCGGGTAGAAGGCGGCCTTCGATGACCGACGAACTGCAAAAATGCAGCGCTCGCGGCTGCCAGAAACCGGCTGCGGTCGTGGTCGCAGGACAGCCCTATTGCGCGGCGCACGCACTGGAACGGGAGCAGAAGCTCCCGGAGCGACGGCGATCACCAGACCTCGTCACCTGGCACTGAGGCATTGGGATGAACAATAAGCGGGAAGCCCGGCTCAGCTATTACGAGGGTATCCGAAGCGCCATGCTCGAACATATCAAAGTTACAGAAGAGGGCTTGCGGCATCTCAAGGGCGTAAAGCCGGCAAAGATCGAAAAGATGGTCGCCGATCTGCACAAGCAGCATGAGAAACTCCTGAGGCGCATCGATCG
This sequence comes from Sphingomicrobium sp., assembly GCA_036265105.1. Lineage (GTDB taxonomy): Bacteria > Pseudomonadota > Alphaproteobacteria > Sphingomonadales > Sphingomonadaceae > Sphingomicrobium. The sequence goes on from DATAPR010000009.1 coordinate 40,847, forward strand.
GCGCATCAAGGCCGAGACCGCGCGCGACGGCTGACCGCCAAATCTCGCCTCGGCTAAGCCTCTGTTGTCATTGAACATTCACAAACCTTCACTACGGGGTTCTGGCGGGGGCGGGGCGGTTCGGTTCTTGGTTCCCTTCAGGCCGAACCGCTCCTAATCCTTCCGGTCCCCACGAAAATCCGTCGAACCGCACGTTCCCCGGCGCGATCCGGCCCAGACCCCGTCACTTGGAAGGCGGGTTATTCCAGCCAAAATGGACGTAAATTTCTTTTAACAGCAATGCTCGCCCCCGATGTGGCAAGAAATAGTTCGAGACGGGGAATCGGCCTTGGAGCCACAGTCGGACAATCGATCGGAGGGAAGATCCAACGTCTTCCTGGCAGCGGCGCTGGAGACCGACGGCGGGTCGGTTCCGGTTCGAATCCGCAATCTCTCGCAGGTCGGCGCATTGATCGACGGAACCAGCCTTCCCTCTGTCGGCGCGAAAGTGAGCCTTCTGAGGGGCCAGCTCAAAGCGAAGGGCGAAATCGTCTGGAACGAACAGTCTCATTGCGGAATCCGGTTCGATCACGCGATCAAAGTTCTTGATTGGGTGCAGCGGGCGGGCCACTCGGGTCAGCAACGTGTCGACGGAATCGTAGCTGCAATCCGAAATTCGAAACCAGTGCCCCGCGACCTGCAAGAAACGCGCGAGGGAGATGAGACGTTAAGATCGATCAGCCAGGCTCTGGACGAGGTCTGCGAACGGATCGCGAGAGCTCCAAACATGTCGATCGAACTTGGAGAGGAGCTTCTCAGGCTCGATGCCATTGCCCAGTCGCTTCGAAAGATTGCGACCGGCCGGAATGTCTAAAGTCGTTGAACTGTGAAGCTGCGTCCCGCTGCTGGACGCTCGCTCACGGCCTCGTCTTGGCATCCGGATGAGCGGCGATGAGTTTCGGCAGTATGTCGCTCGCCATGATGGCGTTCATCGGCGAACTGCCGTTGTAGAGACCGCCGGTAAAGACCGCGACCAGACGATAGGCCGGCAGGACGTAGATTTTCTGGCCGCCGTTGCCCTGCGCGGCGCTCAGATAGACATGGGCGCCGTTGACGTTCAGCCACGGTCGCCACCAGAAATATCCATATTCGGTATCGGCGACGGTGGATTGCGCCGAAAGGGAAGCATCGACCCAGGCTTTTGAGATCAAGCGCCGACCGTGCCACGTCCCGCCGTTGGCATAGAGGATGCCAAGCTTCAGCATGTCGCGCGGTCGCATGCGGATCTGCGAGAAGTCCTTGTCGTTGGAGGTCAAATCATAGTTCCAGGCCCACTCCTTCGCTCGAATTCCGAGCGGCTTGAATAGGTAGCGGGCCGCAAAATCGGGAAGATAGCTGTTCGTGCTTCTTTCAATGACCCGGCCGACGACCGCGACTCCTCCCGAGCAGTAGAAACCCGCTTTCCCGGGATCGTTGATCTGCGGCAGATCGAACATGGCCTGGATCCAGTCCGGCCGGTCGTCGAGCACGGTTTCGCGTCCCGGAGAATCGTCGCTGTAGTCGTTGCATGCGAGACCCGAACTCATCGTCAGAAAGTCGCGAAGGGTGATGAGGGGCTTGCGCGGATCCGGATTTGAAAATCTCGCCAGCTTGAGACGATCGAGCGCTTTGGTCTGGAGCGTGAGTTCGCGCCGGTCGATGGCAATCCCTGCGAGCGCGCTGACCACAGACTTTGTCGCCGATCGCAGTTGTTGCTGCCGGTCGACGTCGTAGCCGTAGAAATATTCCTCCATCACGAGCTTGCCGCCGAGGTAGAGAAGAACGCTGTGGACTCCGGGGTAGGTCCCGGCGGCAACTTTTCCGACAATCTGCTGCGCCGTTGCAACGCCGAGCGCGGTTTTGGCGATATCGCCGACTGCAATTCCGTCGTGACGATCGACGGGAGGCCGATAGCGGTAGATTTCTCCAGGCGGCCGGGCCGGCGTCGTGATGAGAGCGATCGTGTCGGGAGAGACGCTGGGAGACAGCTTCTGGTGGAACTGGTCGTGGTCGATGTAGCCAGTAACCCCGCCGTCGGCTCCGCGCTTGAACGGGATCCGTTCCCCGCCGTTGTTAGTCAGCTCGTCTCTTCCCGTGATCTTCAGCGGGTAGGTGGCATCGTCGACGACAGCCAAGAGCCGTCCTTTGGCATCAAGGGCAATTTCGATCCTGTGGTTTGGTCCGTCCGCATAGGTGCCGACGAAATCGGAGAGCGGCGTCTGGGCCGCCGTCGCCCACATCGGACTGAAGAGAAGCGCGACCAATAGAACGAGCCTTCGCAATAACCCCTTCCCCTCAACGCATGGGTCCGCATCCAACATACGCTACATCTGTAGCGCTGTATTTGTAGCGCGTCCAGCCGCCCACCGAAATACCGGCTCGCTGACCGGCAACCGGCTGTGGCAGCGTTCGAGCCTAGGCGGGCTCGGGAGTTTTTGTCGCCTCGGGATTGTGCTGCTCGAAGAGCTTGCGGTCATATTGTACGCGACTGGAGATCGCGATCCGGTTCCAGGCGTTGATGGAAACGGCGACCAGAGTCAGCCACCCGATTTCATCCTCGCTGAAATGCGCCTTGAGCCCGTCGAACGCCTCGCTCGAAGCGCCGCTGTCGGCGATCAGGGTCAGCTCCTCGATCCATGCGAGAGCCGAGCGTTCCTTGTCGGTGAATTTCGAGGATTCGCTCCAGGCATCGAGCAGCATCAACCGCTCAGGGCTTTCGCCGTCGCGAAGGGCCTCGTCGGTGTGCATGGCAAGGCAAAAGGCGCAGCCATTGATCTGCGAAGCGCGCAGCTTGAGGAGATGGTGCAGCTTGGGATCGATGTGAATTTCGATCTCTTTGCCGATTCCGAGGAGATGTTTGTAGGCCTCGGGCGCGATCCTGGTGATGTCCATACGCGGGGTCTCGACTGTCATCACTTCCTCCTTTGCCACTTGGCCCCCTTGAACCGACGTAGGGGCGTTGGGCCTGGGTTCAAGGGAAGCGGCGCGAAGGCGCGATATGGCGGTTCCTTGAAGCTGCGAGCCGGGGCCACCTCTCTTGGGTCGCCTCTCAAAAGGAGAATCGGCCTTCGGCAGGCCGTTCTCACCAGAAAGCGAGTAAAATCCCAGCTCCAACGACGACCGCCGTCAAGATCGGGGGCAGGTAGGGACGGGCAATAACGCGCTCGATCATGTTTTCCTCCGGGTTAGAGTGGGGGAGCGACCCATTCGGGGCGGGTCGCTCCCGCCGACGAGCCGGGAGTCTTGAGTCTCGCTCGCAAGGCAGAGTCTCGCTCGATATGGTTAACAAAGTTCTAAAATGTCGAGCTAAGTCTTTGCCGCCGAACGGGAAAGGATTGAGAAGCAAGAGGGATAGGGCGCCAATGGCGTTTTTGGCCGAGACTGGGCTGGCCGAGGAAGCGACGAATTGGCAAAGGAGTAGCCATGCCGGTCACCACCGTAGCCATGCTTACCGCTGGCGGTCTCGCGCCCTGCCTCTCGTCGGCCGTCGGCGGCCTCATCGAGCGCTACACCAGGATAGCGCCGGACGTGAAGATCATCGCCTACCTCAACGGCTACGCCGGCCTCCTCACCGGCAAATCAGTAGAGGTATCGCGCGAGGTACGAGCGGCCGCCGGGCGGCTCCACGCCTTTGGTGGCAGCCCGATCGGAAACAGCCGGGTCAAGCTCACCAATATCGAAGACTGTCTCAGGCGAGGCCTCATCCAACCGGGCCAGGACCCGTTGCACGTCGCCGCCGAGCAGCTGAGCCGCGATGCCGTTGACATATTGCACACGATCGGGGGCGACGACACGAACGGCACCGCAGCCGACCTCGCGGCATATCTGCACAGGAACGGCCACAAGCTGACCGTGGTCGGTCTCCCCAAGACCATCGATAACGACATCGTTCCGATCCGGCAGTCGCTCGGCGCGTGGACCGCCGCGGAGCAGGGCGCTCTTTACGCTCGAAACATCATCGCGGAGCATTCCTCGAATCCGAGGACTCTCATCGTCCACGAGGTGATGGGCCGCAACTGCGGATGGCTGACCGCAGCAACGGCGCTCGCCTACCATCAGTGGGTCCGCCAGGCGCCGTTCTCGGAGTGGCTGGAAAATTCCGCAGACCGCTGGGACATTCACGGCCTGTTCCTGCCTGAGCGGCCATTCGACATGGCCGAGGAAACAAAGCGGCTGCGGACGACCATGGACGAAAAGGACGGCGTCAATCTCTTCATCTCCGAGGGCGCCGGGGTGAAAGAAATCGTTTCGCAGATTGAGATAGCCGGCGAGGAGGTACCCAAGGACCCGTTCGGACACGTCCAGCTCGACACGATCAATCCGGGCCAGTGGTTCGCCAAACAATTCGCCGCCGAACTCGGCGCCGACAAGGTCCTGGTCCAGAAGAGCGGCTATTTCTCCCGGTCGGCCGCCGCGAACGAAGCCGATCTCGCGCTCATCCGCGACTTCGTGACCTACGCCGTGGACGCTGCGCTGAGAGGCGAGTCTGGAGTTATAGGCGAGGACGAGGAGCGCGGCGGTGAGCTTCGGGCGATCGAGTTCGAGCGCATCGCGGGCGGCAAGTCATTTGATGTGTCGGTGCCCTGGTTCACCGAGTTGCTCAGGGATCTCGGCCAAAACTGACGGCTTGGCGCCTCTCGCTCATTTTTGAGCGCGATCTGCCGCTAGACGTTCGTAAGCGCGTTCGCGAAGTCAGCGATCAGATCGTCAGCATCCTCGCAGCCGATCGAAATCCGAACGAGATTGGGCGTGATGTCGAGCTGCCTTTTGCGTTCCTCCGGAACCGAGAGGTGGGTCATCGCCGCTGGAGCGCTGGCGAGAGTCTCGGTGCCGCCGAGACTAACCGCAAGATTGGCGATCTGAAGCGCGTCGAGGAAAGCGAACGCTTCCCTTTCTCCGCCCTTCAAATAGAGCGAGAAGGTCGAACCCGCGCCAGTGCAATGCCGGCGAAAGATGTCGGCCTGACGCGAACCTTCCTCAAGGAAGCCCAGATAGCCGATCTTCTCGACTTTCGGGTGGCTCTTCAAAAAGTCGCAGACCCTTGCGGCATTTTCGCCGGCCCGGCTCATCCTGAGTTCCAGAGTTTCGAGGCTCCGAAGAAGCATCCAGGCCGTATTGGGATCGCAGATGGTTCCGATCGTGTTGCGGAGCGTCCGGACCTGGTTGATGAGATCCCGATTTCCAACGAGGCCGCCGGCAACGAGGTCGCTATGCCCACCGACATATTTGGTGAGGCTGTAGACCGAAAGGTCGGCGCCCTGAGCCAGGGGCTTTGCCCAAAGCGGCCCCAGAAACGTATTGTCGATAGCGATGGGCGGGCGCTCGTTCTCCTCAAAGGCGGCGTTCCGGGCCGCCGCAACCGCCTCGACATCGACCAGCATGTTCGTTGGGTTCGCCGGGCTTTCGAGATAGATCAGTGAAACCCGACCCTTCTCCATTCCCTTGAGAATTGCCGCGTCGATTTCCTCGCGTGTCGCTCCTGAAGGGAAATCGACCCAGGATACGCCGAACTGGCCGAGGATCTTGGCGATGAGAGTTTCGGTCGCGGCATAGAGGGGCCCCGAGTGAATGACGCAATCGCCCGGCCGAACGAAGGTCAGGAGCAAAGTTGCGATCGCCGCCATTCCGCTCGAAAAAGCTAGCGAATCGTCAGCGTCTTCCCAGACCGCGAGGCGATCTTCGAGAATCTCCTGATTGGGCCCGTTGAAGCGCGAATAAATGAGGCCTTCCGCTCCCCCCGGGCGCTTTCCGGTGACGCCCTCGAAGAAGCGCTTCCCCGCGGCCGCGCTTTCGAAAACGAAGGTCGATGTCAAGAAAATGGGAGGCTTTAGGGACCCTTCACTGAGCTCCGGGTCGAAGCCGTAGCCGAGCATCATCGTCTGCGCGTTGAGCTTCCTGTTGCCGATGCTCGTCGGGGAAGGGCGCGGCGCTCGTTGGTGGGAGCTGGCGGCCGCGATTTCGTCTTCGGTAGGCAAGGGGAGATCTCCTTCGTCGGCCTCCCTAACCCGAGCCTCGAGGCGGGGCTAGGCCGGCAAACATCAAGCCTCAGCCGGGGATCGCGATTGCGCTCAATTGCCGGCCATAATCAGCTTCGCCGCGATGGGTCGCGCGCCGGTAGCTGAAGAAGCGATCCTCATTCGCGTAGGTGTCCAGATTGAGCCCCTCAATCTCCTCGATGCCGGCGGCGATCAGCCGGTGGACCACGTAATTCTCGAGGTCGAAATGCGGCTTTCCGCCCTCACCTGCCACAAAGAAACGCGCATTGTCCCTATCGTCCTTGACGAACTTCGCTCTGAAAGCCTCGTCGACCTCGTAAGAAGCCTGCGCGATGCACGGACCCACCGCGGCATGGATATGCGCTCGCTTCGCGCCCAGCCTTTCCATGGCCTCGATCGCCCTGTCGGTGACTCCTGCAAGCGCACCCCGCCACCCGGCATGTGCGGCACCAACGACAACTCCGGCATGGTCCGCAAGAAGGACGGGCGCGCAATCTGCGGTCAGGATCCCAAGAAGGAGGTTGGGCTTGTCGGTCACCATCGCGTCGGCGCGGGGGCGCTCGCCCTGCTCCCACGCCCGGTCGGCGACGACGACCTTGTCGGAATGGATCTGATGGACGGTCGCGAGCTCGGCCTCGGGGAGAAGGGCAGCGATTGCGAGCCGTCGATTGCCCACGATCGCTTCTGGGTCGTCGTTGCTTCCAAAGCCGACGTTCAATCCTTCGCAGTCGCCGACGGAGATTCCGCCGCGCCGCCCGAGGAAGCCGTGCGACAGGCGGCCCAGGGACACTGCGCGAATGACTTCGACTGGGGCGGGCCTTTCGCTCACAGCGCCTTTCGCATGATGATGTCCTCGTCGGCGTGATTGCCGACCATGAAGTCGTAGCGGCCGACCGCTTCGAATCCATAGCGGTGGTAGAAGGCTCTCGCCCGGTGATTGTCGACAAAGACGGTGAGATAGAGCTCTTCTGCGCCCCGTCTGCGGGCTTCGCCCAAGGCCCAATCCATCAGCGCCTGGGCGATGCCGGTCCCGTGGTGATCCTTTAGAATGTAAAGCTGGTCGAGGAGAAGCGCCGGGCCTTCGGGTTCGACCGAGAGCTTCAAGGGCCCGAGCTTGAGATAACCGACCGCAACGCCGCCTACTTCAGCGATCCTGAAGGCAAAGGCACGGTCTCCAAGCTGCATTTCCCAGTCGTCCAGCCCAATGCTCGAGCGGAAGCTGTCGAGGTCCTCAGGACTATAAAGATGGGCGAAGGTATCCCTGAAGCTCGTGTCGAAGATCCGATCGAGCGCCGCGGCGTCCTCGATTCTCCCGTCGCGGTAGCTTTTCATTCAAACCCCGCCGGTGCCGGCCATTCGGGCGAATGGAGCGCGATAATCTTGAAAAGGCTCCCCATTTCTTCTGACTGCGTCAGCCGGGCGAGCGCCGCCTTGATCTCATCACTTCGCTCCGGGTTGGCGCTTGAAAGCGCTCCGGCCCTTGCCTCAATTCCGATCCTCAAGAGCCACTCACCTTGTGAGATGACGGGTGTCACCCGAGCCCCCAAATCCATCGCGGCGCCTGCAATCGCCTCGAAATCGACATGGGCCGTCAAATCCTCTTCGCCAGGGCTTTCAAGCACGGGGACGAATTCGTGGTCACGAACCGCCTGCAGGGTATCGCCAGGACTGCTTGCCTCATGTCCATAATCGATGAAGATCGCGACGCCGCCGTGCTCGGCGAGATGGCGCGCGATTGAAGAGACCGCCTCCATTCGCGCCGGGGAATCCTCGACGATCTCGCCGTCGCGATCGAAGGCGAGCTTGCCATCTTCGATGATCACGGACCGTTCGACCGCGCCGATGAACTGGCGGATCGGGAGCGCATCCAGAAATTCGTTGGCAACGAGGAGGATGGGCCGGGGCGGAAGATCGTCGATCCGTTCGTGGGCGATGGATTGTGGCAGGACCCGCTGCTGCGCGGCCTTGAGCAGCGGACTGGTTTCGACGAGGTGCACCCCGCCGCTAAAGCCGGCGCCTCGAAGAACCCGAAGGGCATCCGAGCTCAGGGTTCCCCTCCCCGGCCCGAGCTCGGCATAAACGGCTTCATTCGGAGCTCCGCCGCGTTTCCAGGCGTCGGCAAGACAGGCCCCGACCACTTCGCCGAACATCTGACTGATCTCCGGGGCGGTTGTGAAGTCGCCGCGTTCGCCCAAGGGATCGCGGGTCGCATAATAATATTCATTGCAGGCTTGCATGAACGCTTCGAGGCTCAAGCCTCCTTCCGCCTCGATGCGCTCTCGAAGCGCCCGCTCGAGCGGCGTCAAAGAAAAGCCGTCTTACGAGACACTGGCGGTGCCCGCCGCTGGCTCCACGCGCACCCGCCTCCCGTTCGCCGTCCACATCAGCCACAGGCCGCCAAGGATCATCGGGATCGACAGCCACTGACCCATGTGGAGTCCGGTCATCTGGGTGAATCGGATGAGCTGGCTGTCGGGCTCGCGAATGAATTCGATCCCGAAACGGAAGCAACCGTAGAAAAAGAGGAAGGTGCCGACGAGCTTCCCCGGCTGGTAACGGGCCTCGCTCTTCCAGAACAGGATTGCGAGGATCGAGAAGAGGACGATGCCCTCGAGGAAGGCCTCGTAGAGCTGGCTTGGATGCCGCGGGGGGCCGAGGATCGGTCCATAGGGCGTCATTTCGACGAAGCGGACCGCCCAGGGAACGTGGGTCGGCGCTCCCCAGAGTTCCTGGTTCACGAAATTTGCGAGACGGCCGAAGAACAGGCCGAAGGGAACGCAGCACGCGACATAATCGTGGATCCGAAGCCAGGAGAGCTTTTCCTTTCTCGCGAAGTAGAAAATCCCGAGCGAGGTTCCGATCACTCCTCCGTGGAAGGACATTCCCCCGTCCCAAAGCTTCAGGATTTCGATCGGATGGTGAAGATATTCTCCCAGATTATAAAAGAGCACATAGCCGATGCGTCCGCCAAAGATGATTCCGAGCGCGGCGTAGAAGACGAGGTCGTCGGCGTGACGGCGCGCCATCGGCGCACCGGGCTGCTTCAGCAATTTCAGCAAGTACCAGAAGCCGAGGAAGATCCCGGCAAGGTAGGCAAGGCTGTACCACCGCAGATCGAACGCGCCGATGTGCAGAGCCACGGGCGAAAGCCCGAGGCTCGGGAAGGATATGTACTGAGAGGTGTCCGACTGGGCTTGCAAGGGCTTCCCCCTAAATGTTGAGCGCCTCATAAGGCGCGTGTCGGCAAAGGCAAAGGAAGCGCGGAGGGAGGATGAGGAGCGAGCTCGATCGTCGCTTCGACGAGGAACTTGATCGGGTGATCGGGCCCGGCGGACGCGTTGTCATCGTCCGCGACGAGCTCGGTCGGGCGATCGCCCGAAATTTCCCGTCAACGCTTCCCGATTTCTTCCGGACATTCTGCGCATTGAACGCCGGCGCGGAGGCGCTGGTTGCGGGCGCCGAGCGATTCACCTTTGCAGAGCTGGACGCGCTTTCGGACGAAATCGCTCACGGCCTTGCAGCGCGCGGGATTCAGAAAGGCGATCGGGTCGGAATTGCGATGCGCAACTGCCCCGCCTGGATCCTCGCCTACATGGGCGTCCTCAAGGCGGGCGGAATAGCAACGCTCCTGAATGGCTGGTGGCAGCCTTCCGAGATGGAGCATGCGATCCTTCTTGCCGACCCCAAGCTCATCATTGCCGACGCGGCGCGCGCAAAGCGGATCGTGGAGAAGTGCAGCGGCCGCGACATCCTGAGCGTCAAAGTCGAGCTTCCGGCGAGGCATGCGCTCAGCGAACTCGTCGGCGATTGCGATGGGCCGCTGCCGGAGATCAGTCCGGAGGATGATGCAACGATCCTTTTCACTTCGGGCTCGACCGGGCTCTGCAAGGGCGCTCTCTCAACGCATCTTGCAGTCGCGACGGGTGTCTACAGCTACGCAACGGGCCTCATCGTTCTTCGCGCCCTTCTCGAAGAGGAAGGCCGCCCGCCACCGACACCGAGGACTCTTCTTAGCGTTCCACTCTTTCACGTCACGGGCGAAGTCCCCGTGCTTCTGAACAGCTTCGCCATCGGGCGCTCGATGGTGATCATGCCCAAGTGGGACGTCCTCGAAGCGCTTCGCCTCATCGAGAAAGAGCGGATTACCTATTTTGTCGGCGTTCCGACCATGAGCCTCGAGCTCATGAACCATCCTGACCGGGGGCAATATGACCTCTCGTCGCTGACTGACATCACAGCCGGCGGCGCTCCAAGACCCGTCAGCCATGTCGAGCGTTTGACCCGGGAATTTCCTCACGCGCACCCGGCACTCGGCTACGGACTTACCGAGACCAACGCGGTCGGGTGCCAGAATTTCTGGAGCAATTATGCCGCCAAGCCCAATTCGACCGGACGTGCGGCGCGGCCGTTCGTCGAGGTCGCGATTCTCGGCGAAGATGACCGCAAGCTCGAGGTTGGCGAGATCGGAGAGATCGCCATCCGCTCGGCGGCAAACATCAAGGGCTATTGGCTGAACCCGCTGGCATCCGAGGAACTCTTCACGACCGACGGGTTCGTGAAGACCGGTGATGTCGGCTACCTCGACGAGGACAAATATCTCTTCATTGTCGACCGGAAGAAAGAGATCATCATTCGAGGAGGCGAGAATATCTCCGCTGCCGAGGTCGAGGCCGAGCTCTATGCCTGCCCGAAGATCGCCGAAGTCTCGGTTTTCGGAGCCGCCGATGAACGCTTGGGTGAGGTGCCGGTCGCGATCGTTCTTGCAACTGACGGCGAGGAGCTGGACGAGGAGGGCCTTCGAACTTTCCTCGACGGCCGCCTCGCGAAGTTCAAGATCCCCGAGCGGATCATCTTTGTCGACGCGCCATTGCCTCGCCTCGGAACGGGCAAGATCGACCGCCGGGCGCTCAAAGCTAAGTACGCTCGTTGAACATCGATCGCCGGACAGTGTTGATTGGCGGAGGCGCCGGAATCGGGCTCGTCGTCGCGGTCTTCGCATGGCCGCGCCACTTGAGCTCCGACCTCAAAATGCATCAAAACGAAGAGGCGTTCGGGAATTTCATCAAAATCGCGCGCGATGGCCGAATTACGATCGCGGTAGCCCAGTCCGAGACCGGCCAGGGGATCTGGACTGGCCTTCCGCAGATCGTCGCCGATGAGCTCGGTGCATCCTGGGATTTCGTCGCGGTCGAACCCGCTCCCCTGACTGCCGCTTACGCCAATGCGCTCGCGAACGAAGAAGGATGGCTCGATGGTTTTGGATGGCTTCGCTCGCACCGGGTCGAGGACGACGGAAGACTGCGCATTACAGCGGGTTCAACTTCGGTTCGGGCCTTCGAGCAGCCGCTTCGAAAGGCCGCGGCAGTCGCTCGAACCATGCTCGTCGGAGCTGCGGCCGACCGCTGGGCAGTGAACCCATCTGACTGTGACACTGGCGACGGCTTCGTGATGAACCGGGGGAGAACCTTCACCTTCGGCGAACTCGCAGAAGAAGCGGCGGACCGGACGCCTCCCTTGAGCGCTTCCTTCAAGGAAAGCAGCGAGGGGCGATTGATCGGAAAGCCTCTTGCCCGCCTCGACGGACCAGCCAAGGTCGATGGGAGCTGGCGCTTCGCCGCGGACGTCCGTCTTGAGGACATGCTTTTTGCGAGCGTTCGAGTTGCCCCTCCCGGCGCCCGCCTCGTTCACTTCAAGCGCCAGGCAATCGAGGGCGTCCACGGCATCAGGCACATTGCCTCGGGGGCCGATTGGCTCGCGGTCGTGGCCACCAACTGGTGGGCGGCCGAAAGAGGCGCGCATTCCGCAGACCCGGAATTCTCCGGACAGCGCGACCCTGCCGACCTTCGCCACCTCTTCGAGGACGCCCTCGCTCGCGGCGATCGAAGGAGCTATCGGCGCGGAGATTACGAAGGAACTGTCAGGGGTTCTCGTCCGCTCGCAGCCACATATTTCGTTGCTCCGGCCCAGCACCTCGGGCTCGAGCCCTTAAGCGCAACTGCGCGCTTTACGGGCAATCGGCTCGAGGTCTGGGTGCCGACTCAGGCTCCGGGTCTGTCCCGTGACGCCGCCGCACTCGCCGCTCGAATTCCATCATCCGACGTGACCCTGTATCCGATGGCCGTCGGGGAGCCCGCCGGGCGCGCTCTCGAACCCGACGCAATGCCCTACGCGATCATGCTTGCAAGGCAGCTCGGAAGGCCCGTTCAGGCGACTCTCTCGCAGAGCGCGACTCAGAACCACGACCTGGTTTCTTCGGGCGCGCTTGCCCGGATGATGGCTCTTCCGGGCGAAGACGGCATCACCGCTGCGTGGAAGATGGAGGTCGCGAGCGTCGATGGGATGGGAAGCGCGCTTCGCCGAATGCTCGACATTCAAGACAAGAGGGAGCTCATCCGGACTTCGACCAGCGCACTTCCGCCTTATGCTATCCCCAACGTCACAATCGAAGCGACAAGCCCCGCGCTTCCCTATCGCACTGGCTATATGAGGGGGTCGCCGTTTCGGGAGTTCGCCTTTTTCACCGAGAGTTTCGCGGACGAACTCGCGCATGCTGCGGGGCTTGAACCCCTCTCCTTCAGAATGTCGCTCCTTGGAGACAACGGAAGGCTTGCTCGCTGTCTCCAGGGCGCTGCGCGCCTTGCCAAATGGGATGGCGGGGCGCCGGGAAGCACGATGGGGATTGCTGGCTGTTCGGCGTACGGATCGCACATCGGCCTTGTTGCCAATGCTAGCATCGGGTCCGACCAAATGGTGAAGGTGGACCGGCTCGTCGCGGCGGTCGATTGCGGACAGATCGTCAACCGCTCGCTCGTCGAGCAGCAGATCGAAGCGGGTCTCCTCTGGGGGCTCGCTCAAGCTAGCGTCGCCAAACCCGAGTGGGTCGCTGGTATGCCCCGGGCTCGGCCGATCGGCGCCATGGGCCTGCCGCGCCTTTCTGCCATTCCTCAGATCGAGGTCGAGATCATCCCAAGCAGCGATTCCCCGGGCGGTGTGAGCGGACTTGGAACCAGCGTCCTTGCTCCAGCGGTTGCGAACGCGGTCTTTGCCGCGACAGGGAAGAGGATGCGCGAGTTGCCGTTCGATCCTATGACGCGGGCGTGAACAGGCCTGACGACTATGCGGGGCTTCGGGGCCCAGGGATCGGCGTACTCCTCATAAATCTTGGAACGCCCGATGCGCCCGAGGCGCGGGCCGTCAGGCGATACCTTGCCGAATTTTTGAGCGACCCCAGAGTGATCGAGCTTCCGAAGGTCGCGTGGAAGCCGATCCTTCACGGGGTGGTCCTTCGGACGCGTCCCAAGAAATCGGCCGAAGCCTATAACCAGATCTGGACCAACGAGGGTTCACCACTCCGAGTCATCGCAAATCGTCAGGCCGAGGCCCTTCGCAAGCGGATGGCGACCATCAGCGTGCATTATGCGATGCGCTACGGCCACCCCGGGATCGCGGCTGCGATCGAGCGGATGGCGGGCGAAGGGTGCACCCGGATCCTCTCGGCCCCGCTCTATCCCCAATATTGTGCGGCGACGACGGCAACCGCGAACGACGCACTATTCGGAATTTTGGCTCGGATGCGCTGGCAGCCGGCGGTAAGGACCCTCCCTCCTTACTATAATGACCCGCTCTATATCGACGCGCTCGCCGCCAACCTTTCGCGGCAGATTGCCGAACTGGACTTTGCTCCGGAGCGGCTGCTCCTGAGCTTTCACGGGATGCCGGTCCGTACGCGCGAGCTTGGCGATCCCTATCACTCGCATTGCGTCGAGACTGCGGGCCTTCTTGAAAAGGCGCTCGGGCGTGATGTGGACGTTACTTTCCAGTCGAGATTCGGGCGCGCGAAATGGCTCGAACCGGCCACCGATGCGACCCTTGCTGCCTACCCGGGACGCGGCATCAGGCGCATCGCGGTCGCAACGCCGGGGTTCAGCGCCGACTGTATCGAGACCCTGGAGGAACTCGGGATTCGCGGACGCCATACGTTCAAGAGAGCGGGCGGGGAGGAGTTCGCTTTGCTCGACTGCCTCAACGATTCTGCTGAAAGCATCTCCATGCTCGAACGGCTGATCGAGCGCGAGCTTGCGGGCTGGCTGCCCCAAGCCTAAGCGCGCTCCCCTTATAAGACCAATAGGAGGACCTCATGGCTCGAGTTGCGATCGTCACCGGGGGCACGCGCGGTATCGGCGAAGCGATCAGCATCGCACTTCAAGACATGGGTATGAACGTCGCTGCGAATTACGCTGGCAACGAGGAACGCGCGCGCGAGTTCACCGAGCGAACCGGGATCAGGTCCTACAAGTGGGACGTCGCCGATTTTGATGCCTGCCAGGAGGGTGTCCGCCAGGTCGAAGGTGACCTTGGGCCCGTCGACGTTCTCGTCAACAATGCCGGGATCACGCGCGACGGGACGATGCGCAAGATGGACCATTCGAAGTGGCAGGAGGTCATCGATGTGAACCTCGGCGGTTGCTTCAACATGGCAAAAGCCGTGTTCGACGGAATGACCGGGCGCAAGTACGGCCGGATCGTCAACATCGGCTCAATCAACGGACAGGCGGGCCAGTATGGGCAAGTCAATTATGCTGCGGCAAAATCGGGAATCCACGGGTTTACAAAAGCGCTTGCGCAAGAAGGCGCGCGCTTCGGAGTGACTGTGAACGCGATTGCCCCTGGCTACATCGACACCGACATGGTCGCCGCCGTTCCCGAGGACGTCCTCGCCAAGATCGTCTCAAAGATTCCGGTCGGCCGCCTCGGGCGCGCGGAGGAGATCGCCCGGGGCGTTGCATTCCTCTGCGATGAAAATGGCGGTTTCGTCACCGGCTCGACTCTGTCGATCAACGGCGGTCAGCACATGTACTGATGGCGGACTACGCTCCGCCCCGAAAGCGTTCGGTACTGGTCGCCGGCCACCAGACTTCGATCAGTTTGGAGCCGATGTTCTGGAAGGCGCTAGAAGCCGCGGCCCGGAGGCGCGGCTGCGCGGTCAACGCGCTGGTCGCTAAAATCGACGCGGATCGGCTCGTTTCGGATCGGCCGCCGAACCTCACTTCGGCGATCAGGCAGTGGCTTCTTTCAGATGCCTCAGAATTGAGCGGGTGAAGGCTGCTCCGCCGTCGGGTGAATGATCAAGAAAGAGAGCGGGTTCAATGAGTTCCAGCTCCATGATCCGAAGAGTCCCCTCGTCGTCGGGAACAATGTCGACCCGGGCATAGGTCGAAGGCGCAGGCGCAACCGCAAGCGCGGCTTTCGCAAGCTCGATCGCGCCATCGGGCGGAGCAGCGCACGGCCACGTCTCGCCGCCATGATGCGGCTGGACACGAAAATCGCCGGCACGCGGGCGCTTGACGACCGCGTGGCTATATTCCGCGCCGAACAGCATCAGTGAGAACTCCCCGGTCTTTGCGATCTCCTCGATCAGAGGCTGGATGATCATCGGCTTTTTGCGGCTTTCCCACGGGAGATCATCGCCCGGCCCCAGACGGTGCGCTCCAAAAGCGCTTGCAGAGACGGGAGGTTTGATCACCAGCCAGTGGGTTGCAAAACGCCGGCGCGCTTCCTCGAGGTCGGCATCGCTCGCCGCTTCGACCGCCATCGTAGGAACGGTTGGAACGTCCTCTTCGCAAAGCTCGGCGAGATAGGCCTTGTCGCTGTTCCACCGGAGGAGTGTCGGCGGATTGACGAGCGGCAGTCGCTCGTCCTCTGCTCGGCTCAGGAAATCGAGCCACCGTCGATAATCGAGATGGTAGCCCCAAGCGACTAGAGGGAGGACGAGGTCGAACCTTTTGAGGTCCCTTGCTTCGCTCCAAGCGACGGGCTCGACTTTCGCTCCAGCGTCCTCGATCGCTGCGGCTTCCAGATCGTAAGCCCAGCGCCAGGGTTCCGGATAATCCGGAGCGGGAACGAGAACTGCGATGCGCATCCTATCGGCCGAGAAGGATCCGGGCCTGTCCGGCAATCTGCGCGAGCATCGGAGCGCTCACATGCCCCTCGCCCCGCGCGCGCCTCACCAGCTCGCGGAACTGTTCGATCCTCGAGCCATAATGATTGATCCAGCTCTCGACGCAGTCGTCGAGATCCTTGTCCTGACAGCGCGACAGGAACTCGATCCGAAGCTGCTCGAAGTCGCGCGCAAGGCCGGCGGTCAGGAGCCGCTCCCACTGATCGGCCGGAACGAAGCGAGCGACCTGCTGCTGCGCCCAGTCGAGTCCGAGCGCCTCCCCGAGACGCGTGTAGGCCCGAGTGACTCCAAGCTCGTCGAGCTTCTGGCGCGCCGCGAGCGCAGCGATCCCAAAGACTCCGTCGAGCTCGAACAGGCGCACGAGGCCGCGGACGATTTCGTCGCTCGCTCCAAGCGCAAGAAGCCGGTCGCGACGGGCAGCAGCCTCATTCCGGACTTCGGAGCGGATGAGCTTGGTTGCCGCAGCGGAGATCTTCCGAACTCCGGGCTCGAGCGTTTTGCAGAGCACCGAAATTCGCATCTCGCTGGCCGCGGCCCGAATGACGTCGGAAAGGTGCGCCCTTATGCTTGCTGCCGCGATCGAGAAGAGCTCGATTCGAACGGTCTCGGGAAGCGAGGCTTCCTCGACCTCCTTCCATAATTTGTCGAGATCAAGGAGCCTTTCGGCGACGAGGAAGGCCGAGACGACCTGCTGAAGTGAGGCACCCTCCTCCTCGGTCATGTCGAAGGCAACGCCTGGGCCAAGTCGGTTGACGAGTCGGTTGGCGACCTTGGTCGCGATAATCTCGTTGCGCAGGCGATGGGCGCGGATTGATTCCGAATGCGCTTTGCGCATCGGCTTTGGGAACGCATCGAACAGGTCCGATTCCATCAAGGGATCGTCGGACAGGCGAAGGTCCTCGGCGGCGTCCTGAAGAACAAGCTTTGAAACCGAGAGGACAACGGCGAGTTCGGGGCGGGTGAGGCCGCGATTTTCCTGGATCCGCCGCAGGAGCTCTTCGCTCGAGGCCAGCCCCTCGACCTGGCGGTCGAGACGGCCCGAAGCCTCCAAAAGTTCGATCGTCCGGACGTGCGCAGGAAGTGCAGTCGCTCCGCCCGCTTCCGCAATCGAGAGAGCGAGCGTTTGCAGCCGGTTATCCTCCAGAACGAGTTCGGCAACATCGTTCGTCATCTTTGCGAGGAGGCTATTTCTCTTCTCGAAGCTGAGGGTTCCGTCGCGCATCTCGCGGTTCAGCGGGATCTTGATGTTGACCTCATTGTCCGAGCAGTCGACGCCTGCGCTATTGTCGATGAAGTCGGTGTTGATCCGTCCGCCATGTTCGGCGAACTCGATTCTCCCGGCCTGTGTGATGGCGAGATTCGCACCTTCCCCAATGACCTTGGCTCGAAGCTCCCGCGCATTCGCGCGAAGCGAATCGTTTGACGGATCGCCGACGTCCGATTGGCTCTGCGTGGATGCCTTGATGTAGGTCCCAATCCCGCCGAACCAGAGGAGGTCGACCGGCGACTTGAGGATCGCGTTGATGAGCGCTGCGGGCTCGATCTCCTTCAGAGCAATTCCCAGCGCCTCGCGCGCCTCCGAGCTCAAGGAAATCGACTTTTCAGTGCGCGGGTAAATTCCACCGCCCTTCGAGATCAGCGACCGGTCATAATCATCCCAGCTCGAGCGCGGCAGCTCGAACATGCGCTTGCGCTCAGCCCAGCTCTTCGACGGGTTCGGATTGGGATCGATGAAGATATGGCGGTGATCGAAGGCCGCGATTAGCTTCAAAGATTGCGAGAGCAGCATTCCGTTCCCGAAGACGTCGCCCGACATGTCGCCGCAGCCGGCGACACTGACTTCGTCCGACTGGACGTCGATTCCCATCTCGAGAAAATGCCGCTGGACAGAGATCCACGCGCCCTTGGCAGTGATCCCCATCGACTTGTGGTCATACCCGTTGGACCCTCCGCTCGCAAAGGCATCCCCGAGCCAGAAATTGCGATCAAGTGCGATAGAGTTGGCGATATCCGAGAAGGTCGCCGTCCCCTTGTCGGCGGCGACCACGAAATAAGGATCGTCGCCGTCATGGATGACCACGTGCTGAGGGTGGACGATCTTGTCGTTGACGAGATTGTCGGTGATCGAAAGAAGCGAGCGAATGAAGATGGAGTAGCTTTCCGTACCTTCCGACAGCCAGGCGTCGCGACTGGAGATCGGAGGAAGCTGCTTGGGATAAAAGCCGCCCTTGGCGCCAGTCGGAACAATGACGGCGTTCTTGACGAGCTGCGCTTTCATGAGGCCGAGGATCTCGGTTCGGAAATCGTCACGACGGTCCGACCAGCGGATCCCGCCGCGGGCAACGGGACCGCCTCGAAGGTGAATGCCCTCGACCCGGGGTGAGTAGATCCAGATCTCGCGCCACGGAACCGGCGCCGGAAGCCCCGGAACGGCCGACGAATTGATCTTGAACGCGAGCGCCTCGTCAGCGGCCGGAGAGAAGGCGTTGGTCCGAAGAACTGCAAGGACGAGCGCCCTCAGGCGCCTCAGGATCCGGTCGTCATCGATGGAGCGGACTTTCGCCAATGAGCGGTCGAGCTGCTCGCGATAGTCGGTGCTCCGCTCGTCGCGGTCGGTTCCCGACGGGTCGTGGGCAGCGATGAAGAGGCCAATGAGTGCACGTGTCGCATTGGGGGCCCGGCGAAGGGCGTCGACGACCGTGACGAGCCCGAAGCTGCTCCCCGTTTGGCGCAGATAGCGGAACCAGGAGCGAAGCCAGACAACGGCCTGCGTATCGAGGCCGGCATAGAGGACGAGCTGGTTGAACTCGTCGTCCTCGGCCGACCCGCAGAGCACATGGGCGATCGCGCGCTCGATCTCGTGCGTTCGGCCCATGATCGAATCGAGATCGGCTTCTTCTCCGACTTCGACATGGAAATCATGGATGAAGCCAATGCCATCCGTTAGCTCGGTCGGGAGCTCTTCGAGGACCCGGAACCCGAAATTCTCAAGGACCGGCACGGCTTCCGAGAGCGGGATGAGACCGCTCGCCCTGTACATCTTCAGACGAAGCTGCCTCGGACCATCGCTCGGGATCCGCGAAATCCTGGCGTCGCGATCATTCTCGTCGGAAAGACCGGACAGTCGGAGGATGTCGGCGGCGCTCTCTTCTGGAGCGCTTCGCGATCGATAACTGTCTGGGAATGCGTCAATGTATGTCAGTGCAAGGCGGGTCGCGCGCGCCGCTCCGGCCTTCGCGATGAGTTCTGCTTCGACAGCCGGCGACCAGCCCCGGACCATCTCGACGACTGCGGCATCAAGGAGCTCAGCGTCGGGCGGCGGAGCATCTTCGTCGATATATTGGGTGTAGCGGATGAGCGCCAAGTCGGCGTCACCAAGCTCGACCGACCAGCTGGTGATCTCGCGCCCAACCTCGTTTTCCAGAAGCCTCGCGATCGCCAGGCGCCGCGAGGTGCTAAGCTCCTCGCGCGGAAGCCAGACGAAGGTGAAGAGCTGGCCCTTAAGGATGCTTCGGACCTGAATCAGACCCGGTCGCGGGCGGTCGGCGAGCGACATCGCCATCATGACGAGGTCGCGAAGGGAGCCGTAGTCGATGGCAATCACGAGATCGCGCGGGAGAGACGCGACCGAATGTCGAAGAGCTTTCCCCGAATGGCCCTTGCGGTCGAAGCCGAAGTCGCGATCGAGCTGCTTCAGTTTTTCGCGAAGGACGGGCACTTCCTCCGGAAGGACCCGAAGAGCCTCGCTGGTCCACAGACCAGCATGAACCCCGATCCCGGTGATTTTCCCGTTTTCCTTCAAGGGCACGACGACGAGGTCGAGCGGAACTCGGCGGTGAACGGTCGACTTGCGCTCGGCCTTTGCCATCAGCGGCGCCTCGCCGCCGTTTTCGAAATAGTTCATCGCACCGAGGCAGCCGCCCTCGTCGGTCGGAGCTCCTGGGATACTGAAGATTCCAAGTGTGTCGGAAGGCGCTTCATATGGTCTTTCGACTTGGTAGCCGAGGAGAGTCATGGCCCCGTCGGCGAACCAGTTCAAAAGCGCCGCACCTTCTGGCTCGGCTGCCGCGGTATCCGCGCGCATGCGGGACTGGAGCGACTCCCAGTCACGAACAGCAAGCCGAACGTCGTGAAGAACGCGCCTCAGATCTGCAGCGAGCTCCTGGCGTCCGCGCGCGTCAGCGCGGTCGAGCTCCAAGTACATCATGGATTCGCGGCGATGCTTGTCGCCGCAAAGCGGCTCTACCAGTTCAAGTTCGCCGTTTTCGTCGCGATCGACGCAGACGACAGGGTGAAGCAACCGGTGGATCGTCAGCTGGCGGGCGGCGATCGCGTTCGCGACCGAGTCGACGAGGAACGGCATGTCATCGTTGATGATCGCGATGCGCATCCGGCGTCGGCCTGCCTCGCCTCCCGTCGACTCGATCTTGAGTGCAAGATCGCCGCGTTTTCTCTTGGCCGCGACCTCGGCAATGAATTCGGCGGCCTGCCGCTCCCCTTCCTTGGAGAGTCCCTGCGTTTCACCCGGAAGGGCATGTCCGGTCAGCGCCTTTCGAATCGATTCGACCAGCGGCGGGTCCAGGCGCGCGTGTGCCGTCATGCTGAAATTCTGCTCCGGAGGTCTTTTGAGGTCGGCCGCGCCTATAAACCCGCCGTTCGTGAGCGAACAACCCCGCTCCTACCCGAGAAGTGCGGAATTGCTTCCTAGATTGCCCCGCGGATGGCGCGCTCGATCAGAGCATCGTCCTCGACGACAGCGACGGGCTCGTGACGTCCGTCCGCTCCGCGGTGGGTGATCACGACCGCGAATTCGTTTTCATTAGACACGTCGGCTAGAGAGATCGGCGGAGCTGTTCTGAGCCGTGCTCGAGCGACTTCACCCTTGGTGTCCGCTTTGGGTTCCGGCCGACGCGCGTGGCGCTCGGCTGCGACCAGCGCCTTCAACCCGCCCGCCTGCTTCTCAATCAGATCCTGGAAAGCGCCCGACGCGACGTCCTGGCGAAGAGCAAAGGAGAGAGCGGCCGCGAACTCGGTCAACCTCGCCTTGTCGTAGTCGATCCCGAACACGAGTTTGACGATGGGAGTCATAGGCGCGCGGGCCTGAGCTTTGACGCCAGATTCGTCGAGGAGCTCGGCATACTCCTCGGCGTTTTGCTGTGCGGCAAGCGCGAAGTCGTAGGCGAGCGAAAGAGCATGGTAGAGTGCGGCGCGAGTCCTGCCCTCGCCCGCTTTTACAGCATCGGCGGTCTCGCGCGCAGCCCAGAGACGATCAGCAAGCCCCGCATTCTCGTCGAGCTCGACCCGGGGTGCCCCCTCTTCGACGTCGGCGAGCGGTCCGTCCTCCCATGAGAAATGGACGATCGCGGTTTTCGGTGCGTCGTCGATGCCTTCGATTTCGTGCTCGGGCGCGACTTCTGTCTTGAACTCTGGGAGATCGGCGACATCGGTTAGCTCGAGCGGCCGATCGCTGGACGCTTCGGTCAGCTCGAGGCGCTCGTCTTCGAATTGATCATCCGGCTGTTCGAATTCGACCACAGGAAGCTGCGTCGCCTCAAGCTGATCGGCGCCCTGGCGTTTCCAGTTGATCACGCCATAGATGAAGTCGATCGTGTCTCCATCCGAGGAGAAGGGCATCAGGATGCCGCGGTAGCAGATCGTCTCCTCGCGCTGGTTGGCGAACTCAGCCTCGAAGCCGATCGGCGCTCGGTTGGCGATGATTTGCAGGTAATGGTCGGTGAGGCGTGAGAGCAGCGAGCGGCTCGGCACATCGCTGATCGTTCGCGTGTCCTCGCTAAGGCCGCACTCATCGCGGATCGAACCTCCGATGTAGGGGATCGCAGCATCGTCGCGACTGCATGTGAAATCGAGGAGAACGCTGTTCGCCGCGAAATCACTGACGTCCGAGGGCTCGAGGTCCTCGATCGAGGGGAAGTCACGGCCGTCGAGGAGCGATACCCAGTAATTGTAGGCGCGCACGTGCATACGCCGCTCGTCACTTCCGATCGCCGCGGTAACGTCCTGCGCCGGTGAAGCTTCGCTCGACGACACCGGTTCGAAATCGCTCGGATATTCCCGATAGCTTTCCATGCCTGCTCTGGTCCCACTTCCTCCAGTTCGAAGCAAAATGGCCGACCCACGTTACGAAAGCGTTAAGCATGTTTGTTGGCGCTTTCCGGCCTTATCCGATGCTTGCCCGAAGCGCGGCGCGCTGTTAGTGGGCGCGCGCTTTCCTTAGAGACGAGCAAGCCGCTTTAGCTCAGCTGGTAGAGCACATCATTCGTAATGATGGGGTCAGGTGTTCGAGTCACCTAAGCGGCACCACTCCCTCGGCGCAATCTGAGACAGGCGCGGACACCCTCGTGCAAGCGCCTCAATTATCCCCCAAGTACCGCGACTTGCACCCAATCGAGCATCAGTCGCTCGCGCCAAGAGAGCATTTTGGCGGCTTGATGCAGGCGCAATATCGGTCAGATTCTCTGAGGGCCGATTTCGCAGCCACCAGTTGCAGATGCTTCCAACGAGAACGGAACATCGAGCGGGACTATGATTTCTCCTCGTGGGCTCACGTTTGGAGCGAGTTATGGTCACGGGAAAGAAATCGGCGTCGAAAGCGTCGAAAGAACTCAAGAGCAAGAAATCCAGCAAGTCTGAGAAAACCGTCGCCGGATCTGACCTTTCGCAAGCGAAGAAGGGTTCCCGGTCGCGCAAGAAGAAATAGGTCTTAGCCAAAGCCGAAGTACCGTCTCTGGTCTTGCCATGAGAGCGGCACGTCAGGAGCCCGCAGCAGACGTCGACCTGTCAGCGTCGCCGGTTGGCGACCTTCGATGATCGCGGCGGTGATATCCGGCGCAAGCCAGCTCACTCGCAGAAGCTGCCAGAGATGTCGTTTGCTGTAGTTCGAT
>DATAPR010000010.1:0-1528 GCA_036265105.1 Sphingomicrobium sp.
CCGAGATCGAACCCTTGGCCGGGCTCTGATCGGCGTTTGGATAAGTCGGCGCACAAGCGCAGATCAGCGCGAAATGATTGAGGAACGAGCCGCCGAACGCTCCCATGAAGAAGTTGTCGGCCAGCACATATTGTCGCGCCACATCCCACAGCGGCAATTTGGTGCTCGCGTAATGGCCCATGACGAGCGCGCCGGAATCGGCATAGGCGGCGAAGCGGTCGTTCTTGCCGCCGGCGATCTGCATCTGGTTCTCGTAGAAGCGGTGCCACAAATCGCGGGTGGTGACGCCGAGCGGCAGATTGAACCCCTTAGGGTCGTCAATCGCAAAGGGCGCATTGGGCAGGTGCTCCGTCTGGGCCTGGGTCACAGCCGGCTCGACCCCTTTGGCCGTCAACCCGCCCCAAATCGGCGGCAGCTCCTTGAGCACCGATCCGTCGCGATCGCGCTGCGTGTAAGCCTCCAGCGCGAGCCCGGACAGGCCGTTGGCGCCAGGGAAGAAGCCGTACAGATTGTCGAAGCTGCGGTTCTCGGCATAGATCACAACGATGTTCTCAATGCTCTCGATCCCCGCGCCACTGGCAGTCGAGGCCAGCCCGGCAATCATCGACGCCAGCATCGACAGAATCAAAACGAACGGTTTCACGACCCCTCCCCCGCACCTCAAATCGCTCAATCTTCGGATTTAGCTCTGTCTCCGTTTCAGTTTTGTGACATGAGGAACCAACCCCTCACGCTGGAGCCGGGAAGCGGGCCACCCAGTGACGGGCGATGTCCTCGCGCCGGCATATCCACACCTGAGGGTGCCCGAGGATGTACTGGATGAAGCGGATCAGCGCCTTCGCCCTGCCGGGATGTCCTGTCAACCGCATGTGCAGCCCCACCGACATCATGCGCGGGCGCTCCGCACCTTCCTCGTAGAGGACATCGAAGCTGTCGCGCAGAAACGCGAAAAAATCTTCGCCGGAGCCGAAAACGCCGCGGCCGAATTTCGAATCGTTGGTGGTCAGCGAATACGGCACAACGAGGTGCGGGCGGTCATTCACCCGCACCCAATAAGGCAGTTCGTCATTGTAGGTATCGCTGTCGTAGAGGAACCCGCCATGGTCGACCAGCAGGCGGCGGGTGTTTTCCGAGGGCGCGTAGCGACAGTACCAGCCCACGGGGGTTTTTCCGGTGGTCTGCCGGATCAGCTCTATGGCGGCCGCGATCTGTCTGCGCTCCTCGTCTTCCGGCAGTCCGGGATGGTTGGTCCAGCGATAGCCATGGCTGCAGATGTCCCAGTCGCTGGCAGCGATCGCTGCGGCCGCCGGCGGGTTCGCCTCGAAGGCCCGCGCGCAACCAAATATTGTCACCGGCAGCCGGAAGCGCGTGAAAGTCCTATGGAGGCGCCAAAAGCCAACTCTGGCGCCGTATTCGAACATGCTCTCGGCGCCGAGGTCGCGCCCTCTGACCCCGAGGTCGCTGCCGAGCATCTCGGTCAACCCGGTCTCGGACACGCCGTCACCCGCCGGATAGGAGAGTTCCGACC
>DATAPR010000011.1:0-1941 GCA_036265105.1 Sphingomicrobium sp.
CCCCGGGTAGTCGTACCCAGCTCTCGCAGGTGCTGCGCCATTTCCCGACCGGCAAGCGCATTACCGATATTCGCTTCCGTCCACTCTTTTCCGATCGGGGAGACGACGCGCGCTCCCTTTTTGAGGCAGCGCGATGCCAGCGGGATATCGGAGGTGACGCATACATCCGTGGTCCCGACGCCCTCGGCAATCCAGTCGTCGGCTGCATCTGCAGTGTCGCCGACGACAACCATGCTCACGTTCGAAATCCCAGGTGGCCGGATTGGTCGTGAGCCATTCGAGACGACGAACACTTTCGACCTTGAGACGCGTCGCCACGCGGTAGATCTCATCGCGCACCGGGCACGCATCACCATCGACGTAAATGTCAGTCAGCCGCCGACCCTCTTCGTGCTGGCGTCACGCTGCCAATCAGCCACTCCCGTAGTTTCGACCAGCGCCTCCGTGTCCGCGCTCCCTTGACGGCGATTGCCAGTGCCTTCCGCTGCCCAATGAGCACCACGAGGCGCTTGCCGCGCGTCACCCCCGTGTAGACCAGGTTTCGTTGCAGCATCGGGTAGTGCTGGGTACTGAGCGGGATCACGACGGCTGGGTATTCCGAGCCCTGGCTCTTGTGGATTGTCGTCGCATAGGCCAGCACCAGCTCATCGAGCTCGCCAAAGCCGTAGGTGACTTCGCGGCCATCGAAATCGGCGACGAGCTCGCCCTCTTCCATATCGATGCGGCACACGACCCCGAGATCGCCGTTATAGACGTCCTTGTCGTAATCGTTCTCGACCTGCATGACCTTGTCGCCCGGACAGAAGGTCCAGCCGAAGCGCTCGATGCGGATCTCGCCGGGCGGGTTCAGCTCTTTCTGAAGCTCGACATTGAGCGAGCGAGCGCCGAGGCCGCCCCGGTTCATCGGGCAGAGCACCTGGATGTCGCGTATCGGATCAAACCCGAAGCGCTTCGGGATGCGCTCTCGCACGATCGCCAGCATCTTTCGCGCGCCTTCTTCCGGGTCCGCCGCATCAACGAAGTGGAAGTCGCCGCCTTCGACAGGAGCAAGATCCGGCATCAGACCCTGGTTGATGCGATGTGCATTGATGATAATCCGGCTCTCGGCAGCTTGGCGGAAGACCTCGGTCAAGCGCACGACTGGCACGGCACTCGAAGCAATGATATCAGTCAGCACCTGCCCTGGCCCGACCGAAGGCAGTTGATCGACGTCGCCGACGAGTAGCAGTGCAGCCTCGGCCGGCAAGGCGCGCAGGAGAGCCCGCATCAGCGGCACGTCAACCATCGAGGTCTCGTCGACAACGACCAGATCGCAGTCGAGCGGCGCCTCCTCGGTTCGCCGGAAAGCTCCGGTCCTCGGATCAGTTTCGAGTAAGCGGTGGATTGTCTTTGCTTCGAGCCCGGTACTCTCCGACAGTCGTTTGGCGGCGCGACCGGTAGGCGCACATAGCGCGATGGTGACGGTCTTCGCGAGGAGGATCTTGAGAATCGAGTTGACCAGCGTCGTCTTGCCCACACCTGGGCCGCCGGTAATCACCACCACTTTCGAGGCGAGCGCAACACGGACGGCCTCTATCTGGCTTTCGGCGAGTGCCAACTTCGTCCGCTTCTCGACCCACGGGATCGCCTTATCAGCATCGATCGACGGCCAAGATGGCTTTCCAGCCGCCAATGCGTTGAGCTTTTCGGCAATTTCCCTTTCGGCCCGATATAGGCCGGCGAGGAACACGCAGCGCCGCCCATCGAGATCGTCGGCTACTACCGCGCCGTCCTGCAGTTCGAGTCCGAGTGCTGTCTCGACCAGCTCAGCCGGAACTTCGAGCAATTCTACCGCCAGGGCGAGAAGCTCCTCGTTCGGCAGGCCGCAGTGGCCATCGTCCATCGCCTCGGCAAGCGCAAAGGAAATGCCGGCACGGACGCGGATCAGCGCGGTCTTCTCGA